>NZ_CEYXRG010000001.1:0-289813 GCF_982940295.1 Leisingera sp.
TTGGCCTGGCGGCCAATTCACCCCCGGGATATTTTCAGCCAGATGAAGAGGCGGATCAGGGTATGACTGTTAAGATCAATCTGGCCCTGCAGGGCGGCGGCGCGCATGGGGCGTTCACCTGGGGGGTGCTGGACCGTCTGCTGGAGGATGAAGGAATAGAGGTGGCCGGAATTACCGGCACATCGGCCGGTGCGCTTAATGGGGCTGCCTTCAAGTCCGGCATGGTGCAGGGCGGGCGGCAGGGCGCCAAGGCGGCGCTGGACGGTCTGTGGCAGCGCATGGGGGCCGTGGGAGATATGAGGTTCACCCATTGGCTGACGCGGTTCGATGCGGTGGCCTGGGCCGGGGCCTTGGAAGCCGTTATGCCTTTCACGCCGATGGAGGCGGTGAGCCAGGTGATCTCCCCTTATCACTATGGCCCGTTTTACGAAAACCCGCTGCGAGAGGTGGTGGAGAAATTCCGGTTCGAGGACGTATGCGCAGGCGCCGGTCCGGAGCTGTTCGTTTGCGCGACCTGCGTTCGGACAGGCAAGATCCGTATCTTCGAAGGGCAGGAAATCAGCACGGATGCAATTCTTGCCTCCGCCTGCCTGCCGGACATGTTCCAGGCCGTGGAGATCGAAGACCCGGACACCGGCCGCATGGAGGCCTATTGGGACGGCGGCTATACCGGCAATCCGGCCTTGTTTCCGCTGTTCAAGGAACCGCTGCCGGGGGATGTGGTGATCGTGAACATCAACCCGCTGGAGCGTGAGGAAATCCCCAAGACGCCGCAGCAGATCCGCAACCGGGTGAATGAGATCAGCTTCAACTCATCGCTTCTGCGGGAACTGAGGGCGGTCCACTTTGTGCAGCGGCTGCTGGCGGATGGCACGCTTCAGCCGGGGCGGATGAAGCAAGTGCGCGTGCACATGATTGCGGACGACGCCCTGATGACGAAGCTGTCGGTCACTACCAAGCTGATCCCGGTGCCGCAGATCCTGGCAAGGCTCAAAAAGGCAGGCCGGGAGGCGGCAGAGGGTTTCCTGACTCAGCACCGGGAAAATCTCGGGGTTCGGTCTTCAGCCGATTTGCCCGCGATGTTCGGCTAGGCGTTTTCTTTTTCGAGAGCCTTGGTCTTTTTGCCGTTCTCCACCGGTTTCGACGGATCCTTGGGGTTCGGATAAACCAGGCCCGCCGAGATCACCAGCTTGGCGGAATCCTCCACCGACATGTCCAGCTCGATCACGTCTTCTTCGGGCACAAACAGCAGGAAGCCCGAAGTGGGGTTCGGCGTGGTCGGGAGGAAGACGCTCACCAGCCCGCCGCTGGTTTCCGCCCGCTTGGCGATCTCACCCTTTGCGGTGGTCGAGATGAAGCCGATCGCCCAGATGCCCTTACGCGGGTATTGCACCAGGCACGCCTTTTCAAAACTGCGCTCCGATTGGGCAAAGACGGTCTCGGAGATCTGCTTGATGCCGGAATAGACGGTGCGCACCACCGGCATCCGGTCCACCAGGCTTTCGGCAAAGCTGATCAGCGAGCGGCCCAGGATGCCCTTGGCGATCCAGCCGACGACAATTGTGAACAGCAGGAAGATGATCAGCCCGACGCCGCGCAGGTTGATGCCGATGTATTGCTCTGGCCGGAACGTGTGCGGAACCAGCGGCAGCACCACGCTGTCGATCCAGCCCATCACCGACCACAACAGCCAAATGGTGAGCCCCACCGGCGCGATCACGACGATGCCGGTAAAGAAGGAGGCGCGCAGGCTTGCGAACAGGCCCTTGCGGCGGTGAGGTTCTTCGTCGAATGGCGTGGTCATAGATAAGTTTTCCAGGAATTCCGGGTGGAACCTAGGCACTGTTTTGGGGCGGAGCAATGGTTTCCGCCCCAAAAATCAACTCACTGTGCGATATTGTTGAGTTCCTGTGCAATCTGTGCCGCCAGCCGGGCATTGTTTCGCACCAGCGCGATATTCGCGGTCAGCGAACGGCCCTCTGTCAGTTCGAAGATGCGGCTGAGCAGGAAAGGTGTCACGTCCTTGCCGGCGATGCCCTGGGCGTCGGCCTCGGACTGGGCCTGCGCGATGACGGGGGCCAGGTCTTCTGCCGAAATCTGGGCGTCGGCCGGGATCGGGTTGGCAACCAGCTGGCCGCCGGGCAGGCCCATCGCCTGCCGGGTCGCGTGGGCGCGGGCGATCTGCGCCGGGTCATCCATGCGCAGCGGCGCCTTCAGCTCCGATTGGGCCGACCAGAAGGCTGGGAAGCTGTCCTGCCCGTAGGCAATGACCGGAACGCCCTGGGTTTCCAGCACTTCCAGGGTTTTGGGCAGGTCGAGGATCGCCTTGGCGCCTGCGGCCACAACGGTAACCGGGGTCTGTGCCAGCTCCATCAGGTCGGCGGAAATGTCGAAAGTGGTTTCAGCGCCTTTGTGAACGCCGCCGATGCCACCCGTGGCAAAGACGGAGATGCCAGCCAGCCGCGCCGCGATCATGGTGGCTGCCACAGTGGTCGCACCTGTGCCGCCGGTGGCGATGCACGCGGGCATGTCGGCGCGGGAAAT
The DNA here is from genome assembly GCF_982940295.1 of Leisingera sp. Taxonomy (NCBI): domain Bacteria; kingdom Pseudomonadati; phylum Pseudomonadota; class Alphaproteobacteria; order Rhodobacterales; family Roseobacteraceae; genus Leisingera; species Leisingera sp. The sequence goes on from NZ_CEYXRG010000001.1 coordinate 2,545, forward strand.
CTTGGCGACGCCTTTCGCCTGGCCCAGCGCTTGCAGCTGATCGGGCTCCAGACCCACGTGCAGCACGCCCGCGATCACCGCCATGGTGGCGGGGACGGCGCCGGCATCGCGGATGTCCTGCTCCACCTGCGCCGCGACCTCGACGTTCTGCGGATAGGGCATGCCGTGGGTGATGATGGTGCTTTCCAGCGCAACAATGGCACGGCCTTCGGACTTGGCAGCCTGGACCTCGGACGAATACTGAATGTCGATCACAGCGGGGGTTCTCCTGAAACGTAGGTTGCCGCAGCCTTTAGGGCTGACGCCAATGCGGTTTTGCGGTCTTCGCCCCGTGCCTCGGCAACGATATGGGCGGCCATGAAGGTATCGCCGGCGCCGGTGACCCGGGCGACTGTCACGCGGGGCGGGTGCAGGGTGATGGTGCCCTCGGCGTCGGCCACGGTGGCAGAGGAGCCGCCATCGGTGACCAGAACCCGCGCGGCGCCGCGGTCCAGCATCGCCTTGGCTGCGGTTTCGCTGTCGGTGAACTCCGCCTGGCACAGGATGCCTGACTCTTCAAGGTTCACATAGAGCGTGCCGCGGGTGCGGGTCAGGAACGGGCGCAGCCGTTCCGCTTTGCCCGGTGAGGCAGGCGCGACGCGCAGGTCGGCCTTGGCAAAGGCAGGGCTCGCGACAATGTCATCGAGCAGCGACAGCGTCAGGTTTCCGTCCAGCGCCACCTGGCCCTCATAAGGCGCGGCCTCTGTGCCCAGTGAACCGTCGGACAGCGGCCGCAGGATCTTGTCTCCGGCGGCTTCCAGCGAATGGGCGTCGGCAATGGCGGCGATCAGCCCGTTGGCGCCCTCCACCGCCATGTAGCGGTCGGTGGGCAGGTCCTCGGAGCGGTAGATGTGGTCGGTGATCAGCCCGAAATGGCCGCAGGCATGGATCAGCTCGTCGCCTTCGGGGTCGCGGCCCACGGCGGTCAGCAGCGCGGGCTGGACGCCGAACCGCGACAGCGTCATGGCAATGTTCATGGCAACCCCGCCGGGCAGGCGGGTAATGCGGCCGGGCATATCCGAGCCGCGCTGCATTTCCGTGGTGCAGCGGCCGATGATGTCCCAAAGGACCGACCCGATGCACAGAATGGCGGGGGGCTGTGTGGCAGAGGCTTGTGTCATATTGACCTATTGCCGCCTTTGGCAGGCCTCTGCAAGCGGCTTCACCGGGGCGGCACCGCAAAGGTCAGGGCGGCCCAAAGGCTTTCCCATACGTAATCTTTCCCGCCGGGCGCCGGGCGAAGGACAACAGCGTCCAGCAGGTATTGATGCCCCGGCATCACAGCGACAGCGGTTTCGCCCTGCGCATCGGTCCGCTGGGTGCTGATGGAAACGCTGCCATCCGGGGCCTTGGCAAATACCTCGACCTGGGCTTGCGGCCGCGGCTCTCCCTGATAGAGCACCCGGACAGGCAGCCCGTTGGACAGATCATCGGTATAGGGATTGGCCAGGGCAACGATTTCTGTCTCCAGCCCGGTGGCCGCATCTGATCCTCTGCCTGTCCGGACCGCTACCAGAGATTTTGCGTAGCGGGTGTATTGCTCGCTGAAGCCCGCCTCCGCCAGCCCGCGCTCCAGATGCTGCGTGCGGATATCGCCAAACGCTTTGTGGTCGATGAAGGCCTGAAACTCTTCCCAGGTGTCATATGTCAGGGTTTGCGGCTGCGTCTGATGGATGAGCACGGCGAGGCCGTCTTGCGGCATGTCCTGTGTAAAGGCCGGCATATCCCCCATCCGGCCATGGTAGGGATGGGTGTCTGTGCCCTGCATCACCTCGAACCGGGCGATCCGGTGATCAAGATAGGGTTGCTCAGCGCCCTTGAACTCCTGACCGTTGAGCAGCCGCGCCACCAAAGGTTCGCCGGATTCCACTTGATATTTCTCCGGCTCAATCCAAAACTCGTGGGATAATACCGGTGCGGCCCCATAGGCTAGTCCGGCACAGATAATTGAGCAGAACAGGCGGTATTGCATGGAAATGTCCTTGGCTGTCGGTCGCGGCTTAAAGAGGCCGCGGATCATATTTGCGCTGCTGTTCTGCTGGGTTGCAATAGCCGCCGCAAGTGTCCGCGCCCATGAGGTCACTCCGGCGATAGCCGATTTCCGGGTGGAGGACGGCCGGATTTCCTTGGAGCTTAGGCTGAACGTCGAGGCATTTGTTGCCGGGATAAATCTGGACGGGCTTGAGGATACCAACCAGACGGCACAGGCCGCCGATTATGACGAGTTACGCGCGCTGGGCGCGGAGGAGCTGGAACCAATGGTGCAGCTCTTTGCCGAGGAATGGCTTGAGACCTTTTCCGTTCAAGCGCCAGACCGGATCGGCCTCAGCCTGTCCCGGATCACCATTCCGGAGGTCGGTGACGCCAGCCTGCCGCGCGCTTCTTTTCTTGTGTTTCATGGTGAGGTCCCATCCGGGGCCCGCAGCCTGCGCATTGCCTGGCCCGCGGGTTCGGGCGGAGTGGTGCTGCGGCAGAACGGGGTAGCGGAGCCCTATACCGGATATCTGCAGGGGGGAGAGACCTCGCCGCCGATCCCGCTGAGCGGAGGTGCGGCCAAGACGCCGGTCGAGGCTTTCATGGAATATATCCCCGTCGGCTTTACTCACATCCTGCCCAAGGGGCTGGATCATATCCTGTTTGTGCTGGGCCTGTTCTTCCTCAGCCCGCGGGTGAAACCGCTGCTGCTGCAAGTGAGCGTGTTCACCGTCGCCCATACTATCACCCTGGCGCTGGGCGCGCTGGGCATGGTTTCCGTCAGCGCCGCTATCGTCGAGCCGCTGATTGCCCTGTCAATTGTCTTTGTCGCGGTCGAGAACATCTTTGCCCGCAAGCTGCACAGCTGGCGCACATTCGTGATCTTCGGCTTCGGGCTTTTGCACGGGTTGGGCTTTGCCTCCGTGCTGGGGGCATTCGGACTGCCGCAAAACCAGTTTCTGCCTGCGCTGATCGGCTTCAACGTGGGGGTGGAGCTGGGCCAGCTGGCAGTAATCGCCGCAGCCTACCTGGGCGTGCGCCTGTGGTTCGGGCGGCACCCGAAATACCGCGGCCGGGTGGCGATCCCGGCCTCAGTCACCATCGCGATGATTGGCGGTTACTGGTTCGTGGAGCGGGTGTTTCTGTAGCGGCTGCCTAAAGGTCAGCCCATGGCCCGCATTAGAACTTTGAGCGCTGCAAGCGGGTCCTCCGCGTGCCAGATCTCATCACCGATGCCAAAGAAATCTGTATTGGGTGCGATACCGCGCACCAGTTCCTCGGTCAGCCCGCCTTCGGCAACGACCGGAACTTCAATCATCTTCGACCACCATTCGAACAGATCGGCCTCTGCCCGCGCTCCGTCGCCCAGGCCGGAGGTTCCTACGGGGCCAAAGCTCACGTAATCCGCGCCCGCCTCGCCGGCCACCATGCCGTCGTGCTGCGACGCGCCGCAGAAGCAGCCGACGATTGCATCCGGCCCCAGTGCCTTGCGCGCCGTGCGCACGGACTTGGAGGCGTCCGTCAGATGCACGCCGTCCAGGCCCAGCCGTTCCGCCAGGATCTGATGGTCCGAGATCACCAGAGCCACATCGCGCTCCATGGTGACTTCGCGCAGCGCGTCGCCCGCGCGGCTCAGCGTGTCCTGATCGCGGCTGGCCAGATCCAGGCGCACGCAGGCCACGTCGACCTCATCCAGGACCCGCGCCAGCAGACCGGGGAATTTGCCCAGCTCGAAACTCGGCGGGGAGATCAGGTAGATCTGCGGCTGCTCCGGTGCGTTAGCAGGGCTTCCCATGATGGTGCTCCATTGTTCAGGCGATTGGACGGTGTTTACCGTATTTGCTGCGGGACGCAAGGATTTGCGCTCTGGTACGGGCCAGGAAAAACGGCCTGCGCGGGTGCCGGACCTTGCCCCCGGCGCGCACGGGGATTACAGCACTACCGATTTAACGCGCAACAGACGGATGCCTGCAGCCATGCCGACCGACACCCCTCAGCCCGCCTTTGTCCTTGTCCGCCCGCAGATGGGCGAGAATATCGGTGCCGCCGCGCGGGCGATGTGGAATTTCGGGCTCGACCGGATGCGCATCGTGGCGCCGCGCGACGGCTGGCCGAACCCCAAGGCGGTGGCAATGTCCTCCGGCGCGGGCCGCCTGCTGGACGAGGCGCAGCTGTGTGCGGACGTGCCGGAGGCGCTGGGCGACTGCACCTATGTGTTCGCCACCACCGCCCGCCAGCGCGGCCTGACCAAGCCGATCTACAGCCCGGAACGCGCCATGCAGATTGCGGCAGACAAGATCGCAGCGGGCGAGAAGGTCGCGGTGATGTTCGGCCCTGAGCGTGCCGGTCTGGAGAACGAGGATATCGCCAAGGCCAACGCCATTATCTCTGTGCCGGTGAACCCGCTTTACGCCTCGCTGAACCTGGGCCAATGCGTGCTGCTCACTGGCTATGAATGGATGCGCCAGTCTGGCGATGTGGTGCATGAGACCACCGATCTGGGCCGCAAGGGCGACTGGGCGACCGGCGTTGAGGTCGAGAAGCTGGTGGAGCACTACGAGGAGCGGCTGGACGACGCGGGCTTCTTCTATCCGCCGGAAAAGGCCGAGGGCATGAAGACCAACCTGCGCAACCTGTGGTCCCGGATGCGGATGACCCGCTCCGACGTGCAGATGCTGCACGGGATCATGCGGCAGATGGTCCGCTGGAAAGAGCGGGGCGGCGAATAAGCCGCTCTGGACCAATTCCGAAACCGCCCCTAGCTTGGCAGCACAGACAAAGAGGCAAGCATGAGCAAGCGCAGCATTTTCGAAGAGGTCGAGGGCGAGAAGAAAGACGCGCCCGCGGCGCAGCCGGGGCTGATCGACCGCGGCCGTGGCGGCGCCCGCAAGGCGATCCGCGCCTGGCTGATGGTTCTGTTTGGCCTGGTGGTTGCGATGATCGTGGTGGGCGGGCTGACGCGCCTGACTGACAGCGGTCTGTCGATCACCGAATGGCGCCCCGTGACCGGGGCCATCCCGCCGATGTCCGAGGCGGAATGGCAGTCGGAGTTCGACAAATACAAGGAAATCGATCAGTGGCGCATCCAGAACCAATGGATGGAACTGTCTGATTTCAAAGAGATCTATTGGTGGGAATGGGGCCACCGCCAGCTGGGCCGGTTCATTGGCGTGGTTTGGGCTGTTGGCTTCCTCGGCTTCCTGGCCGCGCGCAAGATCCCGGCGGGCTGGACTGGCCGGCTGTTGCTGCCCGGTATCCTTGGCGGCGTGCAGGGTGCTATCGGCTGGTGGATGGTTGCCTCTGGCGTCACCCAGGGCGAGGGGATGACCGCCGTTGCCTCCTACCGGCTGGCGGTGCATCTGGGGCTCGCGTTCGTAATCCTCGGCTTCATCGCCTGGTACGTGCTGATGCTCGGCCGCGAGGAGCGCGAGCTGATGCAGGCGCGCCGCGCCAAGGAGGCAAAGCTGTTCAGCCTCTCCACCGGCCTGATGCATTTCGCCTTCCTGCAGATCCTGCTTGGCGCGCTGGTTGCGGGCATCGACGCGGGCCGGTCCTATACCGACTGGCCGCTGATGGGCGGGCAGGTGATCCCGCCGAACCCCTTCATGATTGAGCCGGTCTGGAAGAACTTCTTTGAAAACCCCGGGCTGGTTCAGTTCATCCACCGGGTGGCGGGCTATCTGTTGTTTGCCTTTGCCGTGGTGGCCTGGCTGCGCGGGCGCGGCTCTGCCCATGCGCGCACCCGTTTTGCCTTCAACGCTGTTTTTGCGGCGCTGTCGGTGCAGGTGCTGCTGGGGATCATTACCGTGGTTTATGCCGCGCCGCTGCACGCCGCGATCACCCATCAGCTGGTGGCAATCGGCGTCTGGGTGCTGATCCTGCGCGCCCGGTTCCTGTCTGCCTATCCCATTGCAACCTCAATCAAGGATCACTGACGCATGAGCGCATTTGACGAACTGATGGCCTTCCAGCGCGAAACCCAGGCGCTGGGGCAGATCGCGGGCCGTCTGGGCTGGGATCAGGAAACCATGATGCCGCGCGGAGCGGCGCCGCAGCGGGGCGAGGAAATGGCCGCGATCGAAGCGGTGCTGCATGCCCGCCGGTCCGACCCGCGGGTGGCGGAGTGGCTGGAGCAGGCCGAAGCGCCGGATGAGGCCGGTGCCGCCCAGCTGCGCGAGATCCGCCGCAGCTATGAACGCACCGTCAAGGTGCCCGCCGATCTGGCCAAGAAGATCGCCCAGGTCACGTCGGAGGCGCAGGGCAAATGGGCCGCGGCGCGGGCGGATGAGGATGTCGCGGCCTTTTTGCCGGTACTGGAGGAAGTTGTCGCCCTGAAGCGCGAGGAGGGCCAGGCGCTGGCAGCGGGCGGCGACGTCTATGACGCCATGGTCGAGGATTACGAGCACGGCATGACCGGCGCCGGGATCGCGGAGATCTTTGACGCCATGCGCCCGCGGCTGGTGGAGCTGCGCGCCAAGGTTCTGGACAAGCCCGCGCCAAGGGGCCTGCAAGGCACCTTCGACGAAGCCGCGCAGATGAAGCTCACCCGAAAGATTGCCAAGGTGTTCGGCTATGACATGGGGCACGGACGGGTCGACAAGGCGGTGCATCCGTTCAGCTCCGGCTCCGGCCTGGATGTTCGGATCACCACCCGGACCAGCGAGACAGATCCGTTCAACTGCTTCTACTCGACCATCCACGAGGTCGGCCACGGCGCCTATGAGCAGAACATCAACCGTGATTACCTGCTGACCCCGCTGGGCAGCGGTGTGTCGATGGGGGTGCATGAAAGCCAAAGCCGGATCTATGAAAACCAGATCGGCCGCAGCCGCGCCTTTACCGGCTGGCTGTTCGAGGAGATGAAAGCCGCCTTTGGCGATTTCGGGATTGCCGATGCGGACGCCTTTTATGCCGCCGTCAACGCAGTGCATAAAGGCTATATCCGGACAGAAGCGGATGAGCTGCAATACAACCTCCATATCATGCTGAGGTTTGGCCTGGAGCGCGCGCTTATGAGCGGCGATCTGGCGGTGACGGATCTGGAAGCGGCCTGGAACGACCGGTTCGAGGCGGATTTCGGGTATGCGGTGGACAAGCCGTCCAACGGCTGCCTGCAGGATGTGCATTGGTCGGTCGGGCTGTTCGGTTATTTCCCGACCTACAGCCTGGGCAATGTCTATGCCGGCTGCCTGTACCAGGCGCTGCGGCGGGATCTGCCCGGTCTCGATGCACAGCTGGCTGAGGGTGATACCTCAGGCGCTACGGCCTGGCTGAAGCAAAACCTGCAGCAGCATGGCGGTTTGCGCAGCCCGCGTGAGACCATTATCCATGCGGCTGGCATGGAGCCCGGACAAGAGCCGCTTTTGGTCTATCTGGAAGAGAAATTCGGTCTGCTTTACGATCTGTGAGTCTCTTCCGCGCACGGCGGGATTGAGGTGACGGGGCGGCGGGAATTCAGCTGCCCCGGAAATGCCGTATTCATCCGGTATTCTCTAGCGCACGTGGGGACGTGTGGAAGAGAGTAAAATGATGCATACAGCCGTAGCCTACTTGATCTTTGCCAGCTTCGTGCTGGCACCAACCCTGATCTGAGGCCGTTCTCAGATCAACGCCATCCGTTCGGCCCGCTCCGGATCGGGGAAGGGCCGGTAGAGGCCGATTTCCGCCCTGGCGATCAGGGCGGTGACATTTGAATACAGCTTTTCCACTTCCTCGTCATGTTCACCCAGAACGCGGAAGGCTTGGTCGAGCTGGGTCATGTCACGAAATTCGATTTCGAGAAGAAAGTCCCGGCAATTGTCGCTGGCCAAATTCAGCTTGCGCCGCAGCAGACGCCAGCCCAGCACCACACCGCGTTCCTGCAGATAGCTTATCCATTGCTCAACCGCGCTGGCAAAGCTCAGGGCCTTGGCTTCGTGATGCAGGTCGATGGAGCAGTGATACAAGTTCATGGGGCATCCCCTTGCTGAGAAAACGGAACTTGACCGCAAGAATGCCCGAAACCCGTTAGGGGGCCGTTAACAAAGCGAACGCCGCCCCGGCAACGGGACGGCGTTCAGCGTTTCCAATGGGATGGGCTTATTCTTCGCCGCCGTCCTCTTCCTCTCCGTTTTCGGCGATCCAGGCGACGGATACCACTTCCTCACCCTTGCCGGTGTTGAACACCCGCACGCCGCCGGCCGAGCGCGAGCGGAAGGAGATGCCATCGACGGGCACCCGGATCGACTGACCCTTGGAGGTGGCCAGCATGATCTGGTCGTCCATCTCAACCGGGAAGGAAGCCACGATCTCACCGCCGCGCATCGCCTTGTCCATCGCGGTGACACCCATGCCGCCGCGGCCGCGCACCGGGTAATCGTGCGAGGACGACAGCTTGCCCGAGCCGCCCGCGGTAATCGTCAGGATCAGGTTCTCCGCTGCCGACATCTCTGCATAGAGCTCGGTGGAGAAGTTCGGATCCTCGGGTGCATCCTCATCCGAAGCGTCAGCGTCGTCGGTCAGGCCGGCCATTGCCCGGCGCATCTTGAGGTAGGCCGTTCGCTGCTCCGGTGTGTACTTGGAGTGGCGGATGACGGACATCGAGACAACGCTGTCCTCGCCGGTCAGCTTGATGCCGCGGACACCGGTGGATTCGCGCGAGTTGAACACCCGCACGTCGGTGGAGCGGAAGCGGATGGCGCGGCCGGAATTGGTGAACAGCATCACATCGTCGTCTTCCGAGCAGATGCGCACGTTCACCAGTTTGACGGAGCCGTCTTCCGGCAGCTTCATCGCGATCTTGCCGTTGCGGCGGACGTTTGTGAAATCCGACAGCCGGTTGCGGCGCACGTCGCCGCCGGAGGTCGCAAAGACCACCTGCAGGTTTTCCCATTCCTCATCCGGCACATCGACCGGCATGATGGCGGCGATGGACACGCCTGTGGGGATCGGCAGGATGTTCACAATCGCTTTGCCCTTGGAGGTGCGGCCGCCTTGCGGCAGGCGCCAGGTCTTGAGCTTGTAGACCATGCCGTCTGTGGTGAAGAACAACAGCTGGGTATGGGTGTTTGCCACAAAGAGGGTGGTGATCACATCCTCTTCCTTGGTCTGCATGCCCGACACGCCTTTGCCGCCGCGCTTCTGGGCGCGGAAATCGGCCAGCGGGGTGCGCTTGATGTAGCCGCCGGAGGTCACGGTCACCACCATGTCCTCGCGCTCGATCAGGTCCTCGTCCTCCATGTCGCCGGACCAGTCGACGATCTCGGTGCGGCGCGGCACGGCGAAGTTGTCGCGCACTTCGCGCAGCTCATCGCCGATGATGCCCATGATGCGCTCCCGCGAGGACAGAATCTCAAGGTATTCCTTGATCTTGGCCGCCAGTTCTTCCAGCTCGTCGGTAACCTCTTTCACGCCGATCTGGGTCAGGCGCTGCAGGCGCAGTTCCAGGATGGCGCGGGCCTGGGTTTCGGACAGGTTATAGGTCCCGTCGTCGTTCATCTTGTGGGTCGGGTCGTCGATCAGGCGGATGTAGTCCGCGATGTCGGCGGCCGGCCAGCGCCGGGTCATCAGCTTTTCACGCGCTTCAGCCGCATCTGCCGAAGAGCGGATCGTTGCCACGATTTCATCAACGTTGGAGACCGCAACAGCCAAACCGCACAGGATGTGGCTGCGCTCACGCGCTTTGCGCAACAGGTGCGCGGTGCGGCGGGCGACAACGTCCTCCCGGAAATCAATGAAGGAAGTCAGGAACTTGCGCAGCGTCAGCTGCTCCGGCCGGCCGCCGTTCAGCGCCAGCATGTTGCAGCCGAAGGAGGTCTGCATCGGGGTGAAGCGGAACAGCTGGTTCAGCACCACCTCGGGCGTTGCGTCCCGCTTCAGCTCGACCACCACACGCACGCCATTGCGGTCGGATTCGTCCTGCACATGCGCCACGCCCTCGATCCGCTTTTCGCGGACCTGCTCGGCAATCTTCTCGATCATCGCGGCCTTGTTCACCTGATAGGGGATCTCGTCCACGACAATGGCGTAGCGGTCCTTGCGGATCTCCTCGACGCGGGTTTTCGAGCGGATGATCACGCTGCCGCGGCCCTCAAGATAGGCCTTGCGGGCACCGGAGCGGCCCAGCATCACACCGCCGGTCGGGAAGTCGGGGCCGGGGATATACTCGATCAGCTGCTCGCTGGTCAGATCCGGGTCGTCGATCAGCGCAAGCGTTGCGTCGACCACTTCGCCCAGGTTGTGCGGCGGAATGTTGGTGGCCATGCCGACCGCGATGCCGCCGGCGCCGTTGACCAGCATGTTCGGGAAGCGGGCCGGGAGCACGGTCGGCTCGCGGTCCTTGCCATCGTAGTTGTCCTGGAAATCGACGGTTTCTTTTTCGATATCCGCCAGGATTGCCGCGGCGGGCTTGTCCATGCGGACCTCGGTGTAACGCATGGCCGCCGGGTTGTCGCCGTCCATCGAGCCGAAGTTGCCCTGGCCGTCCAGAAGCGGCAGCGACATCGAGAAGTCCTGCGCCATCCGCACCAGCGCGTCATAGATCGCGCTGTCGCCGTGCGGGTGGTATTTACCCATCACGTCGCCGACAGGGCGCGCCGACTTGCGGTAGGCCTTGTCGTGGGTGTTGCCGGATTCGTGCATCGCATAGAGAATGCGGCGGTGCACCGGTTTCAGGCCGTCCCGCAGGTCGGGAATTGCACGGCTGACGATGACCGACATCGCATAGTCGAGATACGAGTTGCGCATCTCGGCTTCGATGGAAACGGTCGGCCCGTCATAGGCCGGGCGTTCCGGCAGGTTTTCGTCCATGTTTTCAGGAGTTTCCGGCGTATCGCTCACGTTGGCTGCCCGCTCTTTCTTCTGGCTCTATATATTGTGTTCGCACCCTATCAGAGACCGTATATGGGGCGCAAGCACACAGCCCGGAATTGCCGGATTCCAGCCGTTCACGCGGTGGTAACGCACTGTTTTTGAGGAAATTAACCAATTGCACCCTAGCATCAACAGGAGGGGGTAAGAATTGGAGGCTAGAGATGGAGACCAGCGAAACCGAGCTGATGCTGAAAGGATACGGGCTGACCACGGCGGAATTCACCTACCGGATGCCCGATTACATCCATGTTCTGAATACGTTTGTCTGGCAGGAATACGATCTTGCGCCGGATCACCCGCGGCTGTTTGAGTTCATCGAATTCTGGCACCGGGAGATCGAGGGGCCCTTGCACTCGGTGCGCTTTACCCACCGCAAGATGATCGGGCCGGGACAATGGCGCAATGTCGTTGGCGAGTTCCCGATCCACTAGGCCGGTCCTGTCCTGAAGGAGGCTGGCGGCTTTGGGGCGCAGGGAAGTTCCTTTGATATTGCGGGAACCAAACGGCGGCCTTACTCCTATGCGTGTTAAGTTCTCTGGTGCAGTGCGGCGGATTCGGGCGGCACCAGACAATTGCGGGCAGTCAATAATCGGAAAGCACGGCAGGAATTAATGCGTAAATACATTCTGGGAACCAGGTTCGACAACGACCTGGAAGCCACCCAAACAATTCGCGAGAGCTTGTACGGCCGGGACGGCGACGACACGTTTTCGATTTACCATCACGACGTGAACGGCGTGCTGTACCCCGACTTGTCAGACCGGTTCTTCGGCGGGGGCGGAGCCGACACGCTCGGTACGCTCAATTTCGATTTCATGAACGGCAGCACGCTGAGCGACTACAGTCAGCTCAGCTTCAACGGCGGCGCCGGCTACGACACCGTGTCCTCGGAGATCGACACGCAGATCACCGGCGGGTTTACTCTGGACCTCTCCAACATCGAGACAAGCGTCCGGTCCGTTGAGCATTGGGATTACGGCATAGACCTGGGGACCAGCACGGGCGATGGAGATTTCGTTATCCGGTCCGGCCGCCAGGACGACACTCTGGACATCCGGCAGTGGGCGGCTGCGGGGGATGCAACCGTCAAGATCAAGACCCTGGCCGGCAATGATCATGTCGAGTATTCAACTGAGCACGATGTCAGCGACCTGCGCGTGAACACTGGCGCAGGCAGTGACTACTTCGAATTCAACGGGTTCTGGAATGTAACCGCAGGCCTCAGTGTCTCCACTGGCAAGGGTAAGGATACTGTGGTGATTAATGGAACCACCATTGCTTATCCTGACGGTTTGACCGCGAATATCCGAACCGGTTCCGGCGCCGACACGATCGTTCTGGAAGGGATGCACTCAGAACGTCTGAAAGCGGGCGGGGGCAACGACGATATCTATATTCTGACCGGCAGCTTTAAAAACGCTGCCGACACGATCTCTACCGGGTCGGGCAAGGATGAGCTGTTCATCGAGCTGGACGCTTATTCCACGGTCGCGGTTCTGGATGACTTCTCAGCCCAGAATGATGTGTTTGTTTTTGACGCTGACGAAGCCGCCGGAACGATCTCCCGCAACACTGACGTGACCTTCGACAGGTCGGAGTGGGAGGACGCCAGCGAAGACCGCCTGTACATGAGCAACGCCCAGAACAAGCTGTACTATGGCGATAACGTGCTGGTGGAATTCACCACCGACGTGACGTTGAGCGCCGCCAATTTCACCACCGGAGACTGGGAGTACTAACGGCCAGTCAGGCGGAGCAGCTGGCCCCCCCAAGGACGCAGAACTTGGCGCAGTGGGGGTGGTTCAACTGCACTGCCTGTTCGGCCTCGGCCAAGGTTGCCCCCAGTTCGAACTCCGGCGCGTAGGGCAGCAGGGTGCAGGCGAGAACGGCGGGTGTCTCTGCGCCTTTGCGTTTGACCACCATCCGTGATGACGCGCACATGACATCTTGCGGGCTTTTGTTGAGAATGCCCCAGCACGCGGTTGTGATTTCGGGAACTTCCACACGTTCATCCATTTCCGGAAACAGCACTGTCTGGCCTGGATCCTGCGCGTCGATTGCAAAGCCATGCGAGGCAAACAGCGCGGCATAACCGGTGCGGGCTTCGGATTCGCTCTCCCCCCAGACCGTGCGGCCGGCCACGGCCATCCGGAAACCATTGTCGCGCAGCCATTCCATGCCTTCGATGGTCCTGGCAAAGCTGCCTGCGCCGCGCTCCTCGTCGTGCAGCGCCGCACTGTGGTGATCGACGGATATCCGCAGGGTCAGCTTGTCTCCAAACCGTTCGCGCAAGTCCAGAAGCCCGGCCTTCACCGGTTTGCGCATCATCGGGCGCATGGCGTTGGTGAGGATCAGAACCTCGAACCCTCGCTCCAGCGCGGCGCGGGTCATTGCGATCATCCCGGGGTTCATGAAAGGCTCGCCGCCAGTGAAGCCGATTTCGCGGATTGGCCAGCCGCGTGCTGCGATCTGATCCAGATAGCTCTGCACCTCAGCCTCGGTCAGATAGACCAGCGCATCGTTGGTAGGGGAGCTCAGGATATAGCAGTTGCTGCATTCGATATTGCACAGAGTACCGGTGTTGAACCAAAGGGTCTGCGGGTCGCTGAGCGGAACAGAGGCGCGTTCCTGACCGTCTGCCGTCACGTAAGCGTCTTGAAACTTGCCTAGGTTCGCGACGGGTTTTTGCAGGTCTTTCATGCAGATGTCCTCTGAGGCGTTTCTTTCGCCGGAAGCTACCTTATACTAGGCAGGAAATGAAAGCAGCCGGGCAGGCACATGACAGGGATGTGAGCGGCGGTGTGCCGCGCTTGCACCGGCTTAGACAGGAAGAACAATAATGGTTTCGCGTGTGATACCGGTCGACCCGTTTGACCTGGTTATTTTCGGCGGCACGGGCGATCTGGCGCAGCGCAAGATCCTGCCCGCGCTGTTCCGCCGCCATTGCGCCGGCCAGCTGCCGGGCGGTGAGCGGATCATCGGCGCCGCGCGCACGGCCATGAGCAGCGCGGACTACCGTACTGTTGTTGCGGAATCGATCCGCGAGCACGCAGGCCCCAAGGCTTGTGGCGGAGGCGCGCTTGAGGCGTTCCTGGAGCGGGTCAGCTACGTTTCGCTGGATGCCTTGGGCGAGTCGGGCTGGCAGCAGCTTGGGCAAGAGCTGGAAGGGGCAGCGGATCAGCGGATCAGCATGTTCTATTTCTCTGTCGGCCCGGCGCTGTTCGGACCGCTGGCGGAGCGCCTGCACCGATACGGTCTTGCCACGCCGCAGACCCGGATCGTGGTGGAAAAACCCTTTGGCCGCGATCTGGCCTCTGCAAGGGAGTTGAACCGGACGCTCGCCAGTCATTTTGACGAAAGCCAGATCTACCGGATTGACCATTACCTGGGCAAGGAAACGGTGCAGAACCTGATGGCGGTCCGCTTTGGCAACATGCTGTTCGAGCCGCTTTGGAACAGCCAGTATGTCGATCACATCCAGATCACCGTGGCCGAAACCGTTGGCGTCGAGGGGCGCGAGGAATACTATGAGCGCGCTGGTGCCATGCGCGACATGATGCAGAACCACCTGATGCAGCTTCTGTGCCTGATCGCGATGGAGCCGCCCGCGAAATTCGATCCGGACGCGGTGCGCGACGAGAAGCTGAAGGTGATACGCGCGCTGGACCCGGTGGAGCCGCATCACATCGTGCGCGGCCAGTATCAGGCGCGGCTGGACCCGGAGGCGCCGCATCCGTCCTACCGCGGTCTGGTCGGCAACCCGCGCAGCACGACTGAGAGCTATGTGGCGCTGAAGGCGCATATCAGCAACTGGCGGTGGGCGGGCACGCCGTTCTACCTTCGCACCGGCAAGCGGCTGGTGAACCGCTCTTCGGTCATCAACGTGATGTTCAAGGACGCGCCGCATTCGATCTTCGGGGCCGAGGCGGGCCGCCATGCCAATCACCTGAAGATCCGCTTGCAGCCGAATGAGGGGATCACGCTCAGCGTGACCATCAAGGAGCCGGGGCAGGGCGGCATGCGGCTTATCGACGTGCCCTTGGACATGAGCTTTGCCGAGGCGCTGGGGCCGGAGGGCGGCGATCCGCCGGATGCCTACGAGCGGCTGATTATGGATGTTGTGCGCGGCAACCAGACGTTGTTTATGAGGGGGGACGAAGTGGAGGCGGCCTGGGCCTGGACAGATCCGGTGATTGCGGGCTGGAAGTCCCGGGGCGATGTGCCTAAACCTTATGAAAGCGGCAGTACCGGTCCCGGGGATGCCGATTTGCTGATGCGCCGCGATGGGCGTGAATGGAGGGGGATAAACCCATGAAATTCAACGAGTACCCTGACCAGGACATGCTGGCGATTGAAGTTGCGAACGAAATCGCCGGGGATCTGAAAACCCATCTTCTGCATCACGATACAGTATCCTTTGCGGTCGCTGGCGGGTCCACGCCGGGCCTCATCTTTGACGATCTGTGCGCTGCGGACATCGAATGGGACCGGGTGCATGTGATGGCGACAGACGAACGCTGGGTGCCCGTGGACAGCGCGCGGTCCAACGCTGCGATGATCCGGGCGCGGCTCCTGCAAAACCGGGCGTCTGCGGCGCAATTCCTGCCGTTCCATGTGCCGGAACGCGAGCCTGAGGATGTTCTGGCGGAACTCGAGAGCCGGGTGGTGCCGGAGCTGCCGCTGTCGGTTCTGCTGCTGGGCATGGGCGAGGACATGCACACTGCGTCTCTGTTCCCCGGCACTGCGGGTATTGAAGCGGCTTTGGAGCCGGATGCGCCTGCGCTCACGGTCATGCGTCCGGACAGCCAGCCGGAGCCCCGGGTTAGTCTGACCGCACGGGTGCTGGACGGTGCGATTGCAAAACATTTGGTGATATTCGGCGATGCCAAACGGCGGGCGCTCGAACAAGCGATGTCCTTGCCGCCGGAAGATGCGCCGGTCCAGGCCGTATTGTCCGAGGCCTCCGTCCATTGGGCACCTTGATTTTCAGGAAAACTAAGTATGTTTGAAGGTTTGAAGACGCTGCATGCAGAGAAATGCGGCGGAGATATAACTGAACTTTTTGAGGAGGACCCGCAGCGCGCCAGCAGTTTCAGCGTGCGGTTCGAAACGCTGTTGTTCGATTATTCCAAAACCCGGATCACTGCGGAGGTGCGGGAAGGCCTGACTGCCCTTTGCGAGGATCGGGACGTGGCCGGGCGGCGTGCGGCCATGTTCGACGGCGGGCAGATCAACGAAACGGAACAGCGCGCGGTGCTGCATACTGCTTTGCGCGACCCGGACGGGCCGGAATTGCTGGTCGATGGAGAGGACGTGCGGGCGCCTTTGCGGCAAACACTGGAGCGGATGGAGGATCTGGCGCGCCGGGTGCGCTCGGGTGCTCTGGCCGGGCCGGGCGGCACCTTCACCGATGTGGTTAATATCGGCATTGGCGGCTCCGATCTGGGGCCGGTGATGGCGACGCTGGCGCTGGCGCCGTACCATGACGGCCCGCGCTGCCATTTCGTGTCCAACGTGGACGGCGCGCACATCAATGACATCCTGCAGCGGCTTGATCCAAAAACAACTTTGGTGATCGTTGCCTCCAAGACATTTACCACCGTCGAAACCATGACCAATGCCGCCACGGCCCGGCGCTGGGTAGAGGCCGGCGGCGGCACTCCGGCGCGCCAGTTTCTCGCGCTGTCGACGTCCGAGGAGGAAACAGCAGCTTTTGGCATCCCGCCTGAGCATGTGTTCGGTTTCGAGGATTGGGTCGGCGGCCGCTACTCGGTCTGGGGGCCGATCGGGCTGAGCCTGATGCTGGCCGTCGGGCCGGAGCATTTCCGGGCTTTCCTGGCAGGCGGCAAGTCGATGGACGATCACTTCCGCGCGGCCCCCTGGGAGCAAAACATGCCGGTGATGCTGGCGCTGACCGGGATCTGGCACAATCAGGTTTGCGGCTATCCGACCCGCGCCGTGCTGCCCTATGATCAGCGCCTGCGGCGCCTGCCGGCGTACCTGCAGCAACTGGAGATGGAATCCAACGGAAAATCCGTGGCCATGGACGGCACGCCGTTGCCCTACAACTCCGGCCCGGTTGTCTGGGGGGAGCCCGGAACCAACGGCCAGCACGCTTTTTACCAGCTGCTGCATCAGGGAACCACGGTTGTGCCTGCTGAGTTTCTTGTCGCAGCCAAGGGGCATGAGCCGGAGCTCGACCAGCACCACCAGTTGCTGGTGGTGAATTGTCTGGCGCAGTCCGAGGCGCTGATGCGCGGGCGCAGCCTGGAAGAGGCCTGCGCGCTGATGAAGGCCGCCGGCTATGAGGGCGCAGAACTGGACCGGCAGGCGCGCCACCGGGTGTTCCCGGGCAACCGGCCCTCCACGACGCTGGTCTACCCGCAGCTGACGCCTCATGTGCTGGGCCAGATCATCGCGCTTTATGAGCACCGGGTGTTTGTCGAAGGCGTGATCCTCGGCATCAACTCCTTTGACCAATGGGGTGTTGAACTGGGCAAGGAGCTGGCCAATTCCCTGCTTCCGCTATTGCGTGGCGAGGGGTCTGCTGACGGGACGGACGGATCAACCCGGGCGCTCCTCACGTTCGTTCAAGAGGCGCAATAGTTCAGCGGACGGACCGCCACTGGGGCGCCGGGCCGGAGCTCTGCCCGAGGGTCTCAGCCAGGTCCGGACCGCGCGCCGCCTTAGGGCATGGTCACGCTGCTGGTGATGGTGTTCACGAATTTGCCGGTCTCGGGGTCGGTCAGGGACGAAAACGTGCCGCCGCCCTGCGCATCAGCCCACGGGCCGCTGCCTCCGCCCAGGGTCCAGCTACCGGTCAGCGCGCCGGAGTCGTCCATGCCTTCGGCGTCCCAGTGCAGCACGACCTTTTCGCCGGCACTGTCGGTAAAGGCGCAGATGCCGCCGCCCTCAACCTGGCCAGAGGCGACCTCAACCGCCCCGAAACAGGGGCCCGCGGCGCCATTCATCGGATGCTCAGCCTCATCCATTTCAACATTTTCATAGGAACTGCTGATCTGCATCACCATGTGGCCTTCGGCAATCTGGTTTACGGAACTGGTGGAGATTCCGGTTCCTTTGCCCGTTTGGTCCCAGGTCGTGCCGGCCAGTGCGGCTCCTGCGCTGAACGCGCAAAGCAGTGCTGCGGTCAAACAATGACGTGTCATACTGATACCCTCTCAACCAAGCCGCCCGCACCTTGCAGGCAGATGGTCCGAGTTTAGCACACTTCGGCCTGTGCCGCGCGGCAGGCTTGCTGCCGGCGGATACGCACCGGGCGTGCCCGGCTGCATGGCGGTAACATTTTGAAGTGTCGTCGGAAACTGGAGCGGGTAGCGGGAATCGAACCCGCGCGTT
This sequence comes from Leisingera sp., assembly GCF_982940295.1. Lineage (NCBI taxonomy): Bacteria > Pseudomonadati > Pseudomonadota > Alphaproteobacteria > Rhodobacterales > Roseobacteraceae > Leisingera > Leisingera sp. The sequence goes on from NZ_CEYXRG010000001.1 coordinate 20,767, forward strand.
CAGCTTGGGAAGCTGACAGGCTACCATTACATCATACCCGCCTGTGAACAGCAGGATTATGCTGCAGCGCCAAGGAGGTCAAGGGCGCTGCAGCGGTATTTTCTGCCTTCTGGTCTTCAGCCGCGGCGGCGGCGCCGGCGGCCTCCGGACCCTTCGCTGTCGCCGCCGCCGGTGTTGAAGTTCACCTGCGGCAGGGTTACCACGGTTTCCAGGATCGGAAAGGGTTCGGCCGAGTTCGGGATCGCCGAGGCGTTCACGAAGTGCTCCTGGAAGCGGGGCTCCACGGCGGTTTCGATCTTTTCGATGTTGCGAACGGTTTCCTCGATCTCGCCGCGCGCTTCGGTGTTCAGCAGCGCGATGCGGGCGCCGGTGCCTGCGGCGTTGCCAGCCGAGGTGACCTTGTCCAGCTGGCAATCAGGGATCATCCCCAGCACCATCGCGTGTTTGGCCGAGATATGCGCGCCGAAGGCACCGGCGAGCACCACGCGGTCCACCTTGTCGACACCGAACTTATCCATCAGCAAACGCGCGCCGGAATACAGCGCCGCCTTGGCCATTTGAATGGCGCGGATGTCCGGGTTGGTGACGGTGATGGTCGGGCCGCCCTCGGCAGAGCCGTCCCACAGCATATAGGCGTTGGTTCGGCCGTCCTGGATGCAACGGGCCGACCCGGTCTGCTCAGCCGAGCCGATCAGGCCGGAAGCGTCCAGCACCCCGGCCAGGCGCATTTCGGCGATGGCCTCGATAATGCCGGAACCGCAGATGCCGGTGATGCCGGTGGTGGCAATGGATTCGGCAAATCCCGGCTCGTCGGACCAGATCTCGGAGCCGATGACGCGGAAACGGGGCTCCTTGGTCTTGGGGTTGATCTCGACCCGTTCGATGGCGCCGGGGGCGGCACGCTGGCCGCTGGAGATTTGCGCGCCCTCGAACGCGGGGCCGGTGGGGGAGGAGCAGGCGAGGACCTTTTCCTTATTGCCAAGCAGGATCTCGGCATTGGTGCCCACGTCGACGACCAGAACCAGATCCTCGGATTTGTCCGGGGCTTCCGACAGCGCCACCGCGGCGGCATCGGCGCCGACATGGCCGGCAATACAGGGCAGCAGATAGACGCGGGCAGCCGGGTGGATGTTCAAATCCAGCTCAACCGCGCGCAGTGCCAGCGAATTGGAGGTTGCCAGCGCAAACGGTGCCTGGCCCAGCTCGAATGGGTCGATGCCCAGGAAAAGGTGGTGCATCACCGGGTTGCAGACAAAGACCGCATCCACGATCAGCGCTTTGTCGATCTCCGCTTCAGCCGCGATCTGGGTGAACAGCGCGTTCATGCCTTCGCGCACCGCGCGGGTCATTTCCTGGTCGCCGCCCTTGTTCATCATCGAATAGGAGACGCGGCTCATCAGGTCTTCGCCAAAGCGGATCTGCGGGTTCATGATGCCGGAGGAGGCGACCACTTCACCGGTTTTCAGATCGCAAAGATGCGCAGCGATGGTGGTGGAGCCTAGATCAACCGCCAGCCCGTAGACTGAGCCTTCGTAGAAGCCGGGCCAGATGTGCATGATCTTGGGCGGATGGTTGGCATCGCCCAGATGCACGGCGACGGTTACCTTCCAGTTGCCCTTGCGCAGGGCTGGCTGCAGAACGCTCAGGATATGCAGGTCGGTTTTGACACCTTTCAGGCCCCACTGGCTGTCCAGCGCCTCAATCAGGCGCTCCATATCGCCGGTAGGCTTATGCATGTCGGGCTCTTCCACCTCGACATAATAGAGCCGGGTAGATGGGTTCATGGTGATGTCGCGGGCTTCGGCGCGCTTGCGGACCACCTGGCGGTGGACCTGGCTTTCCGGCGGAACGTCGATCACGACGTCGCCCTGCACGGTGGCCTGGCAGCCCAGGCGGCGGCCGTCGATCAGGCCGCGCTTGTCCTTGTAGCGCTGCTCGACCTTGTTCCACTCGCTGAGCGCGCCTTCCTGAACAGTTACGCCGTGCTTGGGGAATTCTCCGTAGGAGGGCGTGATCTGGCACTTGGAACAGATCCCGCGGCCGCCGCAGACCGAGTCGAGATCGACCCCCAGCTGCCGGGCGGCGGTGAGGATCGGCGTGCCCGCGGGGAAACGCCCGCGCTTGCCGGAGGGGGTAAACACAACGAGGGGTTCGTCAGTCATGCCTGTGGCCTTCTCATTCCGCAATTTAGGCGGAGCATATGGGCTTTTGCGGCAAGCGAAAGGCAATGGGCGGCATTTTCCCGTCTGCCGGCGGCATTTTTGTAAATTGATGACTTTGGAATGCGGATTTCGAGCGTCTTGCCGTCAGGTGGGCTGCTGCCCTTCAACCTCCTCCAGCCACGCCAGAATCTGCGCCCGGCTGCCGTCGAGCTGAGGGGCAGGGGGGCGGGTTGCGGGGTCCGGCAGGCCGGTCATCTTGATCGGATTGCCAGCTGACAAATATTCAGGGCGGCCATCATCTCCCAGCACATCCACGACCATATTGCGGGCGAGGATCTGCGGATCCTTGAGCACTTGATCGACGGTCTGGATCGGTCCGGTGGGAATACCGGCCTCCGTCAGCAGCGAAATCCAATGCGCCTTTGTCCCGTCAAGGGTCACGGCCTCAATCAGCCGCTTCAAAAGCCGGGCGTTGTCGCAGCGGGCGGGATTGGTGGCAAAGCGCGGGTCAGAGGCCAACGGCAGCTCCAGAACGTCGCAGAGGCGGGCGAACAGCGCGTCGTTGCCCGCGGCGATCACAAACAGCCCGTCCGATGCGTGAAAGGTTTCAAACGGGGTGATCGACGGGTGGCGCGCGCCGGAGGGCTGCGGCGCTTCGCCGGTCACCGAGGTGATGGCGATGGCGTGCTCCAGCAGCGCCAGCTGGCTGTCGAGCATGGCGACATCAACGAATTTGCCTTCGCCGGTTTTCTGCACGTCCAGAAGTGCCGCCAGGATGCCGTGGCCCAGGAACATGCCCGCCACGATGTCGCCGATCGAGGCGCCGACCCGCACCGGCTCGCGGTTCTTTTCTCCGGTGATCGACATCACCCCGCCGCGGGCCTGGACCACCATGTCATAGGCCGGTTTCAGGGCATCCGGCCCGCTGTGGCCGAAGCCGGAGACAGCACCGTAGATCAGCCGCGGATACTTCGCGTGCAGCGCGTCCCAGCCGTAGCCCAGCCGCTGCATCACCCCAGGGCGGAAGTTTTCCAGCAGCACATCGGCTTGCGCCAGCAGCCGGTCGAAAATGGCGCGGTCCCTTGGTGCCTTCAGATCCAGCGCGATGCTTTCCTTGCCGTGGTTGATGGTGGCGAAATAGGCGCTTTCGCCGTCCTTGAACGGCGGGAAGGCGCGGGTGTCGTCGCCGCCGCCGGGGCGCTCCACCTTGATGACCCTGGCGCCCAGGTCGGACAGGATCATGGAGCAATAGGGACCGGCCAGCACATGGGTGAGGTCAAGGATGGTGATGTTTTCCAGTGGTCCGGGCATGAGCAGTCCTGTTCGCGGTTCGATGCAGCACAGTGCTAACGTTCCTGTGAAACAGGTCCTTGATGCAAGTCAGGAAATGCCGGGTTTTCTGCACCGCAGGAATTCTTGCCCTCTGCCTCTTTTCCCCCGGCCGGTTCTGTGCCATAGGGTCACCGCCAAACGGGGTTATGCATGGGGATGACAAATGCAGATTCGTGAGGCTCTCACCTTTGATGATGTTCTTTTGGTGCCGGGCGCGTCCAGCGTGCTTCCGAACACCGCCGACACCCGCACCCGGGTTACCCGGTCGGTGTCGCTGAATATCCCGCTGCTCAGCTCGGCGATGGACACGGTGACTGAGTCCCGGATGGCGATTGCGATGGCACAGGCCGGCGGCATGGGTGTGATCCACAAGAACCTGAACGTCGAAGAGCAGGCCCGCGAAGTGCGCCGGGTGAAACGCTTTGTCTCCGGCATCGTCTACAACCCCATCACCCTGACCGCCGAGCAGACTCTGGCCGATGCCAAGGCGCTGCAGGAGCGTTACCGGGTGACCGGCTTCCCGGTGGTGGACGGCTCCGGCCGCGTCGTCGGCATCGTCACAAACCGCGATATGCGCTTTGCTTCCGATGACAGCACGCCGGTCTCGGTCATGATGACCTCCGACAACCTGGCGATGCTGCAGGAGCCCGCCGATCTGGAAGAGGCCAAGTCGCTGATGAAGGCGCGCCGGATCGAAAAGCTGCTGGTTACCGATAAGAACGGCAAGCTGACTGGCCTTTTGACCCTAAAGGACACCGAACAGGCGGTTCTGAACCCCACCGCGTGCAAGGACGAGCTAGGCCGCCTGCGTGTGGCGGCCGCCAGCTCCGTCGGCGACAGCGGCTTCGAACGCTCCGAGGCACTGATCGACGCGGGTGTTGATATCGTCGTGGTTGACACGGCGCATGGTCATTCCGCGGGCGTGATCGACGCCGTGAAGCGGGTCAAGGCGCTGTCGAGCAAGGTTCAGGTGATTGCCGGCAACGTGGCCACCGGTGAAGCGACCCGGGCGCTGATCGACGCAGGCGCGGATGCGGTTAAGGTCGGCATCGGCCCGGGCTCGATCTGCACCACCCGCATGGTGGCGGGCGTTGGCGTGCCCCAGCTGACCGCGATCATGGATTGCGCAAGCGCCGCTGGCGACACTCCGGTGATCGCGGATGGCGGCATCAAGTTCTCCGGCGACTTCGCCAAGGCGATCGCAGCCGGCGCATCCTGCGCGATGGTCGGTTCGATGATTGCGGGCACTGACGAGTCCCCGGGCGAGGTGATCCTGTACCAGGGCCGCTCCTACAAATCCTACCGCGGCATGGGCTCAATGGGTGCGATGGCGCGCGGCTCCGCTGACCGCTACTTCCAGAAGGATGCGGCCAGCGACAAGCTGGTGCCGGAAGGCATTGAAGGCCAGGTGCCCTACAAAGGCGGCGCAAACGCGGTGATCCACCAGCTGGTGGGCGGTCTGCGTGCGGCAATGGGCTACACCGGCTGTGCCACCGTTGATGAGATGCGCAAGAACTGCAACTTTGTCCGCATCACCGGCGCCGGGCTCAAGGAAAGCCACGTGCACGACGTGCAGATCACCCGCGAAGCGCCGAACTACCGGGTGGGATAAACTGATGACGGCCGCGTGTGAAATTGGGGCAGGGGCATGACCCCCGCCGCCCGCCTGCAGGCGGCCATTGAAATCCTCGACCAGGTGCTGGCGGGGGAGCCGGCGGAAAAGGCGCTGACCTCCTGGGGCCGGCGCAGCCGCTTTGCCGGCTCCAAGGACCGTGCGGCGGTGCGCGACCATGTGTTCACTGCCGTACGCTGCCTGCGCTCGCACGCGGCCTTGGGCGGTGCACGCAGCGGGCGGGGGCTGATCCTTGGCGCCTTGCGCGAGGCCGGACAGGACCCGGATGAGGTCTTCACAGGGCAGGGCCACGCCCCCGCGCCCCTGAGCGAGGCTGAACGCCAACTGCCACCGCCGCCTGAAGGGGCTGAGGCGCTGGATATTCCCGATTGGCTGTGGCCTGAATTCAGTGCCAGTCTCGGGCGGAACGCCGAAACTGCCGCGAAGGCCCTTCGCAGCCGTGCTCCGGTGCATCTGCGGGTGAACACGAGCCGAGGCACAATGGAGCAAGCTCAAGACGTTCTGGCTGCCGAGGGGATATCCACCCAGCCGCACCCCGCGGCTTCAACTGCGTTGGAGATCACCGAAGGCGCCCGCAAGCTGCGCAATGCCAAGGCCTACGCGGACGGTCTGGTAGAGCTGCAGGACGCGGCCAGCCAGGCGGTGGTTGAGCAGCTGCCGCTGCAGGATGGCATGTCCGTTCTCGACTATTGCGCCGGCGGCGGCGGCAAGAGCCTTGCCATGGCGGCCCGCGCCCGGATCCGCCTGCACGCCCATGACGCCGATCCCAAGCGGATGAAGGACCTGCCGGAGCGCGCCGCGCGGGCAGGCACCCGGGTGACGCTTCTCTCCGCCACGGATGTTGACCGCACAGCCCCCTTTGATCTCGTCCTCTGCGACGTGCCCTGTTCCGGCTCCGGATCATGGCGGCGGGCGCCCGAGGGTAAATGGCGGCTGACGCCAGAGGCCTTGCAGGCCCTGCTGCAAACCCAATCGGAAATTTTACACAAAGCGGCGGGTCTCACGGCCCCTGGCGGCACGCTGGCCTATGCAACGTGCTCCATGCTTCAAGCGGAGAATACGCTGCAAGTTGAACGCTTTATCCGGGAGCAGCCTGAGTGGTCCCTGACGGCGGAGCAGAGCTGGCAGGTGCAGCAGGGCACAGACGGGTTCTATGTTGCCGTGTTGACGCGCGCAAAGACCGGTTGATAGGGTCGCGGCTGGGAAACCCTTTGTTTTTATTAACGTGGTTTTAACCTGAACCGCCGCGTTATGGCGTCACCAAGCAAAGACCATGGAGCCGTAATGTCCGGTCGCCAAGACACTTCCGTTCCGGAACTGCGCGTTTATGCGCCTGAACACGCCAGGCTGGCCGCCACTTTGCTGCTGGCCCTGATGCTGATGTCCGGCCCCTGGCTGTTTCCGCTGCCCGATTGGATGAGCCGCGGCTTTATCATGGTCGGACTGACGCTGACCGCGGTGGCGGTTCTGATGATTGTGCAGACCCGCATGCGGCTGAACGCACGGGCGATGGCTGCGGAACTTCTGACTGGCTTCATCGAGAAAGACGCCACACCCAGCTTTGTCACGGACGGCGATGGGGTCATCCACGCCTGCAACGGCGCGGCGGTGAAGCGATTCCAGGATGGCGGCGGGGAAACTCTGACGGGCACTTTGCGGTCGATCCTGGCGAATCCGTCCGCCGTTCTGTACCGGCTGCAAAGCCGTGCCCGCGTCGATGGTGCCGCGCGCGAGGATATCGTGACACGGCGCGGCCATGTCCGGCTGGCGGTGCATCAGATGAATGGCAGCAGCTTCCTGTGGCGGGTGGAGGATATTCTGGACCGCGGCAGCAATGGCCGCGGCGCGGACACTATGCCGGTGCCGATGATCACCGTAGGCCGGACCGGCGCGGTTCTGTTCATGAACGAAGCCGCCCGCAGCCTGATCGGCGAACGGGTGAAGTCCACCGACCGCCTGTTCCCCGCGCTGCCGGTTCTGCCGGGGCGGATCAACACGCTCAGCACCAAAAACGGGCCGGTGCAGGTTCTGGTCAGCGAAAACAACCGTACCCAGGGCCGCAGCGAGCTGTTCCTGATGCAAGTGGACGAAAGCGGGCTCGACGCCGCGCAGGCCGGGCTGGAGGCGCTGCCGGTTCCCTTCCTCAAGGTTGCACCCACTGGTGAGATCCTTACCACCAACCGGATGGCGCTGCGCCTGCTGGGGGTCGAAAGCTGCGCCAACCTGAAACTTGGCCAGCTGATGGAGGGCCTCGGCCGCCCGATGTCCGACTGGCTGCGCGATACGGCTGACGGGCTGGCCCCCAACAAATCCGAATTCCTGCGTCTGTCGCGTTCCGACAAGGAAGTCTTCGTCCAGGTCACTCTCACCCGCGTGGTCGAAGAAGGCACGCCGGTGCTGATCGCGGTTCTGAACGACGCGACGGAACTGAAAACGCTGGAAGCGCAGTTTGTGCAAAGCCAGAAAATGCAGGCAATCGGCCAGCTGGCCGGCGGTGTTGCGCATGACTTCAACAACCTGCTGACGGCGATATCCGGCCACTGCGACCTGCTGCTGTTGCGCCATGATCAGGGCGATCAGGACTATGGCGATCTTATCCAGATCCACGAGAATGCCAACCGCGCGGCCTCGCTGGTCAGCCAGCTGCTGGCGTTCTCGCGCAAACAGACCCTGCAGCCGGAGATCCTGGATGTGCGCGACACGCTGTCGGATCTGACTCATCTTCTGAACCGCCTGGTGGGCGAGAAGGTCACGCTGACCCTGAGCCACGACCCGGTGATGAAATCGATCCGCGCCGACAAGCGGCAGCTGGAACAGGTGCTGATGAACCTGGTTGTGAACGCGCGCGATGCGATGCCGCAAGGCGGCGAAATCCGTGTTGAGACCGAGGTCCTCTCGCTGGACAAGCCGCTGGAGCGGAACCGCGCCACCGTGCCTGCGGGAGATTGGGTAACGGTTAAAGTGTCCGACGAAGGTGTCGGGATCGCACCTGACAAGTTGCAGAAGGTGTTCGAACCTTTCTACACCACCAAACGCACGGGCGAGGGCACCGGTCTGGGTCTGTCCACGGCCTATGGCATCATCAAGCAGACCGGCGGCTATATCTTTGTCGACTCGGTCAAGGGGCACGGCACCCAGTTCACGCTGTTCTTCCCTGTCTTCAAGCAGCAGGCTGACACGCTGGCCGCAGAGAAGACCAAAGAAGCGGAGGACAAGACCGCAGCAAATCAGCATGGTGAGGGTGTGGTGCTGCTGGTGGAGGACGAGGCGCCGGTGCGGGCCTTTGCCTCCCGCGCGCTGCGGATGCGCGGCTATACCGTGCTGGAGGCGGATTCGGCCGAGGATGCACTGCGCACGCTGGAAGATCCCGGTCTGACCGTTGACGTCTTTGTCACCGATGTGGTGATGCCCGGCATGGACGGTCCCAGCTGGGTGCGCGAAGCGCTGAAGGAGCGGCCGGATACCCGGGTTGTCTTTGTGTCCGGCTACGCCGAGGGCGCCTTTGGCGAGGCGGAGCCGGAGGTGCCGAACTCGGTATTCCTGCCCAAGCCCTTCTCGCTGAAGCAGCTGACAGAGACGGTACACGCCCAGCTGCATTGAGGTCTGAAGAGAACTGCGCTGAATAAGCCGCCGGTCCCGGCGGCTTGCTTGTCTCAGCGGCGCGGTATCGCTTCGTACAACGAGAATTCCTCCGCCCGTTTCCGCCGCAGCCGGTCTTCGGCGTCCTGGCTCAGCGAAAGTTCCGCTGCAGGGCTGACGTTCTTGCGCTCCAGTCGTATTCCGGTGTCCAGTCGCTGTTCCAGAAACGCTTTCAGCGCATCCTGGTCTTCGTAGCGGAACAGATGGCTGACCTTGCAGCCGTTCGGCTGGGGTTCGAGGAACTTTGCCTGGCTGCCCACATTGGCAAAGGCAGGCGGTTTGCCCTTGCAGTAGCCGTGCAGGAAATCTTCGAAACTGATACCCTTGGTCGAATTCGGATTGCCGTCCAGCGCGGGCCGCTGGCGGTAGCGGTACCAGCTGCCCAGCCAGCTCACCGGCTCCCGCATCACCGCTGCAATCTCCAGCTCGGCGCTGCAGACCTTTTCATACATTGGCCGGATCCAGCGGTTGTAGCGGTAGAGCGGTGCATGTTTCAGCTCCGGCGGGTCGGAGATAACCAGATCCGCCCGGTCGCGCAACGCAGCCTGAAAGGCAGTGGTGCCGGTCTTGGGAACGGACAGAAGCGCCAGCCGTTCCTTGAAAAATATCATCATTCCGTTAACTGCCCGGTAAAAATAATTGCTCGGCTTTAACCATAAAGGACTCTTTAACACCCTGCCGTTGAAGTGGGTATATCAGTTTTACTGTTGCAATGTTCTCTTTTTGATCTCATAAGGAACAAGAGGTGAACAAAGCAGTGATTGCCGCACGCCCCGGTGTGTGACAGATAGAAAGGGACAAGGGACTATGGCGGATCTTTTGACCATGAAAAATAAAGTAAGCGGTGACAAGCAAAAGGCGCTCGACAGCGCGCTTGCCCAGATTGAGCGGCAGTTCGGCAAGGGCTCCATCATGAAGCTCGGCGATGGCAATGCCATGAACGAAATCGAGGCCAGCTCGACCGGCTCTCTGGGCCTCGACATCGCATTGGGCATTGGCGGTCTGCCGATGGGGCGGATTATCGAAATTTACGGGCCCGAAAGCTCGGGCAAGACCACGCTGACCCTGCATTGCATCGCGGAACAGCAGAAAAAGGGCGGCGTCTGCGCCTTTGTGGACGCGGAACATGCGCTGGACCCGCAGTATGCGGCCAAACTGGGCGTTGATCTGGACGAGCTGCTGATCTCGCAGCCCGACACCGGTGAACAGGCGCTGGAAATCACCGACACGCTGGTGCGTTCAGGCGCGGTTAACATGGTGATCGTCGACTCGGTGGCGGCGCTGACCCCGAAATCCGAGCTTGAGGGCGACATGGGCGACAGCAACGTCGGCGTCCAGGCCCGCCTGATGAGCCAGGCGATGCGCAAGCTGACCGGCTCGATCAGCCGATCCAAATGCATGGTGATCTTCATCAACCAGATCCGGATGAAAATCGGCGTGATGTTCGGCTCCCCCGAAACCACCACCGGCGGCAACGCGCTGAAATTCTATTCCTCCGTCCGCCTGGACATCCGCCGCATCGGCGCGATCAAGGACCGCGACGAGGTGGTCGGCAACTCCACCCGCGTCAAGGTCGTCAAGAACAAGGTGGCGCCGCCGTTCAAGCAGGTGGAATTCGACATCATGTATGGCGAAGGCATCTCCAAGATGGGTGAACTTCTGGACCTCGGCGTGGCGGCCGGTGTTGTCAACAAGTCCGGCGCCTGGTTCTCTTACGGGGACGAACGGATCGGGCAGGGGCGCGAAAACGCCAAGACATTCCTGCGCGAAAACCCCTCCATCGCCTACGACATCGAGGACAAGATCCGCGCCGCGCACGGGCTGGAATTCGAGCGTCCGGACATGGATGGCGCCGACGATATCCTTGAGGCCTAAGCGCCGGATAATCTGATCAAATCCTGAGAGTGAGGGGGCGCGGCGAAGTCTGCGCCCTTTTTCGTCGCTGCACGCCGCTTCCCGCTGTGGACAGCGCCCCGGCGCGCGGGTAAACCTGCCCGGAACGCTTGTTTTAAGCCCGCAAGAGATCCCGCATATGCCGACGCTCAACGATATCCGCTCTACCTTTCTGAACTACTTTGCCAAACAGGGGCATGAGGTTGTCGACTCCAGCCCGCTGGTGCCGCGCAACGATCCGACCCTGATGTTCACAAACTCGGGCATGGTGCAGTTCAAGAACTGCTTCACCGGGGTAGAGACCCGCGACTACAAACGCGCGACCACCTCGCAGAAATGCGTCCGCGCCGGCGGCAAGCACAACGACCTCGACAACGTCGGCTACACCGCGCGCCACCACACGTTCTTCGAGATGCTCGGCAACTTCTCCTTTGGCGATTACTTCAAGGAAGAGGCGATCCCCTTCGCGTGGGAGCTGATCACCAAGGAATTCGATATTCCCAAGGACCGGCTGTACACCACCGTCTATCACACCGATGACGAAGCCTTTGAGATCTGGAAGAAAATGGGCGTGCCGGAGGAGCGGATCATTCGCATCGCCACCTCCGACAACTTCTGGCAGATGGGCGACACCGGCCCCTGCGGCCCCTGCACCGAGATTTTCTATGATCACGGCGACCACATCTGGGGCGGCCCTCCGGGCTCGCCGGAGGAAGACGGCGACCGCTTCATCGAGATCTGGAACCTCGTCTTCATGCAGAACGAGCGGTTCGCCGACGGGACCATGGTTGATCTGGAGATGCAGTCCATCGACACCGGCATGGGGCTGGAGCGGATTGCGGCGCTGCTGCAGGGCACCCATGACAACTATGAAACCGACCTGTTCAAGGCGCTGATCGAAGCCTCCGCGAACGTGACGAACACTGATCCGTTCGGGGATCAGAACGTGCATCACCGGGTGATCGCCGATCACCTGCGGTCCTGTTCGTTCCTGATTGCCGAGGGGGTGCTGCCGTCGAACGAAGGCCGCGGCTACGTGCTGCGCCGGATCATGCGCCGCGCGATGCGCCATGCCTCGCTGCTCGGCGCCACCGATCCGGTGATGCACAAGCTGGTGCCGTCGCTGGTGCAGAAGATGGGTGCGGCCTATCCAGAGCTCGGCCAGGGCCAGGCGCTGATCGAAGAGACCTTCGAGCAGGAGGAAACCCGTTTCCTCAAGACCCTGGACCGCGGTTTGAAACTTCTGGACGAAGCCTCTGCCGATCTGGGCAAGGGCGACGTGCTGCCGGGTGAAACTGCGTTCAAGCTCTATGACACCTACGGCTTCCCGCTCGACCTGACACAGGACGCCCTGCGCGCCAAGGAGATCGAGGTCGACACCGATGGGTTCGACGCTGCGATGAGGGAGCAGAAAGAAAAATCCCGCGCGGGCGGTATCGGTTTGGGCGAAGCCGCGGATGTGAAGGTTTACTTTGACATCGTGGACGCCGCCGGCACCACTGATTTCCTGGGCTATGAAACTGAGAAGGCAGAGGGCCAGATCGTTGCCATCGTCAAGGACGGCGCACAGGTGCAGTCCGCGGCCAAGGGCGAAACGGTGCAGGTCATCCTGAACCAGACGCCGTTCTATGGCGAAAGCGGCGGCCAGGTGGGGGACACCGGTGTGCTGACCGTGGAAGGCGGCGCAGCCCGCATCACCGACACCAAGAAGGTAGAAGGCCTGTTCCTGCACATCGCCGAAGTGACCGAGGGCACTGTTGCCGTCGGTCAGGGCGCGGCGATGGAAGTGGATCATGGCCGCCGGAGCAAAATCCGGGCCAACCACTCGGCAACCCACCTGTTGCACGAAGCCCTGCGCAACGCGCTGGGGGAGCATGTGGCGCAGAAGGGTTCGCTGAACGCCGCTGACCGGCTGCGCTTCGACTTCAGCCACAACAAGGCGATGAGCGCGGATGAGCTGGCCAAGGTGGGCGCGGAGGTGAATGACTTCATCCGCCAGAACACGCCGGTGTCCACCCGGATCATGACCCCGGATGATGCGCGCGATTTGGGCGCGCAGGCCCTTTTCGGCGAGAAATACGGCGAGGAGGTGCGCGTCGTCTCCATGGGCCGTGCTCCGACTGGTAAAGGCCAGGATGGCGACACGTACTCGATCGAGCTGTGCGGCGGCACGCATGTAAAGCATACCGGCGACATCGGCACCTTTGTCATCCTGGGCGACAGCGCGTCCTCTGCCGGCGTGCGCCGGATTGAGGCGCTGACCGGCGCGGCAGCGGTCGAGCATCTGGAGCGCGAAGCGGGCCGCATGGCTGAGGTCGCCGGTGCGTTGAAGGCGCAGCCCGCAGAAGTCCTGGAGCGCCTCAAGGCGATGATGGATGAGCGCAAGGCGCTGCAGAACGAGATCTCCAACCTCAAGCAGCAGATCGCCATGGGCGGCGGCTCCGGCGGCGGTGCCGAGGCCAAGGACGTGAATGGCAAGAAGTTCCTGGCCCAGGCTCTGCAAGGCGTCTCCGGCAAGGACCTGCGCGGCCTCATCGACAAGCACAAGCAGAACATCGGCTCTGGCGTGATCCTGCTGATCGCCGAGGATGAGGGAAAGGTGGCCGTGGCTGCTGGTGTCACCGACGATCTGACCGGCGAAGTCTCTGCCGTGGACGTTCTGAAAGCCGCGGTTCCGGCCGTGGGCGGCAAGGGCGGCGGCGGCCGTCCGGATATGGCCCAGGGCGGCGGTAAGGACTTCTCCGGCGCCGAGGAGGCGATCAGGGCCGCAGAGGCCGTGCTGGCTGGCTGACCATTTGGTCAATAAACTCTTGGTCTTTCCGGCAAACTGCCTAAGCTGCCGGGAAGATCATAAACTTGGGAGGCTCCGATGCCCGCGCTTTGGATTGCACATGTGACCGTCACCGACGCCGATGCCTACGGCAAATATGCCGAGTTGGCTGGCCCGGCCATCGCCAAGCATGGCGGTGAGTTCATCGCCCGCGGCGGCCGGTTTGTGCAGCTGGAGGGCAAGGAGCGGCCGCGCAATGTGGTGGCCCGCTTCCCGAGTGTCGAGGCGGCGGTGGATTGCTATCACAGCCCGGAGTACCAGGAAGCGCTGGACCACGCGCGCGGCGCGTCCGAGCGCGAGCTGATGGTGGTGGAGACCAGCGAGTAAAGGCTGGTCCCTGCGGCGGCTCTGCCGTCTTTTTTGAGTATTTTGGGAAAGATGAAGGGGTGCCTTGGGTGCCCCTTTTTGCTGCGGTGCAGACTTAGTTGGCCGCGTAAAAAAGGCGCCCGAAGGCGCCTTTTCAGGTCTGTGTCAGCTTGCGGCCTTGGCCATCCGCTTGCGTTCATGCGGGTCCAGGTAACGCTTGCGCAGACGCACGTTGTTCGGTGTCACTTCGACCAGCTCGTCATCGTTGATGTAGGCGATGGCCTCTTCCAGCGACAGCGTCATCGGGGTGGTCAGACGCACCGCGTCGTCGGTGCCGGAGGCGCGGACGTTGGTCAGCTTCTTGCCCTTCAGCGGGTTCACTTCCAGGTCATTGTCGCGCGAATGCTCGCCGATGATCATGCCGGTGTAGATGTCGGCCTGAGCCCCGATCATCATCTTGCCGCGCTCTTCCAGGTTCCACAGCGCGTAAGCCACCGACTGGCCGTTCTCCATCGAGATCAGGACGCCGGCACGGCGGCCCGGGATTGCGCCCTTGTGCGGTGCCCAGCCGTGGAACACGCGGTTCAGCACGCCGGTGCCGCGGGTGTCGGTCAGGAACTCACCGTGGTAGCCAATGAGCCCGCGCGAGGGCACATGGGCGATGATGCGGGTCTTGCCGGCGCCTGCGGGCTTCATCTCGACCAGTTCACCCTTGCGGGCGCCGGTCAGCTTCTCGATCACCGCGCCGGAGTATTCGTCATCGACGTCGATGGTGGCTTCTTCGATCGGCTCCATTCGGACCCCATCGACTTCCTTCATGATCACCTGCGGGCGGGAAATCGACAGCTCGAAACCTTCACGGCGCATGTTTTCGATCAGAACGCCCATCTGCAGTTCGCCGCGGCCGGAGACTTCGAAGGCCTCGCCGCCGGGGGTGTCCTGGATCTTGATGGCGACGTTGCTTTCGGCCTCTTTCATCAGGCGGTCGCGGATGACGCGGGACTGGACCTTTTTGCCGTCACGGCCGGCCAGCGGGCTGTCGTTGATGCCAAAGGTTACGGTGATGGTCGGCGGGTCGATCGGCTGGGTGTCCAGCGGCTCATCCACGGCCAGGGCGCAGATGGTGTCGGCCACGGTGGCCTTGGACATGCCGGCGATGGAGACGATGTCGCCTGCCTGTGCCTCTTCAATGTCCTGTTGGGCCAGGCCGCGGAACGCCTGAATCCGGGTGACGCGGAACTGTTCGATCTTCTGCCCGATGCGGGAGATCGCCTGCACGGTGGCGCCGACCTTCAGCTTGCCGGATTCGACGCGGCCGGTCAGGAGGCGGCCGACAAACGGATCGCTGCCCAGAGTGGTGGCCAGCATCCGGAAATCTTCGTCCTGGCGCTTGATCTGCTTGGGTTCCGGCACGTGGTTCACGATCAGGTTGAACAGCGCGTGCAGGTCCTTGCGCGGGCCGTCCAGCTCGGCATCGGCCCAGCCGGAGCGGCCGGAAGCGTACATATGCGGGAAGTCCAGCTGGTCTTCGGTCGCGTCCAGAGAGGCAAACAGGTCAAAGCATTCGTCCAGCGCGCGGTCGGGTTCTGCGTCCGGCTTGTCGACCTTGTTCAGCACCACGATCGGACGCAGGCCCAGGGCCAGCGCCTTGGAGGTCACGAATTTGGTCTGCGGCATCGGGCCTTCGGCGGCGTCCACCAGCAGCACCACGCCGTCCACCATCGACAGAATCCGCTCCACTTCACCGCCAAAGTCAGCGTGGCCGGGCGTGTCGACGATGTTGATGCGGGTGCCGTTCCACTCGACCGAGGTCGGTTTGGCAAAAATGGTAATGCCGCGTTCGCGCTCAAGATCGTTGCTGTCCATGGCGCGTTCCGCCACAGCCTGATTTTCGCGGAAGGCGCCGGATTGTTTCAGCAGCTCGTCGACCAGGGTGGTTTTGCCGTGGTCAACGTGAGCAATGATCGCAATGTTGCGCAAGTCCATGACGTTCGCCTTTGTAAGGAAGTTGGGCCGCGCATAGCCCGATCCCGGTTCAAAGGCCAGAGAAAAACCGCCATATGGCCTGCAAATGCGGTTCAGTGGCCCGATGACTTGGAAAACAGGTGGATGATGACGATACCGGACATGATTAGGATCATGCCGATGACTGCGGGAAGATCCAGCTTCTGGCCGAAGACAATGAAGGCAATCACCGCAATCAGCAGGATGCCGAGGCCGGACCAAATAGCATACACGATGCCCACTGGCATGAATTTGAGCGTCAGCCCCATCATGTAGAAGGAAAAGGCATAGGCAACCAGCACGATCAGCGACGGCCCAAGACGGGAAAACTGCTGGCTGGCTTGCAATGCCGTGGTTCCGATTGTTTCCGCGGCTACGGCAATGATCAGGTAGAAGTAATGTACCGGCATCTCTGCCTCCGTTCTGCGCGCTTGCCCCCGCAACGGCGGGCCTGTTTCCCCGGTACCTTATCCGCCGCGTTCAAGGAAGTCCCGATGCGTCACCGGCTGCCGCTTTTCCGCCTGCCGCCGCGGCGAACAGGCGACTGTGCGCGAATACACTGGACTGTGATTTGGGAGTTTCTTAGGAGATCGTTCCAATATTCCGGTGCCGGAAAAACTCCGGTCCGATTCCCAAACTGGTGCGGGGGACTGCCATATGTGCCGCTGGGCTGCCTATTCGGGGGCTGATGTGTTCCTCGAAGACATCATTTCAATTCCCGCGCATTCCCTGATTGCCCAAAGCCAGAAGGCGGCGGAGTGCAAGACGGCAACCAACGGCGACGGGTTCGGCCTCGCCTGGTACGGCCAGCGGCCGGAGCCTGGCCTGTACCGCGATGTCTATCCGGCCTGGTCGGACTGCAATCTGCGGGCGCTGGTCCAGCAGGTGAAATCAGGCCTTTTCCTGGCCCACGTGCGCGCCTCGACAGGGTCGGCAACCAGCCGCAATAACTGCCATCCGTTCACCGCGGGACGGTGGAGTTTCATGCATAACGGCCAGGTCGGCGGCTTTGAGAAATTCCGCCGCCATGCTGACATGTGCATCCCTGATGAGCTGTATGAGCACCGAAAAGGGGCCACCGACAGCGAGGTGCTGTTTCTGCTCGCCTTGCAGGAAGGCCTGGATACCGACCCGAAAGCGGCGCTGGAGCGGGCAGTTGCCCGGATGGAGGCCTTGTCGCGCGCGCGGGGATCCACTCCGCATATGCGCCTGTCCGTAGCAATGTCGGACGGGCAAAGGCTTTATGCGGCACGCTATTCTTCGGACAGCATTGCGCCCTCGGTCTATTACCGCTGGAGCAGCAGTATGAACGGCTGGGCGGTGGTGTCGGAGCCGCTGGAGCAGACCGGCGAAGCCTGGAGCGAGTTGAAGCCGGGCGCCTTTCTGACGCTGACCGGGGAAGGCTCGGAAATCGAGCCGTTTCAACCGTTTGTGGACTGACGTTCAGTGCGGGGGCGCCTGCTGTTACAGGCGCCCGGCCTCCCGGAACCAGGGTTCGACCGTTGCGCGCACATAGTCCCAAACGCCGGGGGTGCCGCGGCTGACCTTTTCGCCGACGCGGGCCTCCAGCTGCGGCAGGGTCACGTCGTAATCAACCCAGCTGCCACCGCCGTTCAGCAGGTTCAGCAGCACCGGCTGCACCCGGTCAATGGACTTGGCAAAGACTGCATCTGCGCTGCTCGCGGCCTCGAACTCTTCCCAGATGGCGCGCATCGGCGCGCCCTGCTCCAAGGGAAGAAGGCCGAACAAACGGTCTGCGGCAGCTTGCTCCTCAGCGGCCAGGGCAGCGAGGGCAGCAGGATCCAACACCCCGTGGATCGGAGCATCGCCTGCGTCGATTTCCACCAGGTCATGCAGCAGCAGCATCTGCAGCACCCGGTCCACATCCGCCGCATCCGCGCTGTGCTCTGCCAGCACCCAAGCATAAAGCATGATGTGCCAGCTGTGCTCTGCCGAGTTTTCGTGCCGCGAGCCGTCGCCCAGCTTGGATGCGCGGGTGACAAGCTTGAGGTTGTCGGCTTCATTCAGGAAAGGAAGGCGGGCCGTCAGCCTGCTGCAATCAAATCCGGTGTCTTCTCCCAGCAGGGCCAGCGCGTGGTGAAACGCTTCGGGCAAGTCGTGCTCCAGCGCGGCTGCGCGGCCGCCAAACAGGTTCTGCCGGACCACACCGACATGCCAGTCCAACGGCTCTGCGCCGTAAAGGGTCTGAAAGACCGGCTGGCAATGGTCCACTCGCTTGGCAAAGCGCGCATCGGGCGTTTCAGAGGCTTCGAACTCCTGCCACAGTGTCAGGAATTCTGCGCCCTGATCCGCGGGCAGCAGGCCAAACAGGCGGTTAGCAGCGGCCAGTTCAGACCGCGCAACGGCGTCCCAGTCGACCTCATCGGTGATCGGATGATCGCCTGCGTCGATCTCCACCAGATCATGCAGGAGCAGCATTCGGATGGCGCGGAAAATGTTTACCTCAGGCCCGGCAAAGGGTGCCAGCACCAGCGCATAAAGCGCCAGATGCCAGCTGTGCTCGGCCGAGTTTTCGCGGCGGCTGCAATCCAGGATCAGGTTCTGGCGCTCCACGCAGCGCAGCTTGTCCGCTTCCAGCAGGAAGGCGAATTGCGCGTCCAGACGGGCGCTCACGCGTCACCCTTGGCTTCCAGCTGTGCCTGCAGCGCGGAAACTTTCTGATTGAGGAATTCGCGCGCCTTGCGTTCCGCCAGACGCACGCGCATTTCGGTCAGAAACGCCTCTTCCAGCGATTGGGAGGCAGCGCCCAGCACCTGGCCCACCTCGACATACAGCCGGTCCTCGCCGCTGGCGTCCTGAACTTTGAGCGTATCGACCGCCAGTTTTTGGGCCAGCGTCTCGATTGTGCTCATCAGCGCGACGTCTCTGTCAGGCGGCGCTTCACGTAATCGCTCACATTTCCGATCATCGTGTCCATATACGGATCCTGGAAGAAGTGGTCCGCGCCCTCAATCTCGGTGTGGGTGATGGTGATGCCCTTCTGCTCATGCAGCTTGCTGACCAGGTTGGCGGTATCAGCAGGCGGCGCCACGCGGTCGGCAGTGCCGTTGATGATCAGACCGGAGGACGGGCAGGGCGCCAGGAAGGAAAAGTCGTACATGTTGGCCGGCGGGGCAACCGAAATGAACCCGGTGATCTCGGGGCGGCGCATCAGCAGCTGCATACCGATCCACGCGCCGAAGGAGAAGCCCGCGACCCAGCAATGCTTGGAGTTGGTGTTCATCGACTGGAGATAATCCAGAGCCGACGCCGCATCGGACAGTTCGCCGACGCCCTGGTCGTATTCGCCCTGGCTGCGGCCAACACCGCGGAAGTTGAACCGCAGAACGGTGAAGCCCATGTTGTAGAACGCGTAGTGGAGGTTGTAGACAACCTTGTTGTTCATGGTGCCGCCGAACTGCGGATGCGGGTGCAGCACGATGGCGATCGGGGCGTCTTTTTCTTTTTGCGGGTGATAGCGGCCTTCGAGGCGGCCTTCGGGTCCGGGAAAGATGACCTCGGGCATGGGCGGTTTAAATCCTAATCTCGTTTTCGGGTCTGCTGGCAGAATACTTGACGGGTTCCGTCAGGCATCTTAGAACAGTTCTAATCAAGGGCGCAGGCCAGAGCCGAACACCGTCAAGCTGAGATACGCACAGACGCGGGCGAGGTCAATGTTTTCGCGTGGCCGCTCTGATTTCGAGGAGACATAGATGAAGCTTTCCACCAAGGGGCGCTATGCCATGGTCGCTTTGGCCGATATCGCGCTGCAAACGCAGGGTGATCTGGTGCCTTTGGGCGATATCTCCAAGCGTCAGGATATATCCCTGCCGTACCTTGAGCAGCTTTTTGTCAAACTGCGCCGTGCCGGGCTGGTTGAATCAGTTCGCGGCCCTGGCGGCGGCTACCGTCTGGCCATGCCGGCGTCGGAAATCCGGGTTGTCGATGTGCTGTCCGCCGTGGACGAAACCGTGGACGCCATGCACAAGGGGGCAGGCGCCTCAGGGGGGCTGTCCGGGAGCCGGGCGCAATCCTTGACTAACCGCCTGTGGGAGGGGCTGAGCGCGCATGTCTATGTGTTTCTGCATCAGACCCGCCTGTCCGATGTGATCAAGAACGACCTGGCGCCATGCCCGGCGGTGCCGAGCCTGTTTGCCGTGGTGGATGACTGAGGTGCCGGTGACTTGCTGCGCCACCCTGGCCGGTTCTATCGGACCCACCACACAATTTGTGCGGGAAGGCTTTGCGCATTGGTGCAAGGCGGCGTATGACGCGGCAGCGATCCGCAAAAAGATGCATCTATGAAACGTGTTTATCTCGATCATAACGCCACCGCCATTCTGCGTCCCGAAGCGCGGGCTGCGATGATTGCAGCGATGGACGTCTGCGGCAACCCGTCGTCGGTCCATGCCGAGGGCCGGGCCGCCAAGGCACTGGTCGAGAAGGCGCGGGCGCAGGTGGCTGCCGCTTTTGGAGCCGATGGCGCGGATATCGTGTTTACCTCCGGTTCAACCGAGGGCGCGTCGCTGGCGCTGGCCGGCCGCGGCCTGCATGGCGCACCGGTGGAGCATGACGCGGTGCGGGCCTGGATCGTCGAGGACCTGAATGCAAGCTCCGACGGTTCGGTGGAAATTACCGCTCCTGCCGCTTCAACCTTGCAATTGGCCAATTCGGAAACGGGCATTGTTCAGCGCTTGCCGGACGGCCTGGCAGTGACCGATGCGACCCAGGCATTCGGTAAGTTGCCGGTTGCCTTCAACTGGCTTGGCGCTCAAATGGCGCTGATCTCAGCGCATAAATTGGGCGGCCCCAAGGGCATCGGCGCGGTGGTGATGAAACGCGGTACCGACCTGTCGGCTCAGATAAAAGGCGGGGGCCAGGAGATGGGCCGCCGGTCCGGCACCGAAAATGTCATTGGAATCGCTGGCTTCGGCGCCGCAGCTGAAGCTGCTGCCAAAGATCTGGCCGATGGCGTCTGGGAGCGGGTTGAAGAACTTAGAAATATTCTAGAAAAGGCGCTTGTGTCTGGCGCAAGCCATACTATTTTTGTCGGGAAGGATCAGAAGCGGCTGCCGAACACCCTGTGTTTCGCAACGCCTGGCTGGAAGGGCGAGACCCAGGTCATGCAGATGGACCTTGCGGGATTTGCCATCAGCGCGGGCAGCGCTTGTTCCAGCGGCAAGGTGCGCGCCAGCGCGGTGCTGACCGCCATGGGATACGACGAGGCCACGGCACAAGGCGCGGTGCGCGTGTCGCTGGGGCCGGAGACGAAAGAAGAAGACGTGCTGCGCTTTGCCGAGGCGTGGCTGCAAAAAGAAAAGAAACATCGCGCCCGCGCGGCGTGAGTGAGGAGAAGATAATGGCCGCTTTGGACCAGACCCAAGTCAAGGAAGGTGTTGACCAGGAAACCGTGGACGCTGTCCGCGAGGTAGGCGGTGCTTACAAATACGGCTGGGAAACCGATATCGAGATGGAATACGCGCCCAAGGGCGTGAACCCCGATATCGTCCGCCTGATCTCGGAAAAGAACGAAGAGCCCGAATGGATGACCGAATGGCGCCTGCAGGCCTTTGAGCGCTGGGAGCAGATGGACGAGCCGAACTGGGCGATGGTCAGCTACCCGGAAATCGACTTCCAGGACCAGTATTACTATGCCCGCCCCAAGTCGATGGAGACCAAGCCCAAGTCGCTGGATGAGGTCGACCCCAAGCTGCTGGCGACCTACGAGAAGCTGGGTATCCCGCTGAAAGAACAGATGATTCTGGCAGGCGTCGAAGGCGCAGGCGAGACTCCGGAAGAAGGCCGCAAGGTCGCCGTGGACGCGGTATTCGACTCCGTCTCCGTCGGCACCACTTTCCAGAAGGAGCTTAAAGAGGCGGGCGTCATTTTCTGCTCGATCTCCGAGGCGATCCGCGAGCATCCGGAACTGGTGAAAAAGTATCTCGGCACCGTTGTTCCGGTTTCGGACAACTTCTATGCGACGCTGAACTCCGCCGTCTTCTCTGACGGTTCATTTGTCTACGTGCCCCCGGGCGTGCGCTGCCCGATGGAGCTGTCGACCTATTTCCGCATCAACGCGGAAAACACCGGCCAGTTCGAGCGTACCCTTATCATCGCCGACAAGGGCTCTTACGTGTCCTATCTGGAAGGCTGCACCGCACCGCAGCGCGACACCGCGCAGCTGCACGCCGCGGTGGTGGAAATCATCATCGAGGAAGATGCCGAGGTGAAATACTCCACCGTCCAGAACTGGTATCCGGGCGACGAAAACGGCAAGGGCGGTATCTACAACTTTGTGACCAAACGCGCCGACTGCCGCGGCGACCGCGCCAAGGTGATGTGGACCCAGGTGGAGACCGGCTCTGCTGTGACGTGGAAATACCCGTCCTGCATCCTGCGCGGCAACGAGAGCCAAGGCGAGTTCTACTCGATCGCGATCGCCAACAACATGCAGCAGGCCGACACAGGAACCAAAATGGTTCACCTGGGCAAGAACACCAAATCGCGCATCGTCTCCAAAGGTATCTCTGCAGGCAAGGCGCAGAACACCTATCGCGGTCTGGTGTCTATGCACCCGAAGGCGAAGAATTCGCGCAACTACACTCAGTGTGACAGCTTGCTGATCGGTGACAAATGCGGGGCGCACACGGTTCCCTACATCGAGGTCAAAAACAACTCCTCCCGCGTGGAGCATGAGGCGACCACATCGAAGGTGGACGACGACCAGCTGTTCTACTGCCGCCAGCGCGGCATGGACGAGGAAGAGGCTGTGGCCCTGGTGGTGAACGGCTTCTGCAAGGACGTGCTGCAGGCGCTGCCGATGGAGTTCGCCATGGAAGCCCAGCAGCTGGTTGCAATTTCGCTGGAAGGGTCTGTCGGCTGATGACAGGCCCTTGGGCATCATCGCAAGGGGGCATGAGCATGATCGTCACAACCACAAACACTGTCGAAGGCTACCAGATCGCCGAATACAAGGGCATCGTGGTGGGCGAGGCGATAATGGGCGCCAATGTGGTGCGGGATGTCTTTGCTTCGATCACTGACATCGTCGGCGGCCGCTCCGGCGCTTATGAAAGCAAGCTGCAGGACGCGCGCGAAACCGCGCTAGCAGAGCTGGAAGACCGCGCCCGGGCCAAAGGCGCAAACGCGGTCGTGGGCGTCGACCTCGACTATGAGGTGGTCGGTCAATCCATGCTGATGGTCTCGGCCAGCGGCACGGCCGTTAAGCTGGGCTAAGGGCCGGGAGTTGGAGATGGCCAAGGACGAGCAGCTGATCGAGCGCCCGGCGCTCACCCTGCCGCCGGAAGAGGCGGAATGGGTGTGCAGCCATTACCAGGCGGCAAATGTCATCCTGGAATACGGCAGCGGCGGATCAACCGTGCTGGCGTCCGAGCTGAGCGGGAAAAAGGTCTTCTCCGTTGAGTCCGACAAGATGTGGTACCGCATGATGAAGCGGTACTTGCGTCAGGCCGGGGCCAAGTCCGAGGTGTATCTGCACCATGCCAATATCGGCAAAACCGGCAAGTGGGGACGGCCGCTGAACAATGACATGTGGCGACGGTTTCACCAGTATCCGAACTCCGTATGGGATCTTGAAACCTTTGAGGCACCGGATCTGGTCCTGATTGACGGCCGCTTCCGCGCGGCCTGCTTTCTGACCGTCATGCTGCGGACGGAACAGCCGGTCACCGTCCTGTTTGACGATTATGCGGGGCGGGCGCTGTACAAGCAGGTCGAAAGATGGGTGAAGCCGGTTGAAATCCGCGGCCGCATGGCCCGGTTCGAGCTGCTCCCCGATGAACTTCCGCGCCGGGATCTGACCCAGATCCTGACGCTTTACACCAAAACCTTCTAGGCGCCGACGGCTGCCGGAACAGTACTATGCGAGAGGCAAAAATGCTCGAAATCAAAAACTTGCACGTCAAGCTTGAAGACGAAGACAAGCAGATCCTGAACGGCGTCGACCTCACCGTCGAAGCGGGCAAGGTGCATGCGATCATGGGGCCGAACGGCTCGGGCAAATCGACCCTGTCCTATGTCCTTTCAGGCCGTGATGGCTATGAGGTGACGGAAGGCTCTGCCGAGCTGGAAGGCGAAGACATCCTGGACATGGAGCCGGAAGAGCGCGCCGCGGCGGGCATGTTCCTGGCGTTCCAGTACCCGGTCGAAATTCCCGGCGTCGGCAACATGACTTTCTTGCGCACCGCGGTAAACGCACAGCGCAAGGCCCGCGGCGAGGAAGAGCTGTCGGCCTCCGACTTCCTCAAGGAAGTGCGCGCCAAGGCCAAAACCCTGAAGATCGACGCCGAGATGCTGAAGCGTCCGGTCAACGTCGGCTTCTCCGGCGGTGAGAAAAAGCGCAACGAGATCCTGCAGATGGCAATGCTGGAGCCGAAGCTGTGCATCCTGGACGAGACCGACTCCGGTCTGGACGTGGACGCAATGAAGCTGGTGGCCGAAGGCGTGAACGCCCTGCGTGACGAAGGCCGCGGCTTCCTGGTGATCACCCACTACCAGCGTCTGCTGGACCACATCAAACCGGACGTGGTGCACATCCTGGCCAACGGCCGCATCGTCAAGACCGGCGGCCCCGAGCTGGCGCTGGAGGTCGAAAACAACGGCTACGCCGGCATCCTGGCAGAGGAGGCATAAATGGCCCTGCCCGAAGTCAAGCAAAGCGCAACCGAGGCACGGCTGTCAGCGCTGAGCCTGCCGGAAAGCGGCTGCCTCAAGGCGGCCCGCGAGGCCGCGCTGTCGCGGGTCCAGACCATGGGCCTGCCCAGCCGCCGCGACGAGTACTGGAAATACACCAAGCCGGACACGCTGGTCCAGGCCGGCGCGCCCAAGGCGGCGGTGTTCGACGCCGATGAAGCCCCAATGTTCAGTGCCTTTGAGCGTTTGAACATCGTTTTCGTCGATGGCGTTTTCGATGCGGAAGCCTCCGACGATCTGTCGCTGGAAGGTGTCACCATCGACCGGATCGAGGATATCTGCTGCAAGGATATCCATTGGGCCAAAGACTTGTACGGTGTTCTTGAAGCACGCGGGCAGACCCCGGTCGAACGTCCGCTGGCGGCGCTGAACACCGCTTTTGCCAGCGATGGCGTGGCGATCCGGGTCACTGGCAAGGTCTTTAAGCCGATCAACTTCACCTATGTGCATTCGGACGAAAACTCCGACGCGATCCTCCATCACGTGATCCGCGTCGAGACCGGCGCCGAGGTGACTATTCTGGAAAACGGCCCGGCGGCTTCGCGCTTTAATAAGTGCATGGAGATCGACGTGGCCGACGGCGGCAAGCTGCATCTGGTGCGCGCCCAGGGCCGTGACCATGAGCGCCGTGCGGCCACCCACCTGTTTGCCCGCCTGGGCACCGAGTCGGTGTTCAAGTCTTTCACCCTGACCGTGAACGGCGTGCTGACCCGCAACGAGGCAGTGATCGAGCTGACCGGCGATGACGCGGTGGCCCATATAGCAGGCGCTTGCGTCGGCGACGGCGACTTCCACCACGACGACACCGTGTTTATCACTCATGACGCCGTGAACTGCGAAAGCCGTCAGGTGTTCAAAAAGGTGCTGCGCAACGGTGCAACCGGTGTGTTCCAGGGCAAGATCCTGGTGAAGGAAGGCGCGCAAAAGACTGACGGATATCAGATTTCCCAGTCGCTGCTGCTGGACGACGACAGCCAGTTCCTGGCCAAGCCGGAGCTGGAGATCTACGCTGACGACGTGGCCTGCTCGCACGGTTCGACCTCCGGCGCGATCGACGAGGAAGGGCTGTTCTACCTGCGCTCCCGCGGGGTGCCGCACGCAGAGGCCACTGACCTGATGACGCTGGCCTTCCTGGCCGAAGCGGTGGATGAGATCGAAGATGCGGAGATTGCCGCCGACATCGTCTCCCGCCTCGAAGGCTGGCTGGCCCGGCGCCGCTGATGTCCGTCACCACGGATATCCCCGCAACCTACAAGGGGCCGCGCAAGGTTTTTGCGCGGCTTCTCAGCATGGGCGCGCGCGAAGACCGGCTGCTGGTGTTCCTGATCGCCGGCTGCGTGCTGACCTTTGTGGCGCAGATGCCGAAACTGGCCCGCGAGGCGCATCTGACCGGTCAGGAGCTCAACATGCTTTTGGGCGGCGCGCTGCTGGGCATCGTCTTTATCGCGCCGCTGCTTCTTTACGTCCTGGCACTGGTTGCGCATTGGGTTGCCCGGGCCGCGGGCGGGCAGGGTGATGCTTATCGGGCCCGGCTTGCGCTGTTCTGGGCGTTTCTGGCCTCAAGCCCGCTGATCCTGCTGAACGGCCTCGTGGCCGGTTTCATCGGCGCCGGTGCGGCGCTGAACCTGGTGGGGGCACTGTGGTGCGCCGTCTTTCTGTGGTTCTGGATTTCCGGCATGATCCAAGGGTATTGGACAAAGTCATGAACGCTCTGGCTGCTTTTGCCCTGCTGACAATCAAGTCTCCGCGCGATGCCGCGATGCAGATCCTGGCGCGCGATTGGCCGCGGGAAGCGCTGTGGACCGCATTTCTGCTGTCCGTGGTGCTGAACACCTGCGTCTACACCCTGCAACAGGTTCTGTTCCCGCTGCCGCCGGAAGTCTTGCTGCCACGGTTTGCGCCCGGTGCGTATTTCGCAGTGGTTCTGGTGTTGCAACTCAGCTTCATTGCAATGCTGGCAACCACAGGCCGCTGGCTGGGCGGGCAGGGTGACCTGCCGTCGCTGCTGGCGCTGATCACCTGGCTGCAATTGCTGCAGGCCGCGTTGAATGGTGCCATTGTGGCGGTGTTCCTGGTCCTTCCGGCGCTGGCGGCGCTGCTCAACATTGCCGCCAATATCGTAGTGTTCTTTATCCTCTTGCATTTCGTCAACGCGGCGCACAGGTTCGGCTCCGTCTGGCGCTCGCTTGGGGTGGTTTTGATGGCCAGCCTGATCCTGGTGTTTGCTCTACTCTTCATCGTGGGTCTGATCGGCCCAGCCAATCTGGGACTGCCCGAAAATGTATGACGTCGAAAAAATCCGTGCCGACTTCCCGATCCTCTCACGTGAGGTGAACGGCAAGCCGCTGACCTATCTCGACAACGGTGCGTCTGCCCAGAAACCGCAAGTGGTGATTGACGCGGTGACCAAGGCCTATGCGGAAGAATATTCCAATGTTCACCGTGGCTTGCACTTCCTTTCCAACCTCGCGACCGAAAAGTATGAGGCTGTCCGAGGCATTATTTCTCGGTTCCTGAATGCGGGCGACGAAAACACCATCGTGCTGAACTCCGGCACTACCGAGGGCATCAATCTTGTTGCCTATGGCTGGGCGATGCCCCGGTTTGAGGCCGGCGACGAGATCATCCTGTCCGTGATGGAGCATCACGCTAACATCGTGCCCTGGCACTTCCTGCGGGAGCGTCAGGGGGTAGTGCTGAAATGGGTCGATACCGAGGCCGACGGCAGCCTCGATCCGCAGAAGGTCATTGACGCCATCACCCCCAAGACCAAACTGGTAGCGGTCACCCAATGCTCAAATGTCCTGGGCACTGTGGTGGACGTCAAAGCCATCACCCAAGGCGCCCATGCCAAGGGTGTGCCGGTGCTGGTCGACGGCTCGCAGGGCGCGGTCCACATGCCGGTCGACGTGCAGGACATCGGCTGCGATTTCTATGCGATCACCGGCCACAAGCTCTATGGCCCCTCCGCGTCCGGCGCGATCTACATCAAGCCCGAGCGCATGGCCGAAATGCGCCCGTTTATCGGCGGCGGCGACATGATCAAAGAAGTCCACAAGGAGCAGGTCATCTACAATGATCCGCCGATGAAGTTCGAGGCGGGCACGCCGGGCATTGTTCAGACCATTGGTCTGGGCGTGGCGCTGGAGTACATGATGAACCTTGGCATGGAGAACATTGCCAAGCACGAGGGCGTCCTGCGTGACTATGCGATGGAGCGGCTGACCGGTCTGAACTGGATCAACGTGCAGGGACAAGCGCCGGGAAAAGCAGCGATTTTCAGTTTCACCATGGAAGGCGCCGCGCATGCTCATGACATCTCCACCATCCTGGACAAGAAAGGCGTCGCGGTGCGTGCGGGCCATCATTGCGCCGGTCCCCTGATGGATCACCTGGGGGTTTCCGCAACCTGCCGCGCGTCTTTTGGCCTCTACAACACCAAGGATGAGGTCGACACGCTGATCAATGCGCTGGAATTGGCGCATGAGCTGTTTGCCTGATCTAAGATTAAGACCGAAAAGAAAACGGCGCCCGTCACGGCGCCGTTTCGCATTCTCCAGCTTGGTAACAGCCTTGGGATCCCAAGAGATCCCGCGGGTCGCTTATCTTGCGGAATTTCCCGAACCTAGATGTTTATCGACCATACGCTGCACCATCGGTGCAAAGTGCCAATAGTCCGGGGTTTCCATATCCGCGCGCTTGCCGGCCTCATCCAGATACCGCACTGCGATAATCTGCTTTAGGTTCGGATTCTTCTCGAACTCCGCCACTTCCTCAGCGTTCATCGGCCCGCCTTGCAGGTTCAGCGAGTGCACGGAAGCCTCTGACAGCCGGTTGAAGTATTCCGGCCTGGTCGCGCAGAGGTAACGTTTCGCGGCCACATGATAGCGTACGCAATCGGTGATTACCGAAGGAAAGAACCGTTCCAGCACCTTGGCACCAGCTTGCTCGTGAAAGCGGTCTTCGGTGTCGTTCATTGAGAACGTCCCGAACTCACTGGTGAAATGGCCGATATCGTGGAGCAAAGCCCCCACGATGATTTCTTCCGGCTGGCCGTTCTGCTCGGCAATCGTGGCGCCTTGCAGCATGTGTTCGGCCATGGTGACCGGCTCACCCAGGTATTCCTCGTCCCCGCGGCGGTCAAAGATTCCGCCAATGAACTCAACGATGTTTTCGCGGTTCAGCTTGCTGACGTCCGGCTTGCTCATGTCTCAACCCTCCAGTTGGGCGTTCAGCACGTTCAGGGTGGACAGCAGCCCGTCCTTGTCGGCGTAGCACCCCTGCAGCCAGCGCGACCCTGCACCGGAATAGCCAAGCCGCGCGTGCAGCACGCGGGTGTTGTCGACAATAAAGCTTTCCCCGGGCTCCAGCTTGAACGACACGCCCATTTCTGGATCGTCAATGAATTCGCCCAGGCGGCGGTAGGCGGCGT
This sequence comes from Leisingera sp., assembly GCF_982940295.1. NCBI lineage: Bacteria > Pseudomonadati > Pseudomonadota > Alphaproteobacteria > Rhodobacterales > Roseobacteraceae > Leisingera > Leisingera sp. The sequence continues at coordinate 49,710 of NZ_CEYXRG010000001.1, forward strand.
AATACGCTTCCATCTTCTCAAAGGGAATGTCGACGAAGGGCGCCGAGGACCGGTTGTTGAACCGCACCGCAATCATCTCGCCATCGGGCGACAGTTCGATCATCGGGCGGCGCGAGCGCAGATGGACCCCGTCAGAGCCCTTGTACTCAAACCGGGCCGGGTAGCCTGCCAGCAGGGCAAAGCCCTCCGGGTCTTCTTCGCGCAGGCGCCCGGCCGCGCGGAAACTGTCCACCACGATGCTGTCACCGCCCTCGGCGGAGTTTTCCAGACAATAGAGGATCTGCAAACTGGGCACCGGATCGCGATAGGGGTTATCGGTATGCGCCTGCAGGCCCAGGCCGGTATAGGCCAGGTTGGTCGGGTTCACCTCGGTCCGCACTTCGAAGTACTTGCCATAGTTGGTCTCACGCACAAAACCGAACATTGCGGCACAATCAATCAGTGCGCCCTCGCGCACCGGGCCGTTCACCAGCTTGGCAAAGCCAAGGCGGGCGATGGCATCCAGCCAGTTGCGCTTGATCTCCGGCTCGAACTGTACTTCGTTCCAGTCAAAGGCCGGGGCCGGCTGGCCGCTGTCCCAAGTCTGGACGCCCGGAGCCGTCCGGCCAAAATCAGTTATTTTTTCAACGTCATATGCGTTGGACTTTAACCAGTTTCCGGGGAAGGTAACGGTCTTGCCCCCGGGGGAGAATGTCACGGTCAGTTCGCCGTCTTCCACCAGAGCAGTGCTGATTTTGGTATCCGCCGGAATGTCGCCAATGGTAATCAGCCGCTGGCCGTTGCCAGGGTCGCGGGTCTCGGGATCCAGCGCGTTGTCCCGCAGCCAGATCGCGTGAAAGCGGCTTTGGCTGCCGTCGTCGAATGTCAGGGTCAGAAAGCTGCCGGATGCGTCAGCGGTCACGGAACGGGGCATGGGGTTTCTCCGGTTGGCTTGGTTCTTCCTTGCGCTGGTACCGCGGCTGAGCCATCAAGAGAACGACGGAATTCAGGGTTCGAGAGTTAGGTTTTCTAATGCCAAAGAAAATCACCAAACAGGGGCTGCCGCCGCTTGATTGGCTCAAAGTGTTTGAGGCGGCGGGCCGGCACGGCAGTTTCACCGCCGCGGCCGAAGAATTCGGAGCCACCCAGGCCGCGGTCAGCCAGCGGATCCGCAATCTCGAATCCTGGCTGGGCCGCCAGCTGTTTATCCGCTCCGCTCGCGGGGTAACGCTGACCGTGGACGGCGAAAGTTATTTGCCGCTGGTGCATGACTCCCTACGCGCGCTGGAGCAGGGAACCGAGAACCTGTTCGGCCAAACGGTACGTGAACTTCGGATTGCGGGTTTGCCGTCGCACGTGGAAATGCTTGTGCTGCCGAGGCTTGCTGCGTTTTCTGAATCCTATCCGGACGTGCGGCTGGTTACAGAGACTGTGCCCAAGCGGCTGGACTTTGAGGCCGCTGACGGGGCTTTGCACATCCGTTTCGGGCGCGGCGGCTGGCAAGGGCGCGACGGCGTTCTTCTGGCAAATGAAGTTTTGCACCCGATGGCGGCACCGGAACATGCGAAAAACTGGCGGAACCTGCCGACAATCGAACTGCGCGGCGAACGCCCCGGCTGGGCTGAGTGGGCCCGGGTAACGGGGGAAGCCGTGCCGGAAGCGGGAGCCGTTTCAGTCGATTCCATGGGTCACGCATTGCGGGCGGCGCGGCTGGGAATGGGCGTGGTCCTGGGGTCCACGGCTCTGGCAGCCAATCTTCTGCGCACCGGGCAATTGGAAAGTGCCGGCGCGCCTGAACTGGCCACCATCGACGGCTATTGGCTGACCTGGCCTGCCAGTCAGGGAAAGTCCAAGCGGCAGACAGAAATTCTGGCCGCACTCACTGCCGCGCTTCAAAGCTGACTTTGGCCCAGCATCCAGGACAGTGTTCGTGGTATCAGGTCGGGTACTCGCCGATACGGGTGAAATATGCATCCAGTTCTGGCCGGGCGCCGCGCTTGCTGTAGAACTTGAAGCCAATTCTCACGTCCTTGCGCCACCGGGTTCGAACTTCAAACTCACCGATATCCCCGATGGTGACCGAGTTCAGATCTGCCAGAGCGAAAGTTTCGTGGCCTTCGGGAAGGCGGATGGCAAAACCGCTGTAACTGATGTTGTAAACCGTGGCTTCCTGTTTGGATCCGGACAGATTGACAACGCAGGGCAAGTTCAGACGAAGCCGGGGCTCTGTCGGTTCTGCAGTCCGGAAAATAGAGTTGGAATGTACCATTCTGCCTCACTGGCCGCATCGGGAGATATCAGCAGCGTTGCTAGCATCACGCTCTTTACGAAACCTTAAAGGTCGTAAGGATTGGAGAGCTTTTGCGGTGAAATGGCGCACCTGAGAGGATTCGAACCTCTGGCCTCTGCCTTCGGAGGGCAGCGCTCTATCCAGCTGAGCTACAGGTGCGTCGTTAAGCCGGGGTATACCCGTGCTTTGCTACCTCTGCAACGGGAAAAACTGCCTGTTTCCAATTTCCTGAGATAGGCTTGTGTAATCAGGGATGGCATCGGCGAAGACAAAAAAAGCCCGCCCCGGGACGGGCAGGCTTGCATTCTTGCAATGGAGGGGCTGATTAGCCGCGCCAGGTGCGGACAACACCGCAATCCATGTGCACGAAGTTGGAGCGTGCGTATTTACCGACACCGCCGGCGCGGCAGGCTTCGGCGGCTTTCGCCATCTGCGACACCGACCGCGATGCCAGCCGCAAGTCAGCAGCCTGGCCGCGCATGTGCAGCGAGTTCTTGGCCACCCCGCGCGAGCGGCTGCGCAGCATGGCGTTGGTCTTGGGGCTGCGGTAGCCCGACAGCAGCATGTAGGGCTCATTCACATCCAGAAGGTTGTGAGACGCCGCCATGATGTCGATGGTGCGCAGGTCGATTTCCTTCACATCATCCGTGCGCCAGTCCCGCATGAAGTGATTGATTTCCTTGACCGCGTCTTTGATGTACTGGCCGTCAATCCAATACACCATGTCGACACGCTCGCCAGTGCGGCCGGAATACATGCGGATGCGCCGGATATCACCGCCGCCGCGCAAGAAGCCTGCTGCACTTGAGAAGGTTGGGGCTGCTGTCACTGCGGTTGCAGCAAAAACACCCAAAAGAGAACGCCGGGAGATCCCCGTGCCCGTGGTTTCTGCCATTGATACTGCGCCGTCCCGTACGCTGTTAGTCCTGCCTAAACGCCCGATGTTACGGGCTCGTCAACGCTCTTAGTTAACGTGCGGCATGTATGGCACAGTGAGAATCTTGTTCCAACATTTCTTTGCCGCACTGTAACGTATGACCGGTTTTTCGGCGATTTCTTGCGCAAAAGGGGAGGGCGATGGAACTTTTCCCCGCGACTGTTGCAGGCGGGTTTCATAGACGCGGCAACGGTGCATCAGGGTTAACTTTTCGCGATTGTGAGTGGACAACGCAGGCTGGCATTTACCAGAATTTCAGATAGGCACTGCCAAAATTGGAAAAAACGGCACAAGGACCGGAGATTTATGACGCGCGCATCCGCTGGATATTTTTTGCCGGGGCTCAAGGCAGGGCTGTTTGCTCTGGCCTTGAGCGGCTTGGCTGCCGGAACCACCGCCGGCACGGCGCAGGCAGATATACCGGCGGCCTTCCGTCAGGCCGTGGCTGAAGCGGCCTCAACCGACGAAGCGGTCGCCAGTTTTTACCGGGAGAACAGTTATCAGGCGATCTGGACCGGATCGGATGAAGCGTCTCTCCAACGCCGCAACGCGCTGCTGGCCGCGCTGAACGACACCCGCGCGCATGGGCTGCCGGATCGCTCTGCGGAGGTCAACGCCCTGCTGGAGCAGATGCGGGAGGCCCGCACCTCCCGCGACATCGGCATGGTTGAGGCGGCGCTGAGCAAGGCGCTGGTGGACTATGCCACCGACCTGCAGACCGGCCTTCTGGTGCCGTCGCGGATTGATGATGGCATGGTGCGCAAGAAGCATACTGTGGACGGCGCCAGCTTCCTTGCCGGCATCCGCGACGCCCAGCCCTTTGCTTATATGCGCAGCCTGGTGCCCGCATCCCCGCAATACCGCGGACTGATGCGCGAAAAGTTGCGTCTGGAGCAGGTTCTGGCCGCCGGCGGCTGGGGCCCCTTGGTGCAGGCCAAGAAGCTGGAACCTGGTGAGCAGGGACCGGCGGTCATTGCCTTGCGCAACCGGCTGATGGCGATGGGCTATCTGCAGCGCAGCGCCGCACGCAGCTATGACGCCGCGATGGTTCAGGCGGTGCAGAGCTTTCAGGCGGATCATGGACTGGAGACAGATGGCGTGGCAGGCGCCGGCACCCTGGCAGAGGTCAACAAACCGGTCAGCGACCGTCTGAAATCGGTGATTATCGCAATGGAGCGGGAACGCTGGCTGACCCCGGACCGGGGCGAGCGCCACATCCTGGTCAATCAGACCGATTTCACCGCCAAAATCGTCGACAACGGCGATGTGACTTTTGAAACCCGCTCAGTTATCGGCAAGAACACCCACGACCGGCGCAGCCCCGAATTCTCGGATGAGATGGAGCATATGGTGATCAATCCGAGCTGGTATGTGCCTCGCTCGATCATCACCAAGGAATACCTGCCCAAGCTGCGAAATAACCCCAATGCCGTGGGCCATATCCAGATCACCGACCGCCGCGGCCGGGTGGTGAACCGCAGCTCTGCTGATTTTTCGCAGTACACAGCGCGGAACTTCCCCTATTCCATGCGCCAGCCCCCCAGCCGCAGCAATGCGCTGGGTCTGGTCAAGTTCATGTTCCCGAACAAGTACAACATCTATCTGCACGACACCCCGCAAAAGAGCCTGTTTGCCCGTGAAGTGCGCGCCTTCTCGCACGGCTGCATCCGTCTCGCGCAGCCGTTCGAATTTGCCTATGCGCTGCTGGCGCGCCAGACCGAAGACCCCAAGGCCTTCTTCCACCGCATCCTTAACAGCGGCCGGGAAACCAAGGTCGAGTTGGAGCAGAAGGTGCCGGTGCATATCATCTACCGGACCGCGGTTGTGTCCAGCAAAGGCCGTGCGGAATTCCGCCGCGATGTCTATGGCCGCGACGCCAAGATCTGGGCCGCGCTGGAACGGGCAGGGGTGGTGCTGCCCAGCGTTCAAGGGTAAATACCGGGCCCATACAGGATTATTCTGAAAGGGCCTGCCATGTTCACTATCCGCCAGATCGCCGAGTCCCTGGGCGCTGAAGCCCAGGGCGACCTGGACCTGCAGATTGCAGGCGCGGCTGAACCGCAGGATGCTGAAGCCGGCCAGATTGCCATGGCGATGGCGCCGAAATACGCCGAAGGCCTGCAGGCAGGCAACGCCCAGGCTGCAGTGCTGTGGGAAGGCGCGGACTGGCAGTCTTTCGGGCTCAAGGCCGCGATCTTTGCGACGCGTCCGCGGATGACCATGTCCGGCGTGACCGCCATGCTGGACCGCGGACAGGGGTTCCCCGCAGGCATTCACCCCTCCGCCGTCGTTGATCCCAGCGCCGAGCTGGGCGAGGGCGTCTCTGTGGGACCGCTGACAGTTGTTGCGGCCGGTGCCAGGATTGGCGCGGGATCCGTCATCGGCCCGCATTGCTTTATCGGTGCGGATGCGGTGATCGGTGCGGAGGCCCAGCTGCGCGAGATGGTCTCGATCGGCGCCCGCTCCACCATTGGGGACCGCTTCCGCGCTCAGCCGGGAGCGCGAGTCGGAGGCGACGGGTTCTCCTATGTGACGCCGGAGGTCTCCGGCGCCGAAAACGCCCGCAAGACCTTGGGCGACCAAGGCGAGGCCAAGGCACAATCCTGGGTCCGCATTCATTCGCTGGGCGCTGTCACCATCGGTGATGATGTGGAGCTCGGCTCCAACTGCACCATCGACAACGGCACCATCCGCGACACCGTGATCGGCAATGGCACCAAACTCGATAACCTTGTTCACGTCGGCCACAACACCCGCGTCGGAAATGACTGCCTGCTGTGCGGCCAGACAGGGATCTCCGGGTCGGTGGACATCGGCAACAACGTTGTTCTGGGCGGCCAGTGCGGTGTGGTCGACAACATCTTCATCGGCGACGGGGTGATTGCCGGCGGCGGAACCAAGATCCTGTCGAACGTGCCTGCGGGCCGCGTGATCATGGGCTACCCGGGCGTCAAGATGGAGACGCACACTGAGATGTATAAGGCACAGCGCCGGCTGCCGCGGCTGATGCGTGACATCGAATTGTTAAAAAAGGCTGTTTTCAAGTAGCGGCCGCATACTTACATCAGCTTCAGGCAGAAAATCGGGGATCCTTTCATGAGCACGCAGGACAAGGTCATTGCAATCATTGCCGAACAGGCGGTTCTGGAACCGTCGGATGTGACCCTCGACAGTACCTTGGCGGAGCTTGGCATCGACAGCCTGGGGCTGGTCGAAAGCATCTTTGCCATTGAAGAGGAGTTCGACATTTCGATTCCCTTCAATGCCAATGAGCCCGAGAAGAGCGACTTTGACATCTCCAATGTCGCGGCCATCGTCGAAGGCATCGACAAGCTGATCACGGAAAAGGCGTAAGCCCACTCATGAAGCGCGTTGTCATTACCGGGGCCGGGACTATCAATGCTTTGGGCCATTCGGTGCCGGCCACGCTGGAGGCCATGCGGGAAGGCCGCTGCGGCATCGGAGAATTGGAGTTCCGCGATGTGGACCGGCTGGTGATCCGCATCGGCGGCCAGGTCCGCGGGTTCGAGGCCGAAGGCCGCTTCAACCGGCAGCAGATGAGCCTTTATGACCGCTTCACCCAGTTCACCCTGACCGCAGCCAAGGAAGCTATCGAACAATCCGGCCTGGAGTTTCATGGCGAGCTGTCGGCCAAGGCCGGTGTCGTTCTGGGCAACTCCGGCGGCGGTATGCAGACGCTGGATGAGAACTACCGCAGCGTCTACGAGGACGGCAAAAACCGGGTGCATCCTTTTGTGGTGCCCAAGCTGATGAACAATGCCGCGGCCGGCCATGTGTCGATGCAGTTCAACCTCAAGGGGCCGAGTTTTACCGTTTCCACCGCTTGCGCGTCCTCCAACCATGCGATGGCGCAGGCGTTCCAAATGGTGCGCACGGGGATGAGCCCGGTGATGATCACCGGCGGCTCGGAATCGATGCTGTGCTTTGGCGGCGTAAAAGCCTGGGAAGGCCTGCGGGTGATGTCCAAGGACGCCTGCCGCCCCTTCAGCGCCAACCGCAACGGTATGGTGCAGGGCGAAGGCGCCGGCGTCTTCGTGTTCGAGGAATATGATCACGCCAAGGAACGCGGCGCAGAAATCCTGTGCGAAGTCATCGGTTTTGCGATGTCCTCGGATGCCGCCGATATCGTCATGCCCAGCAAGCAGGGCGCCGCGCGGGCCATTGCCGGCGCGCTGCAGGATGCCCGCGTCAGCGCTTCAGAGGTCGGCTATATCAACGCGCATGGCACCGGAACGGCCGCCAATGACAAGACCGAATGCGCTGCGGTGGCGGATGTCTTCGGCCCGCACGCGGACAGCCTGATGATCTCCTCCACCAAATCCATGCACGGCCACCTGATCGGCGGCACCGGAGCGGTGGAACTGCTGGCCTGCATCATGGCGCTGCGAGACGGGGTGATTGCGCCGACCATCGGCTATGAGGAGCCGGATCCGGAATGCAACCTGGATGTGGTCCCGAACGAGGCGCGCGAGGCCTCGGTCGAGGTTGCACTGTCTAATGCCTTTGCCTTTGGCGGGCTGAACGCGGTGCTGGCCCTGCGCAAGGTCTGAAGACCTAGAAAATGGAAACGCCGCGGCCCAGGGGGGACGCGGCGTTTCTGGGTTATGGCGGGTGGCTGGCGTTACTGCTTGACCACGTCCACTACGTCGTAGCCTGCGGTAAACCCGCTCAGCGACAGTTTCATCTCCACCACCTGATCCGGCGCCGGTGCGGGGCGCAGCGACAGGGTGGCTTCCTTGCCTTTCTTGAAGGCGTCGATGTCGCCTTGGGTCAGGCCGATCTGCGCCACACAGCCCAGCTGGTTGCAGAAGGAATAGTTATAGCGCTTGGCCGGCGCGCCATCGATCGAGATGGTCAGCGCAGCCGGCAGCAGGGTTTCGAGCGGAACAATCACGGTTGCACCGGCAACCGCCTGGCCGCCCTGCTGCTCGATCCGGAACAACGAAACCTCGGCAATCGGGTTGCCTTGCGGTCCCGACAGAATCTGAAGCAGCGAACAGGGGTCGCTTTCGCCCTCGGTCTTGATGCAGGCCAGATCCCAGTCGCCGTGCTTTTCCTTGGAATAACGCTGACCAAGCTGCGGGCCGTTGCTGACCGGCTCCCCCAGGTCAAGGAGCTGATCCGCGGTTGATTCCGCCTGCTCGCCTTGCTCCGCCTGTTCGGTTTGCTCAGCCTGTTCTGCGGTTTCCGCCCCGGCGGCTTCCTCTTCCGCTGCCGTTTCCTGCGCCGCCAGCGGCGCGGCCATTGCCAGCATTGCGGCCAGCGTAATCGGGGTCAGGGACTTCAACATGAATGCCTCATTTTTCTACAGACGCTGCTCTCGCGTGTAACACGCTGTCCGGACAGTGTCAGGTCAATATCAGACGATCAGCGGGGAATTCCGCTCAAACCGCCTCAATCGTGGAAGGTGCTGAATAAGAACAAAAAAGGGAACCCGATGGCCCCCTTTTTCGTGTTTGCGTCTCCCCGTCGGACTGGCCGACTTAGTTATTGCGTAGGACGTTACGAAAGGGCTGGCCATCGGTCAACATGCAAGTTCAAAAAAATACAGCACAGCCACGATTTGGCGAAAATTGCCGGAAATCGCGAGAGGTTGCGGTGCCAGCTGCCCGATTTGCAGGCAGTTTCGCCAAAAAGAAGGCCGTGCACGAGGCACGGCCCAGTCTGACAGGGAGGAAATGTCCGCCGCGGCAACCGCATGTGCAGGGGCGGGCAAGATTGACTATCGCACTGAAAAGTTAACTTTGTATTGTTATCCACAGGCGCAAAGCACAAGCAGGGGGCAGGCATGGAAGAATGGGTTTTTCTGGGTGGCGGCGGAGAGGGTTACGGCACACCGCAGGGGCTGGCGCTGAGTTATGCCAACCGCCACGGGCTGATTGCCGGCGCAACCGGCACAGGCAAGACGGTGACACTGCAAATCCTGGCCGAAGGGTTCTCCAATGCCGGCGTGCCGGTGATCCTGTCGGACGTGAAAGGAGACCTGTCAGGCCTGGCAAAACCAGGTACGGACAGCCACAAACTGCATGGCGCCTTCACCTCCCGGGCGGAAAAGATCGGGTTTGCTGACTACAGCTACCACGCTTGTCCAGTCACCTTCTGGGATCTCTACGGGGAGCAGGGCCATCCCGTACGCACAACGGTTGCCGAAATGGGCCCATTGCTGCTGTCGCGGCTGCTGGAACTCAGCGAGGCGCAGGAGGGCATTCTGAACATCGCTTTCCGGCTTGCCGACGAAGAAGGGCTGCCGCTCCTGGACCTCAAGGACCTGCAGGCGCTGCTGGTCTGGATCGGCGAAAACCGCAGCCAGCTGTCCCTGCGCTACGGAAACGTCTCACCCGCGTCGATCGGCGCGATCCAGCGCCGCCTTCTGGTGCTGGAGAACCAGGGCGGTGCCGGTCTGTTCGGGGAGCCGGCGCTAGAGCTCAGCGACCTGATGCGCTGCGATTCAAATGGCGGGGGTATGGTCAACATCTTGGCCGCGGATAAACTGATGGCCGCACCGGGCCTCTACGCAACATTCTTGCTCTGGCTCCTCAGCGAGCTGTTCGAGGAACTGCCTGAGGTTGGCGATCCAGACAAGCCGCGCCTGGTCTTCTTCTTTGACGAAGCGCATTTGCTGTTTGAGGATGCCCCCAAGGCATTGATCGACAAAGTGGAGCAAGTGGCCCGGCTGATCCGGTCAAAGGGCGTGGGGGTGTATTTCATCACCCAGAACCCTGCCGATGTGCCCGAGGATATCCTGGGCCAGCTCGGCAACCGCATCCAGCATGCGTTGCGTGCTTTCACCGCCAAGGACCGCAAGAACCTGCGGCTGGCCGCGGAAACCTACCGCGAGAACCCGCGGTTTTCGACCGAAGAGGCGATCCGCGAGGTCGGTGTCGGCGAGGCGGTCACTTCGATGCTGCAAAAGAAGGGCGTGCCTGGCGTGGTGGAACGGACCTTGATCCGCCCGCCAAGTTCCCAGCTGGGGCCAATCACCGCGCAGGAGCGGGCGGCCATGCTCAAAGCGTCCGATATGGCCGGAAAATATGAGACGACTCTGGACCGGCGGTCAGCACATGAGATCCTTGCCCAACGGGCGCAGGCCGCGGCCCAGGAAGCTGAAGCGGCCGAAACCGCAGCAGAAGAGTCGCCGAAACCGGCGGCGCGTGAGTTCAACGCTGGCCGCCGCTATTCCGGAACACGGGTCAGCCGGTCCTCGTCCCGCTCTTACCGCCAGAAGGACAGCTTTGCCTCTGCGATGTCGGAAGCGGTGATCAAGGAGCTGAAAGGCACGACAGGACGCCGCATTGTCCGCGGCATCCTCGGCAGCCTGTTCAAGGGCCGTTAGGGGTTAGCCAAATTTTGCAAAAGTGCGGATCAGACGCCGTCCTTTTGCCGCTGCCCTTCCTGCTTGCAGATCGCGTCAGCCTCCTGCACCGACATGGCCGCGGGGCGGTCGATCGAGCGGTCCCAAAGAACCCGGTCCTTGGTATAAAGCTGACAAGTCACGATGCCTTTGCTTGTCTGGAGCTGCACCGGAGTGGTTTCAAACTGCTCTGGCGAAACGCAGCCGGACAATGCGGCCGCCGCCGCGGATATCAGAAAGAGAGTCAGAGTATTGCGCATGGAACCGTGCCTCTTTGTTATTAGTGAACTGCTTAGCACCTGATAGTTAAGAAAATGAGGCAGGTATTTTCCAATTTTAAGGAAAACCTGAGGCGTGGGCTTCATCGGGGCTTCGGTCTGACGGCAATCAATCGAATAAACTGCGACCGTCTTGAAAAAGTGCAGGGCCCTGCCTGGGATCATCCAGACAGGGCCCGTGCGTTCTTACTTTTCGGGGATCAGGCCGCGCGGGCTGAACCTCAGCACCAGGAGCAGGATCAGCCCCATGGTGAACAGCCGCATGTGCGAGGCGCTTTCCATCAGATGCGCCTTCAGCGCGCTGCCGTCGGCCATGCCTGCGGTCACCAGCTCCATCAGCAGGATGCCCATCGGTTCCACCTTGATCCAGAAGAACCAGATCAGCATGCCGCCCAGCACCGCGCCAAAGTTGTTGCCGGAACCGCCCACGATCACCATCACCCAGATGAGGAAGGTGAACCGCAGCGGGTTGTAGGTGCCCGGCGTCAGCTGGCTGTCCAGTGTGGTCATCATCGCGCCGGCAATGCCGCAGATTGCGGAACCCAGCACAAAGATCTGCAGGTGGCGGCGGGTGACGTCCTTGCCCATGGCTTCGGCCGCGGTCTCATTATCGCGGATCGCGCGCATCATCCGGCCCCAGGGGCTTTTCAGCGCCATCTGCGCCATCCACAAAAGCGCCAGCAGAACCACCGCGAACATCACCGCATAACCCGCCTTGACGTAGACGGTCGAGGCGGTGACCGGGTCCATGCCCCAGCTTGCCGCACGCTCCACAAAGGACGGATCGTTCTGCAGATCGACCTCATAGGGCAGCGGGCGGGGCAGGCCGACCACGTTCTTCACGCCGCGCGACAGCCAGTCCTCGTTCTTCAAGACCGCGATGATGATCTCGGCGATGCCCAAAGTGGCAATGGCCAGATAGTCCGAGCGCAGGCCCAGGGCCGTCTTGCCGATCAGCCAGGCCGCGCCGGCCGCCAGCAGACCGCCCGCGGGCCAGGCCAGCAGAACCGGCAGGCCCAGGCCGCCGATATTGCCCTGCAGCGCCGGGTTGATCGCCTCGACCGAGCTGACCGCCGGGTCGAAGATCGCGCGGTAAACAAAGAAGCCGGTGACCAGAACAGCCAGCAGGACCAGCGTTCTGAATTTACCCGCTGGCATGTTCTTGGTGATCATCACCGCGGCCACGATTGTCATCGCACCCATGACCAAGGCCATTACGATGCTGACGCCGCCCGAAGACCAGGCCGCAGGGATCACCGGTGTGGAAGTCAGCACCACGGCCAGCCCGCCAAGCGCGGTAAAGCCCATGATGCCGACGTTGAACAGCCCGGCAAAGCCCCACTGGATGTTCACGCCAATCGCCATGATGGCCGAGATCAGCCCCATGTTCAGGATCACCAGCGCCGAGTTCCAGGAGCCGGAGAAGAACAGGAAGTCGGTCATGCCTTCCAGCAGGATCATCACGCCGACAAAGACGAAAAGAAGGGTATGTTTCATAGTATCGGTCATACCGCTTTCCCTTTGAAAAGGCCGGTGGGCTTGAACAGGAGGACGACAATCAGGATCGCGAAGGAAACCGCGAACTTGTAGTCGGTGCTGAGGAGCTGAACCAGCCCGTCAGGCGCCAGGCTCTCCGGCAGGCCATAGGTCAGAACCTTCTTCCAGGCATAGGTGATCGTCACTTCGGAAAACGCGATGATGAACCCGCCGGCAATCGCCCCGATCGGGTTGCCGAGGCCGCCAACGATGGCAGAGGCAAAGATCGGCAGCAGCAGCTGGAAATAGGTGAAGGGTTTGAACGACTTGTCGAGGCCATAGAGAACCCCGGCAATGGTCGCCAGCGCCGCCACGATCATCCAGGTGTACATCACCACGCGCTCCGGGTTGATGCCCGACAACAGCGCCAGATCCTCGTTGTCCGAGTAGGCCCGCATGGATTTGCCCGTGCGGGTCTTGTTCAGGAACCAGAACAGCACCGCCACCACGATGATTGCGGTGATCACGGTGATGCCCTGGGTGGTCTTGATTGCCAGGCCTTCATCCAGGCCGGTCATCTGTTTGAAGGTGCGCGCCTTGATGATGAAACGCTCGCCATCGGCAAACCGCTGGTCGCCGGGGCCGATGATAAAGCGCACGATGCCGTTCATCATGAACATCACACCAAGCGAGACCATCACGAAGATCACAGGCTTTGCCTTTTGCTGGCGGTAGAACCGGTAGACGGTCTTATCGGTCAGCAGCGCCAGGCCGATGGTGCCCAGAATGCCAAAGGGCAGCGCCAGCAGCGCCGTCGGCAGCGGGCCTGCGCTGATCCCCATGGACTGGAAAGCCCAGGTGATCAGGATTGTGACCATCGCGCCGAACGCCATGGTGTCGCCATGGGCAAAATTCGAGAACCGCAGGATCCCGTAGATCAGCGTCACCCCCAGCGCGCCAAGCGCCAGCTGGCTGCCATAAGCCAGCCCGGGGACAATAACAAAGTTGGTAAGCGCCACGAGGGCGTTGAGAAGATCCATCAGTAAAGCCCCGCTTCCGACTGGCAATCCAATTGGATTTTGACCATATCGCTACGGTCTCCGTTATTTGCGTGATGCCAAGTTACGTTCCCACCCCGGCGGCCTTCTACCTTGTCTGTTGGCAGCCGAGAGGTGTCGGAAGTAAAAGCGCTGCTCCAAGCAGAAAAGCCAGTGCCTTTCGGAGCCCGGACGTGAGCAGGACAGTAATCGTCATCACAGAAGTGAAAGTATTGAACAGTGACACTGTCTCTAGCCTGGAGTTCAAGAATTTCACCGCCTTCAGTCGCAATTACCTGTGGCGCTTTGACTTCACACGCATACGTCGGATCGAAAAACGCCCAGCCGGTTTGAGCCGAAGCGCAAATTGCGGCAGTTGCCAGCGAAGTGGAGCCGACGGCTTGGCAGAAATTTCCAGTCATTAACCTCACCCCCCCAAGAACGACTTACGCACTTCGGGATCGGCCAGCAGCTCCTTGCCGGTGCCGGTATAGGCATTGCGCCCCTGTACCAGGACATAGCCTTTGTCCGCGATCTCAAGCGCTTGCTTGGCGTTCTGCTCCACCATCAGGATCGGCAGCCCGGTGCGGGCAACCTCGATGATGCGGTCGAACAGCTCATCCATCACGATGGGGGACACACCCGCCGTCGGTTCGTCCAGCATAAGAACCTTCGGTTTCGTCATAAGCGCGCGGCCTACTGCAACCTGCTGGCGCTGGCCGCCAGACAGCTCACCGGCCGGCTGGTTGCGCTTGTCGCGCAGGATCGGGAACAGGTCATAGACTTGCTCCATAGTATCCCGGAAATCATCGGTGCGAATAAACGCGCCCATCTCCAGGTTTTCCTCCACCGTCATCGAGGTGAAGATGTTGCTGGTCTGGGGCACGAACCCCATGCCCTTGATTACCCGGTCCTGCGGGGTGAGCTGGGTGATGTCCTCGCCGTCCAGCCGCACCGCGCCGGAGCGCACGTTCAGCATCCCGAACACCGCTTTCATTGCGGTCGACTTACCGGCGCCGTTGGGGCCGACGATCACCGCGATTTCGCCCTTGTCGACGGCGATGGTGCAGTCATGCAGGATGTCCGGACCCTTGCCATAACCGCCGGTCATCGTGTCGCCGATCAGGAACGGGCCGCCCTCGACCTTGTGCGTGGGGCCGCTTTTCAGATGGGCCGGCTGCATTGTGCCCATGCCCTTCAGGTTGGTGATCGAGGCGTCCTTGTTGCCGTGATCGTCCTGGTAGGGGTTATCGCTCATGCGTCCGCCTCCAGCTTATCCTTGTTTTTCAGACCGGTACCCAGATAGGCCTCGATCACATGCTCGTTCGCCTTGATCTCGTCCAGGGTGCCTTCGGCAAGCTTTTTACCTTCGGCCATGCAGATCACCGGGTCGCACAGGCGGCCGATGAATTCCATGTCGTGCTCGATCACCACGAAGGTATATCCGCGCTCCTCGTTCAGGCGCTTGATCGCATCGGCGATGGTATAGAGCAGGGTGCGGTTCACACCGGCGCCGACCTCGTCGAGGAAGACGATCTTGGCGTCCACCATCATGGTGCGGCCCAGTTCCAGCAGCTTCTTCTGGCCGCCGGAGACCTGGCCTGCCTTCAGGTCCGCGATATGGCTGATGGTCAAGAACTCCAGCACCTCGTCGGCCTTGGCCCGCAGCGCGCGTTCCTCGTCAGCAATCCGCTTGCGGCCGAACCAGGTGTTCCACAGGCTCTCCCCCGACTGCGCGCCGGGCACCATCATCAGGTTTTCCCGGCAGGTCATCGAGGAGAACTCATGCGCGATCTGAAAGGTGCGCAGCAGGCCCTTGTGGAACAGCTCATGCGGCGGCAGGCCGGTGATATCCTCACCGTCCATGGTGACCCGGCCTGAGGTCGGTTCCAGAACACCTGCGATTACGTTGAAAAGAGTGGTTTTTCCGGCACCGTTCGGGCCGATCAAACCGGTTATGGACCCCTTGGCGATTTCCAGCGAGGCGCCGTCCACCGCGTGGAACCCGCCGAAGTGCTTATGCAAGTCCTCGACGACGATCATGACATTTCATCCCCTGCCGCAGTTTTTGCGGCGTTTTTAATTTGGAACAGCCCGGGCGGGGCCCGGGCTGCTCTTTATCGGTTGCGTTTCCGAAGGTTATCAGCGGAAGCGAAGGGTTTCGTTCTTGCCGTCCTTCACTTCGATCTCGCGGTAGGAGCCTGCGCTCTCACCCGGGCCGATCAGCTCAACGCCGGTTGCGCCCTGATAGTCAATGTCACCGCCAGCGGCGAGGATTTCCAGCGCCTTGCCCAGCTCACCCGGGTTGATCGGCTCGCCCGGAGCGTTGGCCACGTCCAGGATCTTGCCGACGTAGTCCGCCGGGCTGGTGGAGTTGGCCGCCTGCATCGCCAGCAGGAACAACGCCGCTGCGTCATAGGATTCGGACGCATAGGCCGAAGTGCCGTCAAAGCCGCGCTCTTTTGCCATTTCGGCAAAGATTTCCGCGCCCTTACTGTCAGAGCCCGCGATCTGGCCGAAAGAGCCGTCCAGGTCCGCACCAACGTTGGCGGGCAGGCTGTCGCCGATCATGCCGCCGGGAAGGCCGAAGGTGTCAAACGCACCGGAATCCAGCGCACCCTGGATGATGCCCAGGCCGCCCTGGTCCAGGTAACCGGCCACAACCAGCACGTCGCCGCCGGCAGACGCCAGCGCGCCGACTTCTGCGGAGTAGTCGCCTTTGCCGTCTTCATGCGCGGTCACGATGGTAACTTCGCCGCCAACTTCCTCAAAGGAGGTCTTGATGGCGTCTGCCAGGCCCTTGCCATAGTCGTTGTTGGTGTAGGTCAGGGCGATCGAGTTGATGCCGCGCTCTTTCAGGATCTCGGCCATGACCTGGCCTTCGCGGGCGTCGGACGGCGAGGTGCGGAAGAACAGGCCGTTGTCTTCCATGGTCGACAGGCCCGGCGAGGTTGCCGACGGAGAAATCATCACCATGCCGTTCGGAATCGCCACGTTCTGCAGGATGGCACCGGTCACGCCGGAACAGTCGCCGCCGATGATGCCGTTCACGCCCTCAGCCACCAGCTTTTCGCCGTTTGCCACTGCCAGGCCGTTGTCGATACAGCCGGTGTCCGCGCGGACCGGGGTCACGGTGGCGCTGTCCAGCAGCTTGCCCGACTTGGTAACCTCTTCCATGGCCAGCTCAGCACCGTCGCCCATAGCCGGGGCCAGCGATTCAATCGGGCCGGTGAAGCCGAACAGCACGCCCAGTTTCACTTCCTTCGCGTGGCCGCCGGCAAATGCGGTGCCAGCGGTCAGCGCAACAGCCGCGGTGGCCATCAGCAGTTTTTTCATTTGAGAACTCCCATTGTTGGAACAAAAATGTTCACATCGGACCCTAGGCAAGCCGGTTGAAAAAGAAAAGTCTTATTGAACCGGAACAATTTTCCTCGGGCCGCCTGTCTTGCGCTGCTCCTCCTCTTGATCCCCGGATGCAGCGCCGGCGTGGATTTACCGTGGAATCAGCAGAAGGAAAAGACCTCAATGTTGCAGCTGCTCCGCCCCGTGACGCTTGCCCTGGCGCTGATGACGGTTTTCACGGCCGCATGGGCAGAAACTCTCTCCAGCAGCCAGGGCACACTGCGCCTGACCCGGATGGCTGCGGGGTTTGATGTGCCCTGGGCCTTTGCGTTTCTGCCGGACGGCGGCCTCCTGGTGACTGAGCGGGACGGCCAGCTTTTTTATATTCGAAACGGGCAAAAGCAGCCCATCAGCGGCACGCCTGCGGTTGTAGCCGAGGGGCAGGGCGGGCTGCTGGACGTGATGGTGCCGCGGGACTTTGCCAGCAGCCGCGAGGTTTTCCTGACCTACGCCAAGCGCCAGGGGCGCGGGGCAGGCACCGCCTTGGCCGTTGGCAAGCTCAGCCGGGACAATAGCCGGCTGACAGGCGTCAGGCGGCTGTTTGAGGCTGCGCCCGGTTCCCGCGGCGGGCGGCATTTCGGCGCCCGCGTGGTGGAAGCGGGGGACGGCACGCTGTTTGTTTCGCTGGGGGAGCGCGGTGACCGGCCCAGCGCCCAGAACCTGCGGCTGCACCAGGGGTCGGTGGTGCGGATCAACCGCGACGGCACAGTGCCCGCCAGCAATCCGTTCATTAGGACCGAAGGCGCCCAGCTGGAGATCTGGTCCTACGGGCACCGCAACCCGCAGGGGATGGCGCTGGATCTGCAAGGCAATCTCTGGGTCGCTGAACATGGCGCCAAGGGCGGTGACGAGGTCAACCGGGTCCGCAAGGGTGCCAATTACGGCTGGCCGGTGATCTCCTACGGCCGCCATTACTCCGGCGCGCGGATCGGCGAGGGCACCGCAAAGCCCGGGATGGAACAGCCGCAGTGGTACTGGGACCCGTCCATCGCGCCTTCCGGAATGATGATCTATTCCGGCCGGATGTGGCCGGAGTGGCGCGGCGATATTTTCGTGGGCTCACTGAAATTCGGCTACATCTCCCGCCTTTCCGGAGCACCGCTTAAAGAGGTCGAACAGCTGCGCAGCGATGAGACGGGCCGTATCCGCGATGTGCAGGAAGCGCCCGATGGCAGCATATGGTTCGCCTCGGAAACTGAAGGAGCCGTATTCAGGCTGTCCCGCTGAAACGGAACAGCCAAGCGCCGGTCAGGCCTTGTAGTGCGCCGCCTTGCTGCCGCGCTCGCGGTACGGCGTCGTGTCGTAATGCGCCCGGTAGCATTTGGAGAAATGCGACGGCGAGGCAAAGCCGCAGGCCAGCGCCACGTTAATCACGCTCATGTCGGTCTGCATCAGGAGGTTGCGCGCCTTCTGCAGCCGCAGCTCCATGTAATAGCGCTTGGGCGAGCGGTTCAGGTAGCGGCGGAACAGCCGCTCCAGCTGACGGGTCGACATGCCGACATCCTGCGCCAGCACCGACGGGCTGATCGGTTCTTCGATATTGGCTTCCATCATCTGGATCACCATCGACAGCTTGGGGTGGCGCACGCCGATACGGGTCGGGATCGACAGCCGCTGGGTGTCCTGGTCGGTGCGGATCGAGGAATAGATCAGCTGATCCGCCACCGCGTTTGCCAGCTCTTCGCCGTGGTCATTGGCAATCAGCTTGAGCATCAGGTCGATAGACGATGTGCCGCCTGCGGTTGAAACCCGGTTGCCGTCGATCACGAAAACCGATTTGGTCAGGTCGACCTCGTCGAATTCCTCGGCAAAGCTGTCGGCGTTTTCCCAATGGATGGTGGCCCGTTTGCCGTCCAGCAGTCCGGCCTTGGCCATGGTGTAAGACGCGGTGCACAGCCCGCCCACGGTCAGCCCCTTGCGCGCCTCGCGGCGCAGCCAGGCCAGCAGCTTCTTGGTGGTGGCCTCCTGCACGTCGATACCGGAGCACAGCATCACCACGTCGTCGCGGCGCAGCTCGATCAGATCGTCGTCCAGATGAAAAGTGGTTCCGGCGGAACAGGTTACATTCTCGCCGCCTTCGCCCACCAGGGTCCAGGAATACATATCCTCGCCATACATCCGGTTGGCGATCCGCAGGCACTCAACAGCCGATGCAAAGGACAGCATCGTAAATTTGTCGAGCAGCACAAACACGAACCTCTTCGGCTGGCCGGCTTCTGTTCCAGAATCAGCAGGCTTGCGTGACGTCTGCATGGCGGGGGTCCTTCAAGAAACAAGTCGGGCCGCGGGAGCACGCTCCGCGGCAGGTCGGAAAACCGTGTTCACAGGATGGACGCCGGGTCAAGTAGGCGCAATTCTAAACTGGCCTCCAAGGAGCGGATTTTGTATAGAGCACCCTACAAATTCTAAAGTCCTCTGATGCGGAGAAAAAGTCATGAGCGAATGGCAAAAATCGGACTGGCGCAGCAAGCCGCGGGTTCAGATGCCGGACTACACCGATGCGGCAGCGCTGAACGCTGTCGAGGCTCAGCTTTCCAAGTATCCTCCGCTGGTCTTTGCCGGTGAGGCGCGCCGCCTCAAGCAGCATCTGGGCGCTGCGGGCCGCGGCGAGGCGTTTTTGCTGCAGGGCGGCGATTGCGCCGAAAGCTTTGACCAGTTCAGCGCCGATGCGATCCGCGACACATTCAAGGTGATGCTGCAAATGGCGATGGTGCTGACCTATGGCGCCAAGGTGCCGGTTGTGAAGGTGGGCCGCATGGCCGGCCAGTTTGCCAAGCCGCGCAGCGCGCCGACCGAAACCATTGATGGCGTCGAACTGCCCAGCTACCGCGGCGACATCATCAACGAGCTTGCCTTCACACCGGCAGCCCGCATTCCCGATCCCAGCAAGATGCTGCAGGCCTACACCCAGGCCGCGGCCACGCTGAACCTGCTGCGTGCCTTCTCCACCGGCGGCTTTGCCGACATGAGCCGGGTGCACTCCTGGACCCTGGGCTTCACCGACGAGCAGGAAGTCCAAAAATACAGCGAGATTGCCACCCGCATTCAGGACACCATCGACTTTATGGGCGCTGCGGGCATCACCGCCGACACCACCCATGAGTTCTCGACCGTCGAATTCTATACCAGCCACGAAGGCCTGCTGCTGGAATATGAGGAAGCGCTGACCCGTCTGGACTCGACCTCCGGTAAATGGCTGGCCGGCTCCGGCCACATGATTTGGATCGGCGATCGCACCCGCCAGCCCGACGGTGCCCATGTGGAATTCTGCCGTGGTGTGCTGAACCCGATCGGCCTCAAGTGCGGCCCGTCCACCACCGCCGAGGACCTGAAGGTGCTGATGGCGCGCCTGAACCCGGAGAACGAAGAGGGCAAACTGACCCTGATCGCGCGCTTCGGTGCGGGTAAGGCAGGCGAGCATCTGCCGCGGCTGGTCAAGGCCGTGAAGGAAGAGGGGGCCAATGTTACCTGGGTCTGCGACCCGATGCATGGCAACACCATCAAATCCTCCACCGGCTACAAGACCCGCCCCTTCGACAGCGTGCTGCGCGAGGTGCGCGACTTCTTCGGCGTCCACAAGGCCGAGGGCACGATCCCCGGCGGCGTGCACTTCGAGATGACCGGCCAGGACGTGACCGAATGCACCGGCGGCGTCCGTGCGGTGACCGAAGAGGACCTGAGCGACCGTTACCACACCGCCTGCGATCCGCGCCTGAACGCCAGCCAGTCGCTGGAACTTGCCTTCCTGGTGGCCGAGGAACTGTCCGCCCTGCGCGCCGCGCAAAAAGCCCGTCAGGCAGGCTGACACCAGTGGGGCCGCGGCTGCGCGGCCTTTCCACGGTTCTTGCAAAAGAAAAGGCGCCCCGGGGGTTCTCCCTCGGGGCGCAGTCAATTCAAGTGCTATGACCTTGTACTTGAATGATAAGATCTGTGCGGCGCGGCCTGTTAGTCGCGGCTGACCACCAGGCGCAGGTGCGGCGCGCCCTTGGGCTTGGCCGGTGCCGCCGCGGGTGTCTCTGCCGGTGCTGCGGGTCTGGCCGCGCGGCTGCGCTCCAGCAGCGCCTTGGCCTCATCCAAAATGGAGCGCTCCGGCTTGAACCGCGCCTGGGTCTCGGCAAAGCCCGGGTTCGGCTGGTTCACGTCGCGGCGCTCTTCCTTGGCTGCTGGCGTGGCGGGAGGCGTGGTATCGGGACGCGGCTTGGCCTTGAACCCGGCAGTGCCCGGGGTCTTGGAGACCGCGCGCATCTCGATCGAGGAGATCGAGAACCGCTGCGAGGTGACCGTCTCGCCCTCATCCGCCACCAGCACGCCCAGCACCCGGCTGATGTCACCCAGATCGCTGCGCAGAGGCAGCAGCAGCATGCGGGCCTCGCGAGGAGTGCGCAGGCGCGGCGCTTCGATCTGCAGCTCCAGCTCCACAATTGCGGGCGTCTCGAACATATGCTCCATCGCCGAGCTCAGCTGCTTGCGCGCCTCGGTGGTGAAGAAGGCGGTGACCGGCATACCGCGCACTTCCATGCCGGCCATGTCATTCACCATCGACCCGGCCAGGCGGAAGCGGGCGATGCCCGGTGCGATCCGCTCCAGAATGAATGTGTTGCTCAGGATATTCTCAAGCCCGCGCGGATCGATCTGCGACCGGCTCGGCACATCATCGCCGCGCCGCAGGGCCGTCCAATAGGCCTCCGCCTGGCGCAGCGGCGACAGCGGTCCGCCTTTGCGGAACCGGTTCATGGAAACAACCTTGTCCTGACTGCTGGTCTTTTCGGTACCGCTGCGGCTGCCAAAAATCATCTCATATCCCCTTTAGCCCCGGCGTGCCTTGAGTTTCTGTCAGCCAGCGGCTGCGTTAACACTTAGGGCCGGTATGGTTACCCTGAAGTTAAGATGACACAATCTAATTCAAATTTGGACTACTTCTTTAAGCAATGGTTAACGTGCAGGGGTAGCGGCGTTTTTGCGATTGCGCTTGCACCCTATACTTTCGAGACAGTAGAGCTGACCAATCACCAGCGACGAGAGGGCCTTTGCCATGACCATCCGCAGCATGACCGCCTTTGCCTCGGCGCAGGGCAGCACCGGGCAGCACAGCTGGAGCTGGGAACTCCGCTCGGTCAATGCCAAGGGGCTGGACATCCGGTTGCGGGTTCCGGACTGGCTGGACGGCCTTGAAAACCATATCCGTTCGGTTTTGTCCAAGGCGCTGGCACGGGGCAATGTCTCGCTGACGCTGCGGCTGTCACGGACCGAAGACAGCGCCGCGCAGGTTCAGATCAACACGGCAGTCTTGCAGTCGGTCATCAAGGCCCTGGGCGAGGCGCAGTCCATTGCGCAGCAGAACCGGGTCGGCATCCGCCCGGCCTCCGCCGCCGAGGTGCTGGGATTCAAGGGCGTGCTCGAGCAAGCCGCTGTGGACGATGACCCGGCGCCGCTGGTCAAGGCGCTGAGCAAGGAACTGGAAATCCTTGTGGCGGAATTCGTGCAGATGCGCGAAGCCGAAGGCGCCGCGCTTGCCGTAATCCTTAACGGCCAGCTGGAGCAGGTTGCCTCACTGACCGCCCAAGCAGGGGCACGGGCCGACGAGCGCAAAGTCAAAATGGCGGAAACCTTCAAGGCCAACCTGGCCCGGGTGCTGGACAACGCCGACGGTGCCGATCCGGACCGCGTCGCGCAGGAACTGGCGCTGATTGCCGTCAAGGCAGACGTGACCGAGGAACTGGACCGCCTCGGCGCCCATGTCGAAGCCGCGCGCGACCTGCTGGTCAAGGGCGGCGCCGTGGGCCGCAGGCTCGACTTCCTGATGCAGGAATTCAACCGAGAGGCCAACACGCTTTGTTCAAAAGCGCAGCACAGCGCCTTGACGGCGGTGGGGCTTGAGCTGAAAACCGTGATCGACCAGATGCGCGAGCAGGTGCAGAACATAGAATAAGAAAAGGAGTGCCCAGATGGCGGACCGCCGCGGCCTTTTGATCATCCTCTCATCGCCTTCGGGCGCAGGCAAATCCACACTGGCCCGCCGCCTGATGGCATGGGACCCGGGGCTCAAGTTCTCGGTCTCCGCCACCACCCGCGCCCCGCGCCCGGGCGAGGAGCATGGCCGCGAGTACTTCTTCATGTCCGAGGACGAGTTCCGCCAGAAGGTGGCCGAAGGGGGAATGCTGGAGCACGCCCACGTGTTCGGCAACTTCTACGGCTCCCCGGCAGGCCCGGTAAAAGACACCATCGAGGCCGGCCAGGACGTGCTGTTCGACGTCGACTGGCAGGGCGAAATCCAGATCCGCAACTCCGACCTGGGCAAGCACGCGCTGTCGATCTTTATCCTGCCGCCCTCCATTCCAGAGCTTCGCCGCCGCCTGGAAACCCGGGCTCAGGACAGCGACGAGGTGATCGCCAAACGGATGCAGAAAAGCTGGGATGAGATCAGCCACTGGGGCTATTACGATTATGTGCTGGTCAATGACGACCTGGACCAGACCGAAGCCAAGCTGAAAACCATCGTCGAGGCCGAGCGGATGCGCCGGATCCAGCAGCCCAAGCTGCAAGAGCACGTGCGCGCCCTGCAAACCCAATTCGAGGAACAGTCATGACCCTTTACACCCTTGGAGACCACCAGCCGCAAATCCACGAGGACACCTGGGTCGCCCCCGATGCCAATCTGATCGGCAAGGTGGTGATGGAGGCGGGGTCGTCGGTCTGGTTCGGCGTCACCATCCGCGCCGACCACGAGGAGATCCGCATTTGCGAAGGCACCAATGTGCAGGAAAACGTGGTGATGCACATTGATGCGGGCTACCTGCTGACCATCGGCAAGAACTGCACCATCGGCCACAAGGCGATGCTGCACGGCTGTATCATCGGCGAAAACACCCTGGTCGGTATGGGCGCCACCATCCTGAACGGTGCAAAGATCGGTAAGAACTGTCTGATCGGCGCCGGCGCCCTGATCACCGAGAACAAGGAAATCCCCGATAACTCGCTGGTCATGGGCAGCCCCGGCAAGGTCGTGCGGGAGGTGGATGCCGCGCTGGCAGAGAAGCTCACCCAAAGCGCATTGCATTATCAGGACAACATGCGCCGCTTCCGGGCTGAGCTGAAACTGCTGTAACCAGCATCCGTACCCCGGTTTTTGCGCTGGCTGAACGCGGGTGCCACACGGCGTTTACAAAGCAGCGCTAGGCAGGCCGGACACTCAACGACGGGGATCTGATGACGACGGAGCTGATTGACGGATTTCTGGCGGCCATCCCGCTGCCCGCTGTGCTGGTGGACCAGACCGAGCGGTTCATCGCGGTGAATACCGAAGCGGCCACGCTTCTGGGGCAAGGGGTGAAGGGGCGCCATTTCGCCACCATCCTGCGCCAGCCCAGCGTCGCAACCGCCATCGAAGGCTGCCTGCGCGACCGCAACCCCCGCATGGCCCGCCACCTCGCCAATGACGGTGCCCAGGACACGACCTTTGCCGTCACCCTGCGCTATGTGCCCGGCATCGGCGCCGTCGGCGGCGGCGCGGTGCTGGCCTGTTTCGATGATGTCACCGAGCGCGAGCAGGCAGGCCAGATGCGGCGCGATTTCGTCGGTAACGTCAGCCACGAGCTGCGCACGCCGCTGACCGCGCTGATTGGCTTCATCGAAACCCTGCGCGGTCCGGCCCGCGAGGATGCGCAGGCCCGCGACCGTTTTCTGACGATCATGGAAGGCGAGGCCAGCCGGATGAACCGCCTGGTAGGCGATCTCTTGTCCCTGAACCGGGTGGAAAGCGAAGAACGGGTGCGGCCCAAGCAGAAGGTCGATCTGACCGGCCATCTGGCCTCCACTCTCAGGACGCTGCAGCCGGTGGCGGAGGCCCGCGGCGTCCAGATGAAACTTGAGGCGCCAGAGGAGGCCGTGTCAGTCACCGGCGATCCGGACCAGCTGCAGCAGGTCTTCACCAACCTGGTGGAAAACGCGGTGAAATACGGCGGTGACGAGGTCCGGGTGGTGCTGAGCCATACTGATCGCGACCCATCCGTGCGTGCCCCGGCCGCCCGCGTGCAGGTGATCGACAACGGGCCGGGAATCGACCCCGTCCACCTGCCGCGCCTGACCGAACGGTTTTACCGCGCCGACAGCCACCGCTCCCGCGAGATGGGCGGCACCGGGCTGGGGCTGGCAATTGTAAAACATATCATCAATCGCCACCGCGGACGCCTGCGGGTGGAAAGCGAATTGGGGCAGGGCTCTGTTTTCACTGTGATCCTGCCGGAATGACCAGGCGCCGCAAATAACGCTGCACACAAACCGCCGCCGGTAATTCCCGGCGGCGGTTTGCCGATTCATGACACATTTTTTTCCGTCCAAACGGCGGTTGTCATGAAGCTGTTACACTGGTGTCACAAAAGCCTCATCAGCGGCCTCTAGGTGATGCGCCAAGATCATCGAGGGGTGATCGAACATTGAAAACTCATGGAGACAAAAATGTCCTTTGTGAAACTGACCGCTTCCGCCCTGGCAATTTCCGCCGTTTCTGCCACTGCAGCAGCCGCGCGCGACCAGGTGCAGGTTGCCGGTTCGTCGACCGTTCTGCCCTATGCCTCTATCGTGGCTGAGGCTTTTGGCGAGAACTTCGACTTCCCGACTCCGGTTGTGGAATCCGGCGGCTCCTCCGCGGGCCTCAAGCGGTTCTGCGAAGGTGTGGGCGAAAACACCATCGACGTCGCCAACGCCTCGCGCAAGATCAAAGACAAGGAAGTCGCCGCCTGTGCCGAAAACGGCGTGACCGACATCATCGAAGTCCGCATCGGCTATGACGGCATCGTGTTTGCCTCCGACATCAACGCCAACGCCAACGCTTTTGAGTTCACCCCGTCCGACTGGTTCCTGGCGCTGTCCGACAAGATCCTGGTCGACGGCCAGCTGGCCGATAACCCGAACCAGACCTGGGCCGACGTGAACGCCGATTTCCCGGCCGTCGACATCCAGGCCTTCGTTCCGGGCACCAAGCACGGCACCCGCGAAGTGTTTGAAGATAAGGTTATCCTGGCAGGCTGCGAGGAAACCGGCGCCTTTGAAGCCTTCAAGGAAGCCAACGGCGGCGACAAGAAAGCAGCCGAGAAAGCCTGTATCGCCCTGCGCACCGACGGCAAGTCGGTCGACATCGACGGCGACTACACCGAGACCCTGGCCCGCATCGAAAGCAACAAGGACGGCATCGGCGTCTTTGGCCTGGCGTTCTATGAGAACAACACCGACAAGCTGCAGGTTGCCACCATGTCCGGTGTTGTGCCCTCGACCGAGAGCATCGCAACCGGCGAATACCCGGTCTCCCGCCCGCTGTTCTTCTACGTGAAGAAAGCCCACATCGGCGTGATCCCCGGCCTCAAGGAATATGCTGAGTTCTTCGTCGCTGACGAAGTTGCAGGCGAAGACGGCCCGCTGGCCGAATACGGCCTGGTGGCAGACCCGGAACTGGCCGAGACCCAGGAAACCGTCGCCAACGAAGCCGTCATGGGCGGCAACTCCTAAGGCTTTGTCCTGACGTAAGATTTGCCGGGGCGGACTTTTCTGCCCCGGCGCAGTTTTTCCCGGTCCCCGACGCTGTTTCCCTTTCCGTCACCGCCTAACGGAGCCCTCCATGCCCACTTTCTGGCTCGTTGTTCTCCTGCTTGCGCTGTCCGCAGCGGGTTTTTACTGGGGGCGCAGCCGCGCGCTCCAATCCGCCGGGGGCGATGCAAGAGAACTTCATTCTCTGCCGTCCTATTACGGCTACCATGTTGCACTGGCATCCTTTGTGCCTGCCATCGCTGTGCTGGCCATTTGGCTGCTGGCCCAGCCGCTGGTCATTGAGAACCGTGTCTCGGGCATGATCCCGCCTGAGGCGGTTCCGGAAAGCTCCACCCTCGGCTTGGTGATGAGCGACGTGCGCCGGGTTGCCGAAGGGCTGGATCTCGCGGTGGAGCAGGAACTGCTGACCCGCCGTCAGGCCCGCGATGCCTCCAGCAGCGGGCAGGACCTGCGCGCCCTGATGGGCGAAGTCGGAGTTGCCCTAGGTGCCGATGTGCGGCCCGAGGTTCTGAATGCGGCTCAGTCATACCGCAACCTGTCGCATACCGGCAAAACCGCAATGACCGTGGTAGTCGCGCTGCTGGCGCTTGGCGGCTTTGCGTGGGCCCACAGCCGCACTCACAAGGATTTCCGCGCCCGCAACGTGGTGGAGCGAGGTGTCCTTGCGCTGCTGATCCTGGCTGCCTCTCTGGCAATCCTGACAACGGTCGGCATCGTCCTGTCGATGCTGTTCGAGACCAAGAACTTCTTTGGCCTGCACAGCTGGACCGACTTCTTCTTTGGTTCCACTTGGGCGCCCAACTTCCGCGGCGACAGCGACCTGTCGATCCTGCCTCTGTTGTGGGGCACTCTATATATCTCCTTCATCGCGCTGCTGGTGGCGGTGCCGGTGGGCCTCTTTGCCGCCATCTACCTGTCGGAATACGCCAGCGGCGCCGTGCGCGCCTTTGCCAAGCCGCTGCTGGAGATCCTGGCGGGCATCCCGACCATCGTTTACGGCCTGTTCGCGCTGCTGACCGTGGGGCCGGCGCTGGCCAATCTGTTCGCCAAGGGCGGGCTGCTGGGCGTCGAATGGATGGCCGGTGCCACCTCGGTTCTGACCGCGGGGCTGGTGATGGGCATTATGCTGATCCCGTTCGTTTCCTCGCTGTCCGATGACATCATCAACGCGGTGCCGCAGGCGATGCGCGATGGCTCGCTGGGCCTGGGCGCCACCAAATCTGAGACCGTGCGCCAGGTGGTGATGCCGGCGGCATTGCCGGGGATCGTCGGCGCGGTGCTGCTGGCCGCGTCCCGCGCCATTGGCGAAACGATGATCGTGGTGATGGGGGCAGGGGCGATTGCCAAGTTCTCGGCCAACCCGCTGGAATCGATGACCACAATAACCACCCGCATCGTCAGCCAGCTGACCGGGGACACCGACTTTGCCAGCCCCGAAACCCTCGTTGCCTTTGCCCTGGGCCTGACTCTGTTTGTCCTGACCCTCGGCCTGAACGTCCTGGCGCTCTACATCGTGCGCAAATACCGGGAGCAGTACGAATAATGACTGACCTCAGCCAATCCCCCGCAGGCGCCGCGCCCCGCAAGCACGGCGGTTCGCTGCTGGAGCAGACCCCGCGCACCAGAAAACGCAACGCAGCCGAAGCACGGTTCCGCGGCTATGGCATCGCCGCCATCACCGCGGGCCTGATCATGCTGCTGATCCTGGTGACCACCATTGTCAGCAAAGGCACCGGCGCCTTCCAGCAAACCTTTGTGACGCTTCAGGTGGAGCTGCTGGAAAGCAAGCTCGACAAGAAGGGTGAGCGCAACATCGAGGACATCAAGAAGGTCACCACCTTCGGCTATGCCCCGATCATCAAGGGCGCGATGGAGTCCGCGGTCGAAGAGCTGGGCATTGAGACCAGCCTGAAGGCCAAGGAACTGGCGGGCGTGCTGTCCAAGGACGTCGCCGCGCAGCTGCGTGATTTTGTTATCGCCAACCCGGACCAGATCGGCCAGACGGTGGAGTTTCGCTTCCTCGCCTCCGGCCGGGTCGACGGCTACATGAAGGGTCGCGTCAGTCGCGACAGCATCGTTAACGACAAGAACATCTCGGCCGAACAGCTTGATCTTGTTGATGCTTTGGCCGCAGCCGGAGTGCTCGAAAAGACCTTCAACCTCGACTTCATCACTGGCGCCGACGCCTCCGACGCCCGCCCCGAAGCCGCCGGCATCGGCGTCTCCATGCTAGGCTCGCTGTTCATGATGTTTGTGGTGCTGGCGCTCGCGCTGCCTATCGGTGTCGCCGCCTCGATCTATCTCGAGGAATTTGCGCCGCAGAACTGGCTCACTGACATGATCGAGGTGAACATCTCCAACCTCGCCGCGGTGCCGTCGATCGTGTTCGGCATCCTGGGTCTTGCGGTGTTTATCAACTACATGCACCTGCCGACCTCGGCGCCGCTGGTGGGCGGCCTGGTGCTCACGCTTATGACCCTGCCGACCATCATCATCTCCACCCGTGCCTCGCTGAAATCGGTGCCGCCGTCGATCCGCGACGCCGCCCTGGGTGTCGGCGCCTCCAAGATGCAGGCGGTGTTCCACCACGTGCTGCCGCTGGCCGCGCCCGGCATCCTGACCGGCACCATCATCGGCCTGGCGCAGGCGCTGGGGGAAACCGCGCCGCTGCTGCTCATCGGCATGGTCGGCTTCATCGCCTCCAACGCGCCGGAAACCCTGGCCGACGGCCTGCTGGCCCCGAACTCCGCGATGCCCGCGCAGATCTATGAGTGGGCCAAACGCGCCGACCCGGCGTTCTATGAACGCGCCTGGGGCGGCATCATCATCCTTCTCATCTTCCTGGTGACCATGAACACGCTTGCCGTGGTCCTGCGACGCCGCTTTGAACGCCGCTGGTAAGGGGGCATAGTGCAATGAACGACATGACCTTGATGGATAACACCGTGGACACACAACAAATCAAAATCGCCGCCAAGGATGTGAACGTCTACTACGGCGACTCCCACGCGATCAAAGACGTGAACGTCGAGATTGAGGACAAGACCGTCACCGCTTTCATCGGCCCGTCGGGCTGCGGTAAGTCGACCTTCCTGCGCTGCCTCAACCGGATGAACGACACCATCGACATCTGCCGCGTGAAGGGCGACATCCTGCTGGATGGCGAGGACATCTATGACAAGCGCGTCGATCCGGTGCAGCTGCGCGCCAAGGTCGGCATGGTGTTCCAGAAGCCGAACCCGTTCCCCAAGTCGATCTATGACAACGTGGCCTATGGCCCGCGTATCCACGGCCTGGCCAAGAACAAGGCGGAACTGGATGAAATCGTTGAGAAATCCCTGCGCCGCGGCGCGATTTGGGATGAGGTGAAGGACCGGCTGGACGCCCCCGGCACCGGCCTTTCCGGCGGCCAGCAGCAGCGCCTGTGCATCGCCCGCGCCGTCGCGACCGAACCCGAAGTGCTGCTGATGGACGAACCCTGTTCAGCGCTTGACCCGATCGCCACTGCGCAGGTCGAGGAACTGATTGACGAACTGCGCAGCCAGTATTCCGTGGTGATCGTCACCCACTCGATGCAGCAGGCCGCGCGGGTCAGTCAGAAAACCGCCTTCTTCCACCTTGGGAACCTGGTGGAATTCGGCCCCACCGGCCAGATCTTTACCAACCCCGAAGATCCGCGCACCGAAAGCTACATCACCGGCCGGATCGGCTGATCTATAGGAATTTCAACATGGTAGAACAGCATATTGCATCGGCATTCGACCGCGATCTGGAGGCAATCCAGGCCCGGATCATGAAAATGGGCGGCCTGGTCGAGGACGCCATCCGCGAAGCAGCCCGCGCCCTGGAAACCCGCGACGAAGAACTGGCGCTGACCGTGCGCCAGGGCGACAAGGCGATTGACGGGCTGGAAGAGCTGATAAACGAGGAAACCGCCCGGCTGATCGCGCTGCGCTCGCCCACGGCCTCCGACCTGCGACTGGTCCTGTCGGTGATGAAGATCGCCGGCAACCTGGAACGCATTGGCGATTATGCAAAAAACATGGCCAAGCGCACCGCAGTGCTGGCCCAGGGTCCTGACATCACCGAAGGCGCAGCGGCGTTGCGCCGGATGGCGCGCGAGGTGGAGCGGATGCTCAAGGACGCATTGGATTCCTACATCCAGCGTGACCCCGAGCTGGCAGCTGATGTCATCGAGCGCGACCGCGATGTGGATCAGATGTATAACGCGCTGTTCCGCGAATTTCTGACCCATATGATGGAAGACCCGCGTAACATTTCGGCCTGTATGCACTTGCATTTCATTGCAAAAAACACAGAGCGCATGGGTGATCACGTGACTTCCATCGCTGAGCAGGTGATCTATCTGGTGACCGGTGTAAAACCGGAGGAAGACCGTAAGAAAGCCGATACCACCTCGACAACATCTCAGGAGATCTGACCGATGGCTGCCGATCAGCCCACCGTCCTTGTTGTTGAAGACGAAATGGCCCAGCGGGAAGTGCTGGCCTATAACCTCGAAGCCGACGGCTTCCGCGTGCTGCGCGCCGAACATGGCGAAGAAGCGCTGCTGGTGGTCGAGGAAGACATGCCCGACATCATCATCCTGGACTGGATGATGCCCAACCTCAGCGGCATCGAAGTGTGCCGCCGGCTCAAGACCCGTCCGGAAACCCGCAACATTCCGGTGATCATGCTGTCGGCCCGCTCGGAAGAGGTCGACAAGGTGCGCGGCCTGGAGACCGGCGCCGATGATTACGTGGTCAAACCCTATTCGGTGATCGAGCTGATGGCGCGGGTGCGCACTCAACTGCGCCGGGTGCGTCCGTCGACCGTGGGGGTGCGGCTGGAGTATGACGACATCGTGCTGGACGCGGAGACCCACAAAGTGAGCCGCGCCGACAATCCGCTGAAGCTGGGGCCGACTGAGTTCCGCCTGCTCTCCACCTTCATGGAAAAGCCGGGCCGGGTGTGGAGCCGCGAGCAGCTCTTGGACCGGGTCTGGGGCCGCGACATCTATGTCGACACCCGCACCGTCGATGTTCACATCGGGCGGCTGCGCAAGGCGCTGACCCAGCACGGCGGCAGCGACCCGGTGCGCACGGTGCGCGGCGCGGGTTACGCGCTCGGCTGAAACGGCATCAGGGGGTGTACAGGCGGTGCACAGGGGGTGCACGCATATCACCCCCTTGATTTCTGCTGCCGGTCAGCGCGGCAGCGGATCTTCCGGCTGCGCCTGGCCCGCCAGCCACTCCCTGAATTTCATCAGCGCCGGCGCGCCTGACTTCCGCTCCGGCCAGACCAGGTAATAGGCACCGGCTGACTCCAGCGGTTCCGGGTGCAGCGCCACCAGACGGCCGGTGGCCAGATCCTGTTCCACCAGGTAATCCGGCATCAGCGCCACCCCGAGGCCATGCAGAGCAGCTTGGGTGATGGTTGCGAATTGATCATAGATCGTGCCGCTCAGCCCGTCATCGGCAGCGATCCCTTGCCGGTTGAACCAGTCCCGCCAGGCGGTCGTCCGGGTTTGAATGTGCAGCAGCGGCATCTTCAGGATATCCTTGGGGTCCGTGACTGAACGGCCCTCCAAAAGCTCCGGCGCGCAGACCGGCAGCAGCTGTTCGTGCTTGAGCAGCAAGGACCGCGTGCCAGGCCATTCTGCGTTTCCGAAATGAATAGCCGCATCAAAGGGTTCCGTGGAGAAGTTGAATGGCTCCAGACGGGTGGCCATGTTGATTGTCACATCCGGGTGCAGCCGGGAAAACTCCGGCAGCCGCGGCATCAGCCAGCGCATTCCGAAGGCGGGCAAAATCGCCAGATTCAGCGTGCCGGCCAGCGGCGCGGCCTGCAAACGCAGGGTTGATTGCACAATCTGGTTCAGCGCTTGGCGGATCTCCGCGGCGTAGTCCTGCGCTTCAGAGGTCAGCATCAGGCGCTTCTGGTCCCGTTGCACCAGTTCCATCCCCAATTGCCGTTCCAGCGTTTGCAGTTGGCGGCTCACGGCGCCTTGCGTGAGTGCGAGTTCCTCGGCCGCAGCGGAAGCGCTGCCCAGACGGTCGAGCGCTTCAAGCGCGCGCAGGGAGGAGATGGATGGCAGGAATTTGCGGGGCACGGTCATGTATGAGTGTTTGTCATGGATCTTTGCGAAAGTCTCGCTGTTTTTTCCCTTCACCTCCCGTTAGGGTTTGCCCAAACCGCGAACCATTGAGGTGACATGATGACCGACAAACCCGCGCTGCGCGCCAAAGATGCTCCGGACCTGGGCCGTTTCAACTGGGAAGATCCGCTGCGGCTGGAGGACCAGCTGACCGAAGATGAGCGGATGATCTCCGCCTCGGCCCGCGCCTATGCCCAGGAAAAACTTCAGCCGCGTGTGCTAAGTGCCTATGAAGACGAAGAAACCGATCCCGAAATCTTCCGCGAGATGGGCGAAATGGGCCTGCTTGGCACTACCATCCCGGAAGAATACGGCGGCCTTGGCGGCGGCTATGTATCCTATGGACTGGTGGCGCGCGAGGTGGAACGTGTCGACAGCGGCTACCGCTCGATGATGTCGGTGCAAAGCTCGCTGGTGATGTATCCCATCTACGCATACGGCAGCGAAGAGCAGCGCCAGAAATACCTGCCGAAACTCGCCTCCGGCGAATGGATCGGCTGCTTTGGCCTGACCGAGCCGGATGCCGGTTCCGACCCCGCCAGCATGAAGACCCG
This sequence comes from Leisingera sp., assembly GCF_982940295.1. Taxonomy (NCBI): domain Bacteria; kingdom Pseudomonadati; phylum Pseudomonadota; class Alphaproteobacteria; order Rhodobacterales; family Roseobacteraceae; genus Leisingera; species Leisingera sp. The sequence goes on from NZ_CEYXRG010000001.1 coordinate 82,732, forward strand.
GGCGGAAAAAACCGAGGGCGGTTATAGACTTACCGGCTCCAAGATGTGGATCTCCAACGCGCCGATCGCAGATGTTTTTGTGGTCTGGGCCAAGTCCGAGGCGCATGGCGGCAAGATTCGCGGCTTTGTGCTCGACAAGGGCCTGAAAGGCCTGAGCGCGCCGAAGATCCAGAACAAGGCCTCCCTGCGCGCGTCGATCACCGGCGAAATCGTGATGGACGGCGTTGAAGTTGGCGAAGACGCACTTCTGCCACATGTTCAAGGACTTAAGGGGCCTTTCGGGTGTTTGAACCGCGCCCGTTACGGCATCAGCTGGGGCGCAATGGGCGCGGCGGAGGCTTGCTGGCACGCAGCGCGCCAGTACGGGCTTGACCGCACGCAGTTCGGCCGCCCGCTGGCCAATACGCAGCTGTTTCAGCTGAAGCTTGCCAACATGCAGACCGAGATCACCCTTGGCCTGCAGGCCTCTCTGCGGGTCGGGCGGCTGATGGATGAGGCCAGCGCGGCACCGGAGATGATCTCGATCATCAAGCGCAACAACTGCGGCAAGGCGCTGGAGATTGCCCGGATGGCTCGCGACATGCATGGCGGCAATGGTATCAGCCTGGAGTTCAACGTGATCCGCCACATGGTGAATCTGGAAACGGTGAACACCTATGAGGGCACCCACGATGTTCATGCTCTGATCCTGGGCCGTGCTCAGACTGGTTTGCAGGCCTTCTTCTAAAGACCGATTGCAGCGCGGGATACCGTCTCGCGCTGCATTTTCCCATTGTCATTTTGCAGTTTTGCAAGATGTGACCGTTCGGTGTGTTCCGCAAAGGATTCTGGCTCGTTTGCAATCTCAGCTATCGCCGGATCGGATCCGAAAACCCTACCCTGAAATCTGTGGTGGCATAAAAACTACTGAGAAACTTTGGTCTCTCGGGAGACAGCTGGTTAATATTCGAGGACCGCTTTTGCAACAGTGTTGGGTGCGGCGACCCAAGCGCAGGTTTGCGTTGCGAATTTTCGGATGATGGTTTTCCCACCCATCTGGCACTGTCATCTTGCGCTTTTGAGGAGCCGCGAGGCTGTAGCGAGATACACACGGGTCTCGTCATGCAATAATGCAATACCAGCCTGCACCTTTGCATTGCAAGAATGTGCGTCATGAAACAACCGAAAGCCAGCGCGCTTTGCAAAGAAGCGCATGTTAACAAATAGTTATCATGAAGCTCCCGGCTGTGGAAGCCATTAGTTCGCGTTTTATTGGATTGCTGGTGATGGGCCCGGTGTAGCACAAATGGACCACTCAGGAAGGCAGTCTGGTATATCGGCCGGTTGCAGAACTGACGGCCACTGGCACTGATGCAAAAAAACGGGCCGGAAATTCCGGCCCGTTTGAAAGCGATACTGGTGGTTACGCAGGCAAATAGATGTTGAACTTCTCCCGGATCGCCATGTCGGTGGCGGCGTCAAACCTGGCTGTGGCGCGTTGCGACAGGATCTTTTCCTTTTTCACAATTGCCTTTTGGATCAGGTCGGGCTTGTCGCGCTCCGCCCATTCCTTGGGTGAGGTGCGGTCGCCCAGGTCGGGATAGACATAGTCCATCTGCATCCGGCTGAGCGTCTGATCGGTGCCCAGATAGTGGCCGGGCCCGCCAAGGCAGGTGGCGCGCATCTGGTCCAAGGCCAAAGTCTCTTCGTTGACCTCAATGCCGCGCACACAGCGTTGCGCCTGGCCCAGCAGGTCGTTGTCGAGGATCAGCGACTCATGGCAGAAGCCCAGCAGCGAAGCATGCATGCCCGCGGCCTCGTAAACCATATTGAGACCGGATAGCCCCGCCATCACGGCTGAGCACATCTGCTCCCAGCCGGCCTGCATGTCGGGCATTTTCGAATCCGAGGCGCCTGCAGCGGCACCGCCGGGCAGGTCGTAGAACTTGTGCATCTGAGCGCAGCCTGCAGTCAGCAAAGCTTGCTCGCCAGAACCCACGGACATCGCGCCGGTGCGCAGGTCCAGGCCGAAGGGCCAGGTACCGAAAATCGCTGGGGCACCGGGCTTTACGGCGTTTACGTAAACCAGCCCGGCCAAGCATTCCGCCACCGCCTGGGCAATTGCGCCGGCAATGGTGGAGGGCGCGGTTGCGCCCGCCATGCCAGCCGACAGCAGGAGCACCGGCATGCCGCCCTTGATGCACTCCTCCATCACCTCGCAGGATTCCGTGGCGAACTTCATCGGCGGAACCACAAAGCAGTTGGAGTTCGACACGAAAGGGCGCTCTCGCCACTTGTCTTCGCCGCCCGCAATCATATGCAGAAGTTCCAGCCCCGGCTTTACGAAGCCCGGCTCGGTGAAGGAGACGCCGACATGTTTGGTCGTGCCGGCGGTAGTGGCGTAAATCGAGTTCAGATCCATCTCGCAGTTGTCGGCGATGTCGCGGCATACCATCGGGCGCTGGACAAAGTGGATATTGTCGAGCTGGTCGCAGATGCGGGCGGCGTCGTGCAGATCCTGCACGGTGGAATCGCGGTAGGTCTTGCCGTGCACGTCCACCATGCTGACCGCGGCGCCGGCGGTTCCGTAATGGACGCGGCCGCCAGACAGCTGCAGATCGGTCTTGCCGTCGCGGCTAAACAGGGTGACGGACCGGTTGGCTTTGGCAATGGTGTCCTCGACCAGGGCGCGGGGGAAGCGGATACGGCCGTCATCGCCCAGGGTACAGCCTGCTGCGGTCAAGTATTCGATGCCGCTTTGGGGGGCATCGGCGAGGCCGATCTCTTCGAGTGCGGTCAGTGCGGTCTGGTGGATCTGCTCCATGTCCGCTTGGCTGAGCATTTTCAGGGCGGTGGATTCCATCCCCGGGCGCACGGGGCGCAGATGATCCGGCAATGCGGCTGCCCGGGCGGCACGTCGTGCATTGCGGCCGCCGCTGCGGCCAGCGCGGGAGGAGGAGGCTTGGTCGTTCATTATATTGAGCCTTTCAGGTGGGTGAGTGGAAATTACTGGAATTCCAACTCAGTGCGGCCGGCCTCTGGCCGCACGCCCGCGCGCCGCACCGATTGTGCGGCAGATCAGGCTGACAAGGCTGCGTTCTCCCTGCATGCGGGCTCCTGTCTGTGTTGTTGTAATTTGACACGGCTGGAAGGGGTTTCTTGCCCGTTTGCGACCAGGATGAAAAAAGCGACATGATTTTCATTCGGGGCGCCAGGCGCGGTTTGGACGCCGCAAAACTGTGGCTTTAAGTAAATGTATTTATTTTTATTGGTGTATCTTCGATTTTTGACGCTATGCGCGGCTGGCAGTTATTGGCAGGATGGCCTTGGGAACCGAATATTAAGCATTAATGGCGAAACTGGGGTCCTGGGGATGGCGCGCTGAAACAGCGCATTTCAAGAAGGCAAAGCGATATGCCGATGGTTAGGAAAACCACACTCACTCATGCCTTTGCCGCGGGTCTTTCTGTTGGGCTTGCCTTTGCCCAGCCGAGTTTTGCAGAAGGGTGGGCCAGGCCGCTTTTCAGTAACCGCGTTCAAGCCGCATCCGGCGCCGGCAGCACCGAGCCGCAAGCTTTCCAGCTGGCCTTCCTGCAGGAGTTTGGCAGTTTTATCCTTGGCGGCACGGTTGCCTCCCGCCGTTCCGGTCTGCTGACACGGGCGGTGCGGGCAGATGAAACGCATCAGCTGCGTCTCCACGCGGGATACGACTTTGGTCCAGCAACGGGTGTTGTTACCCTGGGCGGGTTGCAAGCTGAGACCGCAACCGGCAAGCGGAATGGGGCACTGTTTGGTTTGGGAATGCGTGTTTCTCTCAACCGGGCACTGCAACTGCGGGGTGAGCTGCTGCATCACGAAGCCGGACCCAAGGATGGCAGCGGCCGACCGCGCGGCGAGACTTTATCCTTAACCGCTGCATTTCGCTTCTGACGATCGCTGGCCCTGGCTAACTGCCGTTACGCGCAGCGGGTGACCGATGCCATGCAGTGTCAGGGCGCTAGGTGCGCGCAGGGTCCATTTCAATGGCTGCACTTATCTCCGATATTGGAGTCCGGCGGAAAAGCGCACGTTGCAGGGGAATTTCGGCCAGTCATTGCCAGTTCAAGGGAACGTGAGCCGATAGGACTGGAAGTTCGGCTTTGGAGACCTTTTGTAAGCTCCAACGGCGCACAACCTGCGCCGGGACTGCAAAAGGAGAAGTCTGAATGACTCGTTTCGTAGCTATGACAGCCATCGCAGCCGTAATGGGCAGTGCAGCATTTGCCGGTAACATCAGTGAACCGGTGGTCGAGCCGGCACCGGCACCGGCACCCGTACCGGTGGCCAATGATGGCGGCGACTGGACTGGTTTCTACCTGGGTGGCCAGATCGGCCAGCTGGATGTGGACGCAACCAACGGTGCGTCGGGTGATGATGCCGCATACGGTATCCACGCCGGCTACAACCATGACTTTGGCCGCTTCGTGCTGGGCGGCGAACTGGATTATGACACCACTGACGTGGACCTGGGCGGTGGCGCAACCGTTGACTCGGTTGCTCGTGCCAAGGTGAAAGCCGGTTACGACTTCGGCAACGTTCTGGCCTATGTCACCGGCGGTGTGGCTGAGGCCGACAGCTCGCTGGGCAGCGAAACCGGTGAGTTCTACGGCGTTGGCCTGACTTATCAGGTGACCGACCAGTGGCAGATCGGCGGCGAAGTGCTGGAGCATGAGTTCGACGACTTCGGCAACTCCGGCGTTGGCGCGGATGCCACCTCGGTATCGCTGCGCGCGTCGTTCAAATTCTAAGCTGACGCCAAAGCGGGCGCAGCACTCACCTGTTCCGCTGCGCCGCTGGCCGCCCGGTCTGTACCCAAGGCAGACGGGGCGGCCTTTGCTTTTTGAAGCAAAAGCCTTGGCGGGGGTGCCGGCCCGTGCTAAGCAACCCTCATGAACCATAAATGCACCGCCATCATCTGCTGCATTACCTGCTGACATATCAGCGGGCTGGTTTCTGTCGTTTTCATTTCCTTGACAAGTTGCTAAGCCCGCGCTGCGCGCAAAGGGTGATGTCGGCCGATTTGAGCTGGGCATGGGAAAGGAACCGGGCATGAGAACCAAGGACATAGTGATCAAGCTGCACAATACGAAGACCCGCAAGAAAGAGGTCTTTGAGCCGATCGACGCCAGCAACGTGCGGATGTATGTCTGCGGCCCCACGGTGTATGACCGGGCGCATCTGGGCAATGCTCGACCTGTGGTGGTCTTTGACGTTCTGTTCCGGCTGCTACGTGAAGTTTATGGCGCGGATCAAGTGACTTATGCCCGGAACTTCACCGACGTCGACGACAAGATCAACGCCCGTGCCGCCGAAAGTGGCCGCGCGATCGGCGATATCACAGCAGAAACCACCCAGTGGTTCCTGGACGATATGGGCGAGCTCGGCGCGCTGGAACCCAACCACATGCCGCGGGCGACTGAGTACATTCCGCAGATGGTGGCGATGATCGAGGAGCTGATCACCAAGGGCCACGCCTATGCTGCGGAAGGCCATGTGCTGTTTGCTGTCGATAGTTGGAAAGAACTTTACGGCAAGCTGTCAGGCCGGTCTGTTGATGACATGATCGCCGGCGCCCGTGTGGAGGTGGCGCCTTACAAGAAGAACCCGATGGATTTCGTGCTGTGGAAACCCTCCACCGGCGATCTGCCAGGCTGGGAAAGCCCCTGGGGCCGCGGGCGGCCGGGCTGGCACATCGAATGCTCGGCGATGTCCTATGAGCTGCTGGGCGAGACGTTTGATATCCACGGCGGCGGCAACGACCTGATGTTCCCGCATCACGAGAATGAAATTGCGCAAAGCTGCTGCGCCCATCCGGAGGGTGAGTTTGCACGATTCTGGCTGCACAACGAGATGCTGCAGGTGGAAGGCAAGAAGATGTCCAAATCACTGGGTAACTTTTTCACTGTGCGCGATCTGCTGGACCAAGGCTATCCAGGCGAGGTAATCCGGCTGGTGTTCCTGCAGACCCATTACCGCAAGCCGATGGACTGGACCGACAAGAAGGCCAAGGAGGCCGAGGCGACGCTGCGCAAGTGGCGGGCGCTGACCGCGGGCATCGAACCCGCGTCCAGCGCTGCTGCCGTGGTCCTGGAAGCACTGGCGGATGACCTTAATTCCGCAGGCGCGATTGCAGAGCTGCACAAGCTGGCAGCGGATGGCGATGCGGCGGGGCTGCTGGCCTCCGCCCGGTTGCTGGGGCTGCTGACCGATGAGATGGGCGCTTGGGCCTCCGCGCCCCCCATTGATCTTTCCTCCTTTGAAGAAAAACTGTTCGAAACGCGCCAGAAGGCTTTGGAAAGCAAAGATTTTTCCGAAGTTGACAGGCTTAAGGCGGCCTTTGTTGAGGCAGGGCTTGAGGTGCGGATGAGCAAGACCGGCGTGGAACTGGTGCCGGGTGCGGGGTTTGACCCGGACAAGCTGGGGGCGCTTTGATGGGCAAGGAACGGCTCTACCTTTACGACACGACCCTGCGGGACGGGCAGCAGACCCAGGGCGTGCAGTTCTCGACTGCGGAAAAAAAGCAGATCGCCCAGGCGCTGGACGGCCTGGGGGTCGATTACATCGAAGGCGGCTGGCCGGGTGCAAACCCGACCGATAGCGCCTTTTTCGGGGAGGCTCCGGAAACCCGCGCCACCATGACCGCCTTTGGCATGACCAAGCGGGCCGGGCGGTCCGCGGAAAATGACGATGTGCTGGCAGCGGTCATGAACGCGGGCACACCCGCCGTCTGTCTGGTCGGCAAAAGCCACGACTACCACGTGACCCATGCGCTGGGGATCACGCTGGAGGAGAACCTCGAGAATATCCGTGCCTCGGTCGCCCATATCGTGGCGCAGGGGCGCGAGGCGCTGTTTGACGCCGAGCATTTTTTTGACGGCTACAAGGATAATCCGGAGTACGCGCTGGCGGCCTGCCGCGCCGCGCTGGAGGCCGGGGCGCGCTGGGTGGTGCTGTGCGATACCAACGGCGGCGCGCTGCCGGCAGAGGTGAGCCGCATTGTTGCGGAGGTTGTTGCCGCCGGAATTCCAGGTGAGAAACTGGGGATACATACCCATAACGACACGGAAAATGCTGTTGCCTGCTCGCTAGCGGCGGTGGATGCCGGGGCGCGTCAGATCCAGGGCACACTGAACGGTCTGGGGGAGCGCTGCGGCAATGCCAACCTGACCGCGCTGATCCCGACTCTGCTGCTGAAGGAGCCCTATGCCAGCCAGTTCGACACCGGCGTGAGCCTAAAGGCGCTTAAGGGTCTTACCCGGATCAGCCGGATGCTGGATGATATCCTGAACCGGGTTCCGGTGCGGCAGGCGGCCTATGTGGGCGCTTCGGCCTTTGCCCATAAGGCGGGGCTGCATGCCAGCGCGATCCTCAAGGATCCGTCGACCTATGAGCACATCGAGCCAGGCAAGGTCGGCAATGCGCGGGTCATCCCGATGTCTAATCAGGCCGGGCAGTCGAACCTGCGCAAGCGTTTGACCGACGCGGGCTTGAGCGTAGAAACTGGCAACCCGGCGCTGGCGCGGATCCTGGAGCGGATCAAGGAGCGCGAGGCGGAAGGCTATTCCTACGATACCGCGCAGGCCTCGTTCGAACTGCTGGCGCGCGATGAGCTGGACCAATTGCCTGACTTCTTTGAGGTGAAGCGCTACAAGGTCACGGTCGAGCGGCGCAAGAACAAGTACAATCGGATGGTCAGCCTCTCCGAGGCAGTTGTGGTGGTGAAGGTCGACGGCGAAAAACGCTTGTCAGTCAGTGAGTCTCTGGACGAAACCGGCAGCGACCGCGGCCCGGTGAACGCGTTGGCACGGGCGCTGATCAAGGATCTGGGGCGCTACTCCGCCCAGCTGGAGGATATGCGGCTGGTCGACTTCAAGGTGCGGATCACTCAGGGCGGCACCGAAGCTGTGACCCGTGTCATCATCGACAGCGAAGATAGTCAGGGCCGCCGGTGGTCCACTGTTGGGGTCAGCCCGAACATCATCGACGCCTCGTTCGAGGCGCTGCTGGATGCGATCCGCTGGAAATTGGCGCATGACTGCGGGGCCGGGCAGGCGGATGCAGTTTGACGACGACCTGACAGCCTGCGCGGAGCTGGTTCAGAAGAGCGACCCGGACCGGTTTCTGGCCACGATGGCCGCACCGGTCCAGGCGCGGCCGCTGCTGTTTGCGCTCTATGCCTTCAATGTCGAACTGGCCCGGGCACCTTGGGCCAGCCAGGAAAGCATGATTGCCGAAATGCGGGTGCAATGGTGGCGCGACGTAGGTGCAGAGATCGCCGAGGGCAAGCCCGTCCGGCGGCACTACGTGGCGACTCCGCTCGCGCGGTTTCTGAATCCGGAACTGGCGGCCTGCGTTGACGGTATGGCGGAGGCGCGGCGCTGGGACATCTACAAGGACCCGTTTGAGGATCAAGCTGTCTTTGACAGCTACATCGACCGCACCAGCGGGTCGCTGATGTGGATGGCGGCGGCGTCTTTGGGGCAGGCGGATGAAGCCGTCGTGCGTGACTTTGCCTATGGCATCGGCGTTGCCAACTGGCTGCGCGCCATTCCGGAGCTGGAGGCCCAGAAACGGATCCCGTTGCTGGACGGAACCTTGGAAGGTGTGCAGGCTTTGGCCCTTAAGGGCTTGGAAAAGATCCAAAACTCTCGGTCAAGCGGCGGGAGGGTTTCGAAGCAGTCGGGTATTGCGCTGCTGGCGGGATGGCAGGCGGAAAGCCTGCTGAAACAGGCCATTCGCCAGCCTGAACGGGTAGCGCAAGGCTCGCTTGGGCAGAGCGAGTTCCGGCGCAGGGCAGGATTGATGTGGCGGGCCGCCTCAGGGCGCTGGTAAAGAAATCGCATCGAAAGAAAAAGGCGCCTCCCGGGGCGCCTTTTTTGGTTTTCAGAGTAGTCAGGCCTCTTTGGGCCGCAACACCAGCCACATCAGCGCGCCGCCTGCCAGCACCAGGAAGGGGGCCATGGCCATGTTCACTGCGCTCCAGCCGTCCGCTGGGTTGCCGCCCGAGCAGTTCATCAGCCCGCCCGACGCCAGCGAGGCCATGGTGACGCCGCCAAAGACCAGCAGGTCGTTCAGGCCCTGCATCCGGCCGCGCTCGTAGCTTTCATGCGCGCCGGCCAGCATTGTCGTGGCGCCGATGAAGCCGAAGTTCCAGCCGATGCCCAAAAGCACCAGCGCGATAAAGAAGTTCTCCAACTCGACCCCTTGCAGGGCAACGGCGCCGGCGCCTGCGAGGATCACCAGACCTGCGGCGACGATCTTTTCCACGCCAAAGCGGGCAATCAGGTGACCTGTAAAGAAGGACGGTACATACATCGCCAGCACATGCCAGGTGACCACATCGGCGGCGTTGCCCTCTGTAAAACCGCAGCCGACCACCGCCAGCGGCGTCGAAGTCATCACCAGGTTCATCAGCGCATAGGAGACCATGGCGCAGATCACTGCAACTGCGATCACGGGCGTCTTCAGCAGCTCCATCCGGCTGCGGCCCTTGGGGCCGTCCTCTGTAGGCGCGGGCGGCTTAGGGATGTCGAGAAACAGGAACAGCGCGGCGCCCAGAACGTTGACTGCAATCACCGCCAAATAGGTGCCTAGAAATGGAATAACAAAGGCTTGGCTGGTGGCCTTCACGATCTGCGGGCCGATGATCGCCGCCGCCAGACCTCCCGCCATGACGTAGGAAATCGCCTTTGGGCGGAAGGCATCGGAGGCGGTATCCGCCGCGGCGAAGCGATAGAACCCATGCGCGCTCATATAGACACCGGTCAGCAGGCTGCCGAGCAGAAAGATGGGGAAGGACCCAAGATACAGCCCGTAAGCGCCGACCAAACCGCCAACAGCGCCAAAGGCGGCCCCGACAAAGAAGCCCGCGCGGCGGCCCCAGCGCTGCATGATGGCAGAGATCGGGGTCGCGGCCAGCATCGAGCCGCCGACAATCAGCGAGATCGGCAGCGTTGCAAAACAGGGGTTCGCCGCCAGCGACTGCCCTGCGAGGCCGCCGATTGTAAAGATCATCGGCATCTGCGCGCCGAGGATCGCCTGCGCCAGCACCAGGATGGCGACGTTTTTCTTGGCGACGGCGTCGCTGGGGGTGGTCATGCTCATAGTCATGTGGGATGCGTAGCGGTGAATATGTTGCGGAGCAAGACAGCGGAATTGGCTTGGCGATCACGCTTTCTTTCAACAGCGGCCAATCAGGGGGTGACGTGGCGTCAGAAGTGCAGACATTTCTCCCAGGCGTGGGCCGGATCATCCAGTGCGATGCCTGCGTGAGCGAAGGTGCCGCGTGGCTGGCGGCGCAGGAAAGCCGTTTTGGCCATGCGCTGGAGCTGACCGGCGCGCTTCCGCTCAGGCGCAGGCCGGACGGCTTTGCGGAACTGCTAAGCGCGATTGTCAGCCAGCAGGTTAGCGTGGCGTCCGCCAATGCGATCTGGAAGCGGATGAAAGACGCAAAGCTCACCGGACCGCGCAAGATATTATGGGCAACGGATGAAGATCTGCGCGCAGCCGGTCTTAGCCGCCAGAAGATCCGCTATGCCCGGGCTTTAGCGGAAGCACGCATTGATTTCAAAGCCTTGCGCGACGCGCCTGATGCAGAAGTGATTGAGACACTGGTCCAGGTTCCAGGGGTCGGCGTCTGGACGGCTGAAATTTATGCGATGTTCTCGCTGGGCCGTGCGGATGTGTTTGCCCATGGCGATCTGGCCTTACAGGAGGCGGCACGGGTGCTGTTTGATCTGCCAGCCCGCCCAAAGGAGCGTGAGATGCGGCAAATGGCCGAAGCCTGGTCGCCGTGGCGGTCGGTTGCGGCGCGTATCCTCTGGGCCTATTACCGGGTGGCGAAGGACAGGGAAGGGATCCGATGACTCGTGTACTGAATGCCGGCCGCAAGGAGCCGGTCTCTGGCGAAATCCGCTCGATTGTGGTGTTCCTGCATGGCTATGGCGCCAATGGGGCCGACCTCTTGGGGCTGGCCGATCCGCTGGGCGAACATCTGCCGGATACGCTGTTTGTCGCCCCCGACGCGCCCGAGGCCTGCGCCGGCGCGCCCTTTGGGTTCCAGTGGTTCCCGATCCCCTGGATCGATGGCTCCTCGGAAGAGGAAAGCATGCGCGGGATGCAGGCGGCGGTCGAGGACCTGAACGCCTTCCTTGATGCGCTGATGGTCGACGAGGATGTGCTGCCGGAGCAGGTGGTGCTGTTCGGGTTCAGCCAGGGGACCATGATGAGCCTGCATGTGGCGCCGCGCCGGGAGGACCCAGTGTCGGGTATAGTAGCCTTTTCCGGCCGGTTGCTGGCACCGGAGTTACTGAAGGACGAAGCGGTCTCCAAGATGCCGGTGCTGCTGGTGCATGGCGACCAGGATGACGTGGTGCCGGTGCAGTCTTTGCCGGAAGCCGCCGAAGCCCTGCAAGAAGCGGGGTTCCAGGACGTTTTTGCTCATATCCAGAAAGGCACCGCCCACGGCATCGCGCCGGACGGGCTGAGCGTGGCGCTTGCATTTATGCGCGACAAGCTTGGTCTCTAATTTTTTTAAATAACTGGCCTTCCAATTCTTCGGGAGGTCAGGGTGCCCACAAGTGCGGTTCGGCAATTTCAAGGGAATTACCGGCCGGGTCGCGGAAGTAGATGGACCGGGCGCCGCTCGGCCAGTCGAATTCCGCCTCAATCGCAATGCCTGCCGCCAGCAGCCGGGCGCGCATCAGGAGCAGTTCCTCTCTCGGCTGCGAAAAACACACGTGACCCGGCCCGACGGCGCCATGCGGCGGCACTGGCAACCTTGGGTTTCCGGGTGGTTTCCCCGTTTCCTCAGCGTTGAACAGCAGCAGGACTGAGGCGCCGCAGCGGAAGAAAACATGGCGTTTGGCGACCCGCTGGATACGCTCCAATCCCAAGATTTCACCATAGAAACCTTCGGCTGCGTCGAGGTCGTCCACGTACAGCGACGCTTCGAGAATGGCATTAGGGGCAGGGGCGTGCGGCAGCATAGCTTTAAGGCTATCAGCGGCGGCGGGGCCTGTCACCTTTTGCAGGCCCCGCGGCCGATGCCTTGGGTCTGCGCGGCGGCTTCTGCGAGGGTTTCGGCGGGCCGGGAATGCGGGGCGGTTCCAGGTCCGACCAAGCGCCCTGCGCCAGCCCGTCCAGGGTCCAGGCGCCGATACTGTAGCGGATCAGGCGCAGAGTGGGATGCCCAACCGCGGCTGTCATCCGGCGCACCTGCCGGTTGCGGCCTTCGCGAATGGTTAGCGCGATCCAGCTGTCGGGGACGGTCTTGCGTTCCCGGACCGGCGGGGTGCGGGCCCAGAGGCCCGGCGGTTCCGGGATCATCCGAGCCTTGGCCGGCAGGGTTATTCCGTCTTTGAGTTCAACACCTTCTGCCAGGTTCTTCAGGGCCTGCTGATCCGGGATACCCTCCACCTGCACCCAATAGGTCTTGTCCATCTTGTGCTTGGGGTCGGTAATCCAGGCTTGCAAACGGCCGTTGTCTGTCAGCAGCATCAGTCCTTCGCTGTCGCGGTCCAGGCGGCCGGCTGCGTAGACACCCGGGCAGTCGATATATTTGCTCAGTGTCGCGCGCGGGCTGTCCTGGCTGCCGCGGTCGGTGAACTGAGGCAGCACATCGTAAGGTTTGTTGAAACGAATGAGACGGGTCATGGCACGGCAATATGCGGGCGGTGGCCGCAGGGCAAGAGGCGAAGAAGCCGTGGGTGTTGGGCGCCTGTGGATAAGTGTCACCGTGCTGTCACGGAATCAGCGCAGGTTACTCCCGACATATTGTGGATCATCAGGGCTTGTCAGGCGCTAACCACGATATATAGTCAAAGTCAGGCTGGGGCGGGTTCCCCGCTCTGGTTCCGCAACACGGAAGATCAGGGCGAGGAAGACGTTCAAAAATGGATGGCGATTTCAGAGCAGAGTTTGTCAGATCTCCGGGCGCGCTCAAGCAGCACCCGGCGCTGGTACTGAACGCGGATTACCGGCCACTCTCCTATTATCCTTTGTCTTTGTGGACCTGGCAGGATGCCGTCAAAGCGGCCTGGCTGGACCGGGTGGCCATCGTGGCCGAATACGACGAGGTGGTGCACAGTCCGAGCACCGAGATCCGAATACCGTCTGTGGTGGTTCTGAAAGATTATGTAAAACCTCAAAAGCGCGTGGCCTTCACGCGCTTTAATTTGTTTTTGCGGGATGAATTCCGCTGCCAGTACTGCGGCAGCAAGGGAGAACTGACTTTCGACCATGTGGTGCCGCGTGCGGCGGGCGGTGTGACAAGTTGGGAGAACGTCGTCGCGGCCTGCAGCCCCTGCAATTTGAAAAAAGGGTCCAAGTCGCTGCACCGGGCCGGCATGTCCCTGCGCAAGCCGCCGCGGCGGCCTGGCGCGGAGGAGTTGCGCAATACCGGGCGCAAGTTTCCGCCTAACCACCTGCATGAAAGCTGGATGGACTTTCTGTACTGGGATACTGAGCTGGACGCTTAAAGTAAGCTATCCAATATGTTGGAAAATAAGGGTTCCGGCCTCTTTGTCGGATCGTCTGCTCCCCGTGGGGCAACTGCTCAGATCCCCATGAACAGTGCTACCGAAGCCGCTGGGTGCTGCAAACGGACAAGGAGGCCGGAGGTGCCGGCGGCCTCAGTTCAGCGGGCCGCCTTTGCATGGTGTAAGGGGGTGGCGTGTCAGGGCTTGGCGCGCTGAAGCATACCGAACAGATCGCGCGGATCGTCCGGGTCGGCCAGCATGTCCAGGTCGATGAAGTAATCGGTGCCCTTTATACGGTCGCGGATGTAGCGCAGCGCCGAGAAGTCCTCGATCGCAAAACCGACGCTGTCGAACAGGGTGATTTGACGGTCTCCGGTGCGTCCCTGCTTCTTGCCCGCAATCACTTCCCATAGTTCGGTCACGGCGAAGTCTTCCGGCATCTGCTGGATTTCGCCCTCAATCCGGGTTTGCGGCGGATATTCGACAAAGACATCGGAGCGGTTGAGGATTCCGGGTGCCAGTTCGGTCTTGCCGGGGCAGTCACCGCCGATTGCATTGATGTGAACGCCGCTGCCGACCATGTTGTCGGTCAGGATGGTCGCATACTGCTTGTCCGCGGTGCAGGTGGTGAGGATCTGCGCGCCTTCGATCGCCTCCTCTGGTGTTTTGCAGGCGACAACTTCCATCCCCAGCCCTTGCAGGTTGCGGGCGCATTTTTCGGTCGCGGCTGGGTCGTTGTCATATAAACGCACGGATTTCAAACCGATGATTGCCTTCATCGCCAGCGTCTGGAACTCCGACTGGGCGCCGTTGCCGATCATGGCCATCGTTGTTGACCCCTTGGGCGCCAGATACTTGGCGGCCATTGCTGACGTGGCTGCAGTCCGCAGCGCGGTCAGCATTGTCATCTCTGTCAGCAGCACCGGATAGCCAGTGTAGACATCCGCCAGGAGGCCAAAGGCGGTGACGGTCTGCAGCCCTTCGGAGGTGTTCTTGGGGTGACCGTTCACGTACTTGAAGCCGTAGGCCTCGCCATCCGAGGTCGGCATCAGCTCGATCACGCCAACGTCCGAATGGCTGGCAACGCGCGGGGTTTTGTCGAACAGCTCCCAGCGCTTGAAGTCTTCTTCCACATATTCGGCCAGATCGCGCATCATCTGCTCGATGCCGACGTGATGAATGAGGCGCATCATGTTGTCGACGCTGACAAAAGGTACCAGCGCCTTGTCCGAGGGCTGTGTCATGCGGTTTTCCTTTCACGGGGGCTGAGGTGGATGCCTGCCAGCATGCAGCGTACCGACCCGCCTGCGGTTTCGATGGTGGGGATGGTCAGCGGCAGCGGCTCCGCGCTCTGTTCGATGACCGAAATCTGATCCGGGCGCAGCGCGTCCAATGCCTTGGCCGAGAGAGCCAGAAGGCGTTTGCGTCCAGTGAGTTCCAGGGCGTTGCCGGCAAAACTGGCGATCTGCCCGGGCGTTAGGTCGATGACCCGGCGGCCGGTTTCTTCCAGCCGCGCGGCAACTTCGGCGCGGCGGGCGGGGTCCACAATCATGTCCAGGCAGATCAGCGCGTATTTAGTGCCGATCCCCATCAGAACATTGGTGTGATAGACGTCGCGGCCTGCATCATCTTTGGCTTCGAACACCATGGGTTCAAAGTTGAAATGGGTGCAGAATCGTTCCAGCAGAACCGGATCGGCGCGGTTGGATTTCACCGTGTAGGCGATGCGGCCGATATGGTCGAGCACCATCGCGCCGGTGCCTTCCAGCGAAAGCCCGTCCTGCTCCAAGCCGGAGTAGTCGATCACGTCCTGAACCCGGTACTCCCGTTTCAGCAGTTCGATCACATCCCAGCGGCGCTCCTTGCGGCGGTTTTCGGCAAACATCGGGTAGACCGCGACATGGCCGCCTGCGTGGGTGGAAAACCAGTTGTTGGGAAACACACTGTCCGGGGTTTCGGTGCCGGTGTCATCAAACACATGCACCGCAACGCCCGCGCCGCGCAGCGCTTTGACGGCGCCGTCGAATTCCGCCAGAGCCTGAGCCGAGGTAACCTCGGCCGACGTGTTTGCCAATGTCTGGAAGGCGTTATCGCCTTTGGTTTCAGGGTTCGAGCAGAAGTGATGCGGCCGGATCATCACGACCGCAGAGGGGGCTTGCAGGCTGGTCACTGGTAGCTCCGGGTCGGGCGGTCAAAGACGCGGCGGCCGAGGGCGGAGGCACAGAGATCCACCATCAGATGCGCGGTCCGGCCGCGCTCATCCAGGAACGGATTCAGCTCCACCAGATCCAGCGAGGTCATCAGGCCGGAATCATGCAGGATTTCGCAAACCAGATGCGCCTCGCGCACGGTCGCGCCGCCGGGGACGGTCGTGCCGACGGCCGGGGCAACCGAGGGGTCGAGGAAGTCCACGTCGAGAGAGACGTGCAACATGCCATTGGCCTCTGCGACCTGATCGAGGAACCGGTTCAGCGGACCGGCAATGCCGTTTTCATCAATATGGCGCATGTCGTGGGTGCGGATGGCGCTGTCTTCCAGCGCGAGCCGCTCCTGTGTGTCCACTGATCGCAGGCCGATCATGCAGACATTCTCTTCCGGTACCGGGTTCAGGACTTCAGGAAAATCGTCGAACCCCCTGCGTCCGGTGAAATATCCGACTGGCGTTCCATGCAGGTTGCCGCTGTCAGAGGTTTCCGGCGTGTGGAAATCTGTATGCGCGTCCAGCCACAGCACAAACAGCGGCCGGCCTGCCTTGGCAGCAAAATTGGCGGCGCCAGCCACCGATCCCAGCGACAGCGAGTGATCGCCGCCGAGAAAAACCGGCAAGCCGCACTCAAGCGCATCTTCCGCGGCCTGAGCGAGGCGCGATGTCCAGCCGATGGTTTCATTGCGGGCGTAGACAAGCCCGTCATTGGTGTCGGCGGCGTGTGTCTCGGGAGACAAGTTGCCGAGATCTTCCACTGTGTGCCCGAGACTTTCCAGGGCGGTGGCAATTCCGGCAGTGCGGTAGGCGTCCGGGCCCATCAGACAGCCGGCACGGCGCTTGCCGCTGTCGACCGGGGCTCCAATCAGGATGCAATGTTGTGAAGTCACGGTTTTGCTCTCTCAAAAAGTCAGCTTTCCATCTATAAACTTCCGAAATGCGATGGAATCCAGCAAGCAATTTGGTCATATTGGTTGCTGATTGTTCGATTTGGAGTGAAGTATGGACAGAACGGATGAGCGCCTGATCTCTGCGCTGCGTCACAACGCAAGGGCGTCGCTGTCGGATTTGGCGCTGGAGCTGAACCTGTCGCGCACTACGGTACGGGCCAGGATAGAGCGGCTGCAGGCCCGCGGGGACATTCTGGGGTTCACTGTTGTGTTAAAGGAAGATGTGCTGCGGGATCCGGTGCGCGGCCTGATGATGATCGGTATCGAGGGCCGTGGAACCAGCCGGATCACCCGGCAGCTGCAGGGGCTGCCGGAAGTGAGGGCGATTCACACCACCAATGGACGCTGGGATTTGATTGTTGAACTTGGCACTGAAACTTTGGAGACACTGGACGCAGCTCTTGCCAAGATCCGAACCTTCGAAGGGGTGGTGAGCAGTGAAACCAATCTGCTACTAGCCACCAAAAAGGACACGTGATCCTGAAGCATATAACGCTGCCAGCGGGTTAGCGGCCGCAGTTTAGCTTTCCAGCAGGTTAACCCTGCTTGCGGATATAGTTGGCGGCGGCAATCCAAAGCAGTGCGAGGCCAAGGGAGGCAATTGCATTCCAACTGGCCATTGACAGCGAGAACAGCTCCCATGGCACGTCGTCGCAGCGCACCAGCGGTGCGGCCATGATCTGCTCCATCAGCTGATCGGGGGACAGTCCGCCGATCGGGCCGGAGGTGCAGGTGGAAGGACCTTCCCACCAGCCGCGTTCAACCCCGGTATGAAACACGCCGACGCCTGCGGTGGTCAGCGCTGCCAGCGCCCCAAGATATGGCAGAGTGGCACCGGGAATGATCAGCGCCAGAATGCCGATACCGGCTGCGGCGGCATGAGGGTAGCGCTGCCAGTAGCACAGATTGCAGGGTGGCATTTCGCCGATGTACTGAAAGGCCAGCGCTCCAACCAGGAGAGCTGCAGAGCCTGCGGCGGCAATGACGATCAAAAACCGGTGCATGATCAGATGAACCTCACCATCAGGAAGCCGCCGAACAGCACCACCATGAAGGCCGAGAAAACCAGCCCCAAGCGGCGTTCAATGAAGTCGCGGACCGGGGCCCCGAACTGCCAGAGCAGAGCGGCGACAATGAAAAAACGCAGTGCACGGGCAAGGATAGAGGTGGCAATGAAAGTACTGAGCGGCATTCCGGTCCAGCCCGACATGATGGTGATCACCTTGTAGGGGAACGGCGTGATGCCTGCGCCCAGAACCGCCCAGAAGCCAAAGTCGTTGAAGCGGGTGTTGAACTCCGCCATGGCATCGCCTTTGCCCATCGCCTCCAGAACCGGTTGCCCGATGCTGTCATAAAAGAATGCTCCGATGGCATATCCAAGCATACCGCCCGCCACAGAGGCCACCAAAGCCACCAGCGCGACCAGCCAGGCGCGCGACGGGCGCGCCAGGATCATCGGTATCATCAGCACGTCTGGGGGAATTGGAAAAACAGAGCTTTCCACAAAGGCGACGGCAGCCAGGCACCAAAGCGCCTTGGGGTGATCGGCCAAGGCCATCGTCCGGTCATATAGCGGTTTCAGCATGCTGCGCCCTGCGTTCTCAACGGCGTTTGCAGAGGGAGGTCGCATGTGCGCCGGCCTCCGTCAACCTTTGCTGCGGATGAATTTGCAACGGGATGTGATTTCGGCGCAGAGGTGCCGTTTTGCCTCTGGACGTTGGCGGCAGGCTTGGCTAGGAACGGTGCGTGGCCCAAGTGGCGGAATGGTAGACGCAGGGGATTCAAAATCCCCCGATGGCAACATCGTGAGAGTTCGAGTCTCTCCTTGGGCACCACAGATTTCCGTGAACTATCAAATACATCGGAAACGAATCTGAGCCAAAAAGCTGGCACGGAAAGGATTGCCTGCGACTGGCGGCTTACTCCGGTTACGCTTTGCATCAGTGCAAAATCAGCGGCTGTCCTTCAGGCCGTAATCAGCGAAAGCTGCGATCACGTCCGCCATCTCATCCTCGCTCAGGATATGCGGCTTGCCCAAGGCGAGACTGGTCGTATAACCCTTTGCAAGTGTTTCAAGTTCCACCATCCGCCAAAGCGCGCGGGGAAGGCTCTCACCCGTTGTCACCGCGCCGTGATTGGCCATCAGGCAAGCGCTGCGGTGCTGCAGAGACCGGATTATATTCTCTGACAATTTGCGGCTGCCGAACAAGGCGTAGTCCGCCACCGGCACGTCGCTACCGCCAAAGGCCGCAACCATGTAGTGACAGGCGGGGATCGACTGCCGGTTCATAGCCAGCGCGCTGCAATAAACAGGATGGGCATGGACAACCGCGTTGACGGCAGACTTGGCCTGCAGGATCGCCAGGTGAAACGGCCACTCGGTGGAGGGTTTGAGCTGCCCCTCTGGCGGGGCGCTGCCGTCCAGCGGCATCCGGACCAGATCCGCAGGTGTCATTTTCTCGTAAGGCACGCCAGATGGGGTGATCAGCATGTGATCACCCGCCCGAACGGAGATATTGCCTGACGTGCCCTGATTGGTACCCGAGGCATTCATCTCAAGGCAGGCGTCAATCACCGCCTGCCGCAATTCTGCGCTGTCCTGATAGGGAGGCTTCATGTCTGGCGCCCCTGTCAGGCGGACTTGGCGGCTGCCATTTCCGGGAACAGCCCGGCCAGGCCTTCCTCGGAGGCTTCGCAGATGCCGCGTTCAGTGATCAGTCCGGTGACCAGCCGATTGGGGGTTACGTCAAAGGCCGGGTTGCCGCCGGGCGTTCCGTCGGGTGTAACCTGAACCACACCGATATCACCGCTTTCCGTCTTGCCTTGGACATGGGTGATCTCTTGTTCGCTGCGCTCCTCGATCGGAATTTCGGCGACACCATCCGAGACAGTCCAGTCGATCGTCGGCGAGGGCAGGGCAACATAGAAGGGCACGCCGTTGTCCTTGGCCGCCAGCGCCTTAAGGTAAGTGCCGATCTTGTTGCAGACGTCGCCGCGGCGTGTGGTGCGGTCGGTGCCGGTGATCACCAGATCGACTTGGCCGTGCTGCATCAGGTGGCCGCCGGCGTTGTCGGTGATGTAGCTGTGGCTGATGCCGTGGCTGCCTAGTTCCCAGGAGGTCAGTGCCCCCTGATTTCGCGGGCGGGTTTCATCCACCCAGACGTGGATCGGGATGCCGGCGTCATGGGCCTGGTACATCGGGCTGGTGGCGGTGCCCCAGTCCACGGTGGCAATCCAGCCGGCGTTGCAATGGGTCAGCAGCCGCACAGGCTCGCCTGCCGGTTTCCCTTCGGCAATTTTTTCAATCAAATCAAGACCATGCGCGCCAATACTGCGATTGATCTCGACATCTTCGTCAGCGATTTCATGGGCCAGCGCCAGGGCCGCTGCTGCCCGTTCGCCTTCCGCCAGCGGCCGCAGGTAATTGCGGCAGCGGTCCAGCGCCCAGCGCAGGTTGATGGCAGTGGGGCGCGTTGCGTTGAGGAAGCTCCAAGCCTGATCCATCGCGGAGTCGGACGGGTCCAGGCGCATCGCCAGCGCCATGCCGTAGGCGGCAGTGGCGCCGATCAGCGGCGCGCCGCGTACACGCATCTCGACAATTGCGTCTGCAAACTCCTGCAGGGTGCTGACCTGCTGGATGCGGAAGTCATGCGGCAGCCAGCGCTGGTCAATGATTTGCAGCGCGTCCTTGTCATGATCCCACCACAGGGACCGGTAATGCGTACCGTCAACTTTCATCTGGCTGTCTCCCTAATCCGGCGGCCTCAAGCGCGGCGCCGGAATCGATCCGGTTTCCGGCTCCGGCCTAGCGCCGCCCGTGAGGTTAGACAACCACCAACACCAGGAGAATTCAATGAACCGGAACCTTCGGATCAAAGCGAATTGGCTGAGAAGGTATCGCAGGCGCTGATATCCCCGGTCTCATATCCCCGCGCAAACCAAGCCTGCCGCTGGGCGCTGGTGCCGTGCGAGAAAGTATGCGGCTGCGGCACCCGGCCCGCGTTGCGCTGCAGCGTGTCATCGCCGATCTGTTTAGCCGCATTCATCGCTTCGCCGATGTCACCGGGCTCCAGCGTGCCCAGCTGATCCCGGGCATAGCGGGCCCAGATTCCGGAGAAGCAATCTGCCTGCAGTTCGGTGCGCACGGAGATTGCGTTAGATTCGACCTCGCTGACCTGGGCGCGGATACGCTGGGTCTGACTCAGAATGCCAAGCTCATTTTGGACATGATGCGCAACCTCATGCGCGACGACATAGGCAGCCGCAAAATCGCCGCTCGCGCCGAGTCGCTGGCTCAGGGTGGTGAAAAAAGCGGTGTCGAGATAGACCTTCTCGTCCAGCGGGCAGTAGAAAGGGCCGGTCGCACCAGAGGCCCCGCCGCAGGGCGATTGCGTCACCCCCTTATAGAGAACCAGCACGGCTGGATCGTAAGCACGGCCAAGCTGCTGTTCAAAGATCGCGGCCCAGACGTCTTCAGTGTCGGCCAGCGCCACGCTGACAAACTCTGCGGCGGCCTGATCCGCTTCGGTGACCGGCGCGGATTGGCGGCTTTGCGGTGCGGTGCCTTGCAAGAGCGGTGTGAGGTCGACGCCCAGAAATGCCCCTACGACCACGATCAGGATGGCACCGGCGCCTCCGATCCCGGCGGTTCTTCCCGACAGCCTCCGGCCACGGCGGTCCTCGATATTGCTGCTTCCCCGGCGGCCTCTCCAACGCATTCTTTCCTCCTGGCATCCTGGCTTGCCTGCGCTCGTGGAACCAAATAGCGGTTGGTCCTCCGCTATCAAGCGGACCCGCCCCGGCGGGTTTCTGGTCAGGCATCCGATTAGATAACACTTCGCCGCCGCATGCGGTTCCCAACTCCCGCAGATGGTGCGGCGCTCCACGCAGATGAAACCGCTTGGGCAGCCCTCGCGGCTGGACCACGCGATGAGAGAAAGCGCGTGAGGTGCAAGACGGCTCTTGCAGATAAGGTTAGCAAATTATTGAATGGAGTAAATTTCGTTACCGCAACGACGGCCATCACAGCCGCCGGCGCATCAAATCCTAGTTCACAATCAAAATTCGAAGGGGCACAGCATGGCACGATTTAGGACTGCAGGCCTGTCCGGGGGCACCGGTCTTGCGATGATTGCAGCGGCAAGCCTGATGCTGGCGGGGCCTGCAACCGCCCAGCAGGGCGCGGCGCCGAAAGTTTCGGTTGCGCAGGCTGCTATCAAGCCGATCAAGGACACTGCGACCTTCATCGGCCGCGGCGAAGCGATTGACAAGGCCGACATCATGGCGCGCGTCAGCGGTTATCTGGAGGAGGTGCTGGTCGAAGACGGCGCAGAAGTGGAGCAGGGGGATCTGCTGTTCCGTATCGAGCGCAGCGCCTATGAGGCGGTGCTGGAAAGCCGCCGGGCCGAGCTGGCGCAGGCCGAGGCTAACCTTGAACTGGCCGCTCTGGATCTGGCCCGGAAACAGGAACTGTTCGAGCGCGGATCGGTCTCTGAAGCGGACCGCGATACCGCCCGCGCAAATGAGCTGGTGGCGGAGGCTGGGGTGCGTGCCGCCCAGGCTGCCATTCAGCAAGCGGAGCTGGACCTGAGCTACACTGAGGTCAACGCGCCGTTTTCAGGCCGCCTCGGCCGGGTCGAGGTCAGCATTGGCGATGTGGTGAGCCCTAGCGGCTCGCCCTTGGTCAATATCGTGCGTGAGGCACCGGTCTATGTTTCCTTCTCGCTGAATGAAAAACAGTTTGTCGAGATCCTTCAGGAGCTTGAGGCCAGCGGCCGCGACCGTGCAAATACCGAAACCGCTCCGGAAGTGTTCGTTGTGCTCCCCAATGGAGAGGAGCTGGAGGAAAAGGGCCGGATCGCCTTTGCCGGCAATCGCGTTGACCCTGACACCGGGGCTGTCACCGTACGGGCAAAGTTCGAAAACGATCACCGCTTGATCCTGGACGGCGCTTTTCTCACCGTTGGCCTGCAGTCGCAGGAGGCAATCGACCGGATCATTATCAGTCAGGCGGCGATCCAGCGCGATCAGCAGGGCCCGTTTGTATTGGTCGTAGATGATCAGAACCAGGTTCAGCAGCGTTACATCGTGACCGGTGACGTGCAGGGGACCGGCATCGTGGTTCTGGACGGGCTGACCCAAGGTGAAACCGTGGTGGTCCAAGGCCTGCAAAAAATCCGCCCCGGCGTTGAGGTGGATCCGGTGCAAGCCGCGCAGGCTGGAGAGTAAGCGATGTTTTCCTCACTCTTTATCTCGCGGCCCAAGTTCGCGATCGTGATCTCTCTGGTGCTGACCGTCATGGGGGTCATCGGCTATTTCGCGCTGCCCGTGGCACAGTTCCCCGAAATCACGCCTCCGGTGGTGAACGTGACCGCCAGCTATCCTGGCGCCAATGCGGAGACGGTTGAAAAAAGCGTCGCCGCGCCAATCGAGGCGCAGGTCAACGGGGTGGACGGGATGCTCTATATGTCCTCCACCTCTGCCGACAACGGCAGCTATTCATTGTCTGTTACCTTTGAAGTGGGCACTGATCCGGACATCGCCTCGGTCAATGTTCAGAACCGTGTGGCGCAAGCGGTCGCCGCACTGCCGGCCGAGGTTACCGCCAATGGCGTGGTGACACAAAAAAGCTCGTCCAACATGCTGCTGGTGGCCGCGCTCACCTCGCCGAACGGGTCATATGACAGCGTGTTCCTGTCGAACTACGCCGCAATTAACATCAAGGATGCGCTGGCGCGGGTGGCTGGCGTCGGCAAGGCGGACATCCTGACCAACTTCGAATACGCCATGCGTGTCTGGCTGGACCCGAACAAGATGGCAGGCCTGAGCATTTCACCCGGCGACGTGATCAACGCGGTGCGCGAGCAGAATATCGAGGTCTCGGCGGGGCAGGTGGGCGCACCGCCGGTGCCCGGCGACCAGGTGTTCCAGTACACCATCAAGTCCAAGGGCCGGCTGACCGAAGTCAGCGAATTCGAGGAAATCGTTATACGAACCGGCAATGGCGGCAGCACCGTGCGGCTAAGCGATATCGCGCGGGTGGAACTGGGGGCTTCCAACTACAGCGCGTCGGGCTTTTACGATGGCGTGCCGGCCACCATCTTGGCCGTCTACCAGGCTCCTGGCGCCAATGCGCTTGCAGTGTCGGAAGCGGTACTGGAGGAAATGGAGAGGCTGTCGCAGGACTTTCCTGAGGACGTGTCCTACTCAGTCCCGTTCAACACCACGGATTTTGTCGAGCAATCGCTGAATGACGTCATCTCCACCCTGATGATGACTTTTGTACTGGTGATTTCGGTGGTGTTCGTCTTCCTGGGCTCTTTCCGGGCGACCATCATTCCAGCCGTGGCCATTCCGGTGTCGCTGATCGGCACATTCGCCTTCCTTCTGGCGCTCGGCATGTCGCTCAACACTATCTCGCTGTTCGCGCTTGTGCTGGCGATCGGTATCGTGGTCGATGACGCCATCGTGGTGGTCGAGAACGTCGAGCGGATCATCGCCGAGGAGGGGCTGCCCCCGGCTGAGGCGACCCGCAAGGCAATGGGGCAGAT
Source organism: Leisingera sp. (assembly GCF_982940295.1). Taxonomy (NCBI): domain Bacteria; kingdom Pseudomonadati; phylum Pseudomonadota; class Alphaproteobacteria; order Rhodobacterales; family Roseobacteraceae; genus Leisingera; species Leisingera sp. The sequence goes on from NZ_CEYXRG010000001.1 coordinate 106,931, forward strand.
CACCGGTCCGGTTATCGCGACCACACTGGTGCTGCTGGCTGTGTTTGTGCCGGTCACCTTCATGCCCGGGATTACAGGCAAGCTGTATTCCCAGTTTGCCGTGACCATTTCGGTTGCGGTGGTGATCTCCTCAATCAACGCGCTAACGCTGTCGCCAGCGCTTTGCGCCATCGTTCTTAAGCCCCGCTCTGGCCCGCCCAAGGGGCTGCTGGCAATGTTTGAGAACATGATCGGCGGTGTGCGCAGCGGCTACCTGAGCATCGTTACGCGCCTGCTGCGGCTGCCGGTGATCGGTTTGGCCATCATCGCGGCTGTAGCTCTCGGGGCAGGCGGCATTTTCAACTCGACCTCCAAGGGGTTCCTGCCGTCGGAAGACAACGGCTATCTTTTTGTCGATGTTCAGCTCCCTGATGCGGCCGCCTTGGGGCGCACGGAGGCGGTGACAAGCCGGATTGACGAGCAGATCCGTCAGATCCCCGGCGTTCAGGGCACCGTGCTGGTCAACGGTTTCAGCCTGCTGAATGGTGCCAGCGCAAATGGCGCGATGATCATTGCCAATCTGGCCCCTTGGGACGAGCGGCAGAGCGAGGCACTGCAACCCAACGCCATCCTCGGCCAGATCTACGGAATCGCTAACGCCGAGGCGGCAGCCAGCATTGTCGCGTTCAACCCGCCGCCAATCTCCGGCCTTGGCATGTCAGCGGGTGTTGAAATGGCGGTGCAGCAGACTGCAGGCGGCACACCGCAAGATCTGGCGCAGTCGATCGGCTCACTGGTCTATTCCGCCAACCAGCGGCCCGAGATCGCCCAGTCCTACACCACCTTCCGGGCCAACGTGCCGCAGGTGTTTGTCGATCTGGACCGGGAGAAGGCCAAGACGCTGAACGTGCCGATCGCCGAGGTCTTCCAGACCATGCAGGCGCATCTGGGCTCTTACTATGTCAACGACTTCAACCTGTTCGGCCGCGTCTACAAGGTGATGCTCCAGGCCGAGGGAACTTATCGTGACAAGATCGAGGACATCGGCGGCCTCTATGTTCGGGCCCAGTCCGGCGAGATGGTGCCGCTGTCGACCCTGATCGACGTGGAGAACGTGCTGGGGCCGGTGCTTCTCAAGCGGCACAATATCTTCCGTTCTGCCACTGTGACGGCAGTGCCCGCACCCGGGTTGTCTACCGGCGATGCCATCCGGGTGATGCAGGAAGAGGCCGCAACGGCACTGCCGCCGGGGTACGCCTTTGAGTGGACCGGCACAGCGCAGCAGCAGCTGGACTCGGCGGGGCTGGTCACGGTGATCCTGGCGATGGCGGTGCTGTTCGGCTACCTGTTCCTTGTGGCGCAGTACGAAAGCTGGACTATGCCGGTGGCAATCCTGCTGTCCGTTATCGTTGCCTTGTTCGGCGCTGTCGCGGCGGTGGCTATCGCAGGCAATGACATCAACCTCTACACCCAGATCGGGATGATCATGCTGATCGGCCTGGCGTCAAAGAACGCGATCCTCATCGTCGAATTTGCGATGGAGCAGCGCGCGGCTGGCCTGAGCATCCGCGAGGCCGCGCAAGAGGCCGCAAAGCAGCGGTTCCGCGCCGTGATGATGACGGCGCTGTCCTTCTTGCTGGGGGTCGTGCCGCTGATGCTCGCCTCTGGCGCTGGGGCCGCCAGCCAGCGTGCGATCGGTATTGCCGTCTTTGGCGGGATGCTAGCAGCGACGGTGGTCGGGGTGATTGTTGTGCCGGTGCTGTATGCGATGATGCAGGCCATGCGCGAACGCGTCAAAGGCACGCCTGAGGCAAGACCGGCAGAGTAAACGTACTGACCCCGCGGGCCATCAGGCTGGCGGGGTCAATTTCCCCCAGGGTGCTGGCTGAATTGAAGTCAGGCTTGACGCGCCCGCAGGCCGCGATTGTGGGCCGCCGCAAGGATCATGTCCCATTTGCGCGGTGTGCAGCGAAACTCCGGCTCCACATCACATGTCAGGGGCGCGCTGGCCTCCGGCGGGATCTTGCGGGCTTCGGCGGAAACGCAGCGTTCCAATGCCCAGAAATCCGTCAATGACGGGTTGTCTTGAATCACCTGGCTCAGCAGCATTGCCGCAAGCTCCCTGTCTTTGTGCCCGCAGTTTCGGTTCTTGAACCGCGGATCAATTTTTGTGTGACGCTTGTTAGCGCCATCCGCCTCATTTGTCACCAGGGCAATTCTCTGCCGCCCGCAAATCAGCATAAAAAGCTGTGTTGGGCACAGCCCCGCAGGCGGTAGCCCAAGCACATTTTCCGCAATGCAAGAATCGCCCGGCTGCAGATTCCCCTTGCAATTAATTTCTTTGCATGCCGGTACCGCGAAACCTTCGAAAGCGGACGGGGAAATTTACCTAACTGTCGTCATGACAGAGAAAAAATGCGGATTTCGGGGGTGCGTCAATAGATAGCACCCTTGACTTGGGCGGGTCCCGGTGAAACCTTTGTGGACGTGCAAAAAAATCCGCACTTGCCTAGCTTGGGGGCCAAATTCTCTGGCCGTGCGTGGAGCATAATACCGCTTTCGCTAATTTCCGGGCCGGGCTGCAAATCATAAGACAAGTGGGAGAGACTTGATCATGAAACACACCAAGCTGGCGATCGGTGCTTTGGTGACCGCGGCCTTTATGGCTCCGGCAGCATCTGCGCAGGAATTCATCACCATCGGCACTGGCGGCGTGACCGGCGTGTATTACCCGACCGGCGGTGCCATTTGCCGTCTGGTGAACAAGGGCCGCAAGGAGCATGGCTTCAAATGCGCCGTCGAATCCACCGGCGGCTCGGTCTACAACATCAACACCATCCGCGAGGGCGAGCTGCAATTCGGCGTGGCCCAGTCGGACTGGCAGTACCACGCCTACAACGGCTCCTCCAAGTTTGAGGAAGCGGGCCCGTTTGAAGGCCTGCGCGCCGTATTCTCGGTGCATCCGGAACCGTTCACCGTTGTGGCCCGCGCTGATGCCGGCATCTCCACCTTTGACGACCTCAAGGGCAAGCGCGTCAACATTGGCAACCCGGGCTCCGGCCAGCGCGGCACCATGGAAGTGCTGATGGATGCCAAGGGCTGGGGAATGGAAGATTTCGCCCTGGCGACCGAGCTGAAGGCGGCAGAGCAGTCGGCGGCGCTGTGCGACAACCAGATCGACGCGATGATCTACACAGTCGGCCACCCGTCCGGCTCCATCCAGGAAGCCACCACTGCCTGTGACTCGGTTCTGGTCACCGTCGATGGCGAAGCGGTTGAGAAACTGGTTGGCGACAACTCTTTCTACCGTACCGCCACCATCCCCGGCGGCATGTACCGCGGTACTGACGAGGACGTGAATACCTTTGGTGTGGGCGCGACCTTCGTGACCTCGGCAGACGTGTCTGAAGATGCGGTTTACGCGGTCGTCAGCTCGGTCTTCGAAAACTTCGAGGCGTTCCAGAAGCTGCACCCGGCATTCGCGAACCTGAAGCCGGAAGAGATGATCGCGGACGGCCTGTCGGCTCCGCTGCATCCCGGCGCAGCCAAGTACTACAAGGAAAAAGGCTGGATCGAGTAATCAGCCAGAGAATTGGGACGGGGCGCATCAGCGCCCCGTTTCTGCCCCCTGGTCGGGGGAGGAAATTTGAGGCCGAGCCGCACTGCGCCGGCCCTAGGGGAGATTATCCATGACGTCCGATGCTCAGGGAAATCGACCGCTCAGCGAAGAAGAGCTGCAGGAACTTGTCGCGTCCTCCGACGCAGGCGCCCGCAACCCGGTGGGAAGCGTGGGGCTATTCCTGGCGATTGTCGCAGTCATCTGGTCGGTTTTTCAAGTCATTCTGGCCTCGCCACTGGCCAATCAGCTGCTGCCTGGCAGCGTGATCAATAATTCGCGGCAAATCCATCTGGCGTTTGCCATCTTCCTGGCCTACGCCGCTTATCCTGCATTGAAATCCAGCCCCCGCGGTTATGTTCCGGTCCAGGACTGGATCTTTGCCATCGCGGGCACCGGCATCGCGCTGTATGGCTATATCTTTTATCAGAAAATCGTCGACTCCGGCGGACTTGCCGATGATATAGACAAATGGTTCGCGCTCGCGGGCCTGCTTTTGCTGTTTGAGGCCGCCCGCCGTGCGCTGGGTCCGGCGATGGCAATCATTGCGACTATTTTCCTGCTCTATGTCTTCTTCGGCTCCTCTGAATGGGTGCCCGAAGTCATCCGGTGGAAGGGCGCAAGTCTGAAAAAAGCGATGAGCCACATGTGGATCACGTCTGAGGGCGTGTTCGGCATTGCTCTGGGTGTCTCCACCAAGTTTGTCTTCCTCTTTGTGCTGTTTGGTGCGCTGCTGGATAAGGCGGGCGCCGGCAACTACTTTATCAAGATGGCGTTTGGCGCGCTCGGCCACCTGCGCGGCGGACCTGCAAAGGCGGCGGTTGTCGGCTCTGCGGCAACCGGTCTGATCTCCGGCTCCTCCATCGCCAACGTGGTTACCACCGGCACTTTCACCATCCCGCTGATGAAGCGTGTGGGCTTTACATCTGAGCAGGCCGGTTCGGTCGAAGTGGCCTCCTCCGTGAATGGGCAGATCATGCCGCCGGTGATGGGGGCTGCGGCCTTCCTGATGGTGGAATACGTCGGCATCTCCTATGTCGAGGTGATCACCCACGCCTTCCTGCCCGCCGCGATTTCCTACATCGCGCTGGTCTACATCGTGCATCTGGAGGCGGTGAAGCGGAACATGCCGACGCTGGGCAACCGCGTGGTGTCCATGGGCCGCACCATTGGCGGCATGGCGCTGTTCTTTGCCGGCTTTGCAGCCCTTTGCTATGGCGTGCAGTATCCAGTGAAGTGGATCGTCGCGGCAATGCCGGGTGCCTCCGGGCTAACGCTGTCAGCACTGGTAGTGGTAGCATATATCGCACTGCTGTGGCTGGCCGCTGGCGTTGAGGACCTGGTACCGGATGATCCCAACGCCGAAGAGGTCGAGCTGCCGGTGGTGGCAGAGATCTACAAGGCTGGCTTGCATTACCTGCTGCCGATCATCGTGCTGGTCTACTTCCTGATGATCGAGCAGAAGTCGCCCGGCCTGTCCGCCTTCTGGGCTACGGCACTGCTGTTTGTGATCCTGCTGACCCAGAAACCGCTAAAAGCGATTTTCCGGGGTCAAAGTGATATGGCCAATGCTTTCATGGAAGGTGTCGGAGATCTTTGGAACGGGCTGATCGACGGAGCGCGCAACATGATCGGGATCGCGCTGGCGACGGCGACCGCGGGCGTGATCGTCGGCACCGTGACCCTGACCGGCGTAGGGCAGGTGATGTCTGAGCTGGTTGAGTTCATCTCGGGCGGCAACCTGATCCTGATGCTTGTGATGGTTGGCCTTTTGTCCCTGGTTCTGGGCATGGGGCTGCCGACCACGGCAAATTACATCGTCGTCAGCTCGCTGATGGCCGGTGTCGTGGTCGAGCTGGGCGCTCAGTCCGGCCTGATCGTGCCGCTGATCGCCGTGCATCTGTTCGTGTTCTACTTCGGGATCATGGCCGATGTGACGCCGCCGGTGGGGCTTGCCAGCTTTGCGGCGGCGGCTGTTTCGGGCGGCGATGCAATCCGCACCGGGTTCACCGCATTCTTCTACAGCCTTCGGACTGTGGCGCTGCCGTTCGTGTTCATCTTCAACACCGATCTCCTGCTGATCGATGTGAACTGGATACAAGGGATCCTTGTCGCCATATCAGCCACCATCGCCATCTTGGTGTTCACCGCGGGCACCATGGGCTACTTCGTCAGCCGCAACCGGATCTATGAAAGCATCCTGCTGATCTTTGCAGCCTTTGCGCTGTTCCGGCCGGACTTCTTCATGGACCGCGTTATGCCGCCCTTTGCCCAAGTCCCGCCAGCGCAGCTGGTACAGGCACTGGATGAAGCGGAGCCGGGTGCTGAGCTGCGGATCACTGTGGAAGGCCCTGATTTCGATACGTCCGAAATCAAGAGCACTACGATGATCGTGACGGCGGACGGCACCGGCGGCCAGCAGGCGGTGGATGCCTACGGGCTGCTGCTGCTGGAAGAGGACGGCGCTGTGAAACTGGAGGAACCGATGTTCGGCACTCCGGCTGCTCCGAATCTGGAGAGCTTTGACTTCTACGCCGACGAACCAGTGCAGATTGTCGCCATCCAGGCCCCGGCCAGTCAGTTGCCCAAGGAGCTGATCTTCATCCCGGCGCTGCTGCTGGTGGCGCTGATTGCGTTTCTGCAGCGCGGACGTGCAGGTGAACAGGAAGGAGTACCGGCATGAGCAAACCCGTTCTTTGTGCCCTGGAACTGAGCGATCGCGACCTGGACGAGAAGGTCCTGACCGAGGCCGCCCGGCTGGCGGATCTTGATGGCGCCCAGCTTGATGTCGTCAACGTCCTGCCGAACTTTGGCGAAACCTGGGTGTCCGGCTTTTTCGAAGAGCACCACCACGAGAAGGCCGTAGAGGACGCCACAAAGCGGTTGCAGGAGCTGTGCAGCAAAGTGCTGGGCGAAGAGCGCAATGCCAAGGTGCGCCACCTGGTCGCCACCGGCACTGCCTATCAGGAGATCCTGAAAGTGGCGGAAACCGCCGGCAGCGGGCTGATCGTGATCGGCGCGCATAAGCCGGACTTGAAGGACTACCTGCTCGGGCCAAATGCGGCCCGGGTGATCCGGCACTCTGATTGTTCGGTCTTTGTGGTTCGCTGATCAGTTTAAGGGCGCCTTCGGGCGCCCTTATTCGTAGCCGGTCATCTCCAGGTAGCCCTTGCCTGTGTGGCTGCCGGTGACAGAAACCGGCCCCTCCCAATACGAAAACGAAGTGCCCATCCAGCTTTGCGGATTAAGGGCCTGGACTTCCACGGATACACCCTTCTCCGGCAGGCGCGCGCTCCAGCGCGTCGGGATGCTGCGCCCCTGCACGTCGCTGGATTCCAGCGCCTCGGCCTGGAAGGCGCCCGGTTCCAGCGGCTCAGCCGTTCCATCAGCAGAAATCCAGGTGCCGGAGGTAAAGTCGCCGCTTTCTCCCCGCAGGACAAACCCCATCAATTTGGCACCGCTCTCAAAGCTGAGCGAAAACCAGTCCCAGCCGCTTTGATCCTCGGCCAGCGGCTGGCTGGACCATTCCCTGTCGAGCCACCCATGGCCCGTGACCTCAACCGCACCGTCCGGAAGCGCCAATGCGCCGGTGACCTGGTAATGCGGCTGCGAGTAGTAATAGCTGGCCTGGCCGCTGGCGGATTTAACGGAATACCCATTCTCCCCATGCAGCACCAGAGGACCGTCCGCGGTGAGCTTAAGGTCATAGGAGAAGGTTTCACCCGAGGCCGTAAGCGTCAGGTTATCAAGAGATTTTCCGGTGGATGACATTTGCCAGCTGTCGATCCAGGCCGTGAAGGGCTGCGATGTAACCCCTGCCTGGCCGATACCGCCGCGGGCAATGCGTTCGGCAAACAGGTGCTGATCCGGCGCTGTTACCGCCGCATGGGCCATCCAAATCTGCGGGCTCTGCCAGCCGCTGCCTTCGCCGGGTGCGAGCGCCGAGCGGAACAGCGTCCACTGGATGCCGTAATCCCGGCCATCTGCGCCTTCAAGATTTGCGGTCAAGTACCACCACTCAATTCGAAAATCAGGGTGCGGGCCGTGATCCTCAGGAAAAGTCAGCCGGTGGCCACGCTGTGGAATAGCAAATCCTTCAGCCTCAGTGCCCAATCCGGCGTAACCTTGCGGCTGAACCGCTGAGCCCCAACCGGTAATGATAAGCGTGAGGACAATTTTAGCGTTCATTGGCAAACACCTTGAGCAATTCGGCCGGATCCAGGCGGCTGAGGCGTCGCGCGGGCAGGGCGGCGGCTACCACGGCAGCCAGCAGCGCCAGCAGGAACAGCCGCAGCCAGTCACCCGGGAAAACATGCATGGGCAGCTTCCAGCCAAAAGCTTCGACGTTGATCACCGAAAGCAATGCCCAGGCCAGGATCAGCCCCAGTGGCAGCGCCAGCACCGCGGTGATCGCGGCAAGCAGGAGGCTGCGCAGAACCTCGGTTGCGGCCAGCTGCCGGCGGCTGAGCCCCATCGCCCAGACCGGCGCAAGCTGCGGCAGGCGCTGGCTCCACAAGGTCAGCAGGCTGGTCAGCATGGCAAAGGCGGCAACCCCGAGTGTCAGCAGGTTGAGCGCTGCGGTTATGACGAATGTACGGTCGAACACTGCCAGCGACCGCGCCTTGAGATTCGCCTGATCAATTATGTTTTCCCTTGGTATTTCAAACTGTTTCCGGACTTTTCTGATGAGCTGTGGAACCTCCGCAGGCGGAAGACGCAGGCCAAATTGCCGGTTCGGAACACCGGGCGTGCGGGCAAGCAGCTGGTCCAGTGCGACAATGGCTTGGCCGTTAGGGTTGCCGTAGTCGGAATAGACCCCGGCGATGGTTAGCTCCCATCCGGTCTCCAGCTTGATCCTCCCGCCAGGTGCCAGGTCATGACGGCGGGCAAGCTGCTCATTCACCAGTACTGCCTCTCCGGCAGCCAGCCGGTCCCAAACTTGCGGCAGCGCCTCCAGCAGCGGCCAGTTCTCCCGGTAGGTCGCATCGTCCACCACGCCATAGATCCGCAGCGGCGCCCCCTTGAAACGAAGATCGTTGCGGCGAATGGGCAGGACAGTGATGCCTTGCTCCTCAAGCCAGCGGGCAAGCTCCGCGCCTTGAGCGTCTGTTGCAGCGGTCACGTAGACTTCAGCAGACAGGCGTTGGTCCAGCCAGCCCAAGAAAGTGAGCCTGAAGCTGGAAACCATTGTTCCGACGCCGATATTCGTAGCCAGCGCCAGCAGAAGCGCCATCAGGGCGAGCGACATGCCCGGCAGTTGCGCACGCGTGTCGGCCCAAAGCCATTCCGCATAGGGGCGCCGGGCCAGCCGCGCGCCCAGCCGGAGCCCGGCGGCAATCAGCAACGGCAGAACAAGCGCAGCGCCCAGCATCAAGCCACCGAGGAAGAAGAAACCGGCAACAAGTCCTTGGAAGGTCGCAAGAGTGGCGAACCCAGCCAAAATGCAGGCAGCGCCTCCGCCGGCAGACAGCAAATGCGACCGGGCGGCCTGCTGTCCGCGGGCGCGGGTTGCTGGTGCCGCCAGAAGCGGCATTCGCCACATATCAAAAAGCGCCTTGGCCCCCGCGAGGAATGTGCCGCCAAGCGCCATGGCGAGCCCGGACAGAACCCAGCCCGGCCGCAAGGACAGGCTGCCGTCGACTGGTGCGCCGTACAGCCCGGCCAGCGTGGCATTGACGTCCGGCAGCAGCGCCGCCGCAACGAGATAGCCGCCAGCAAGTCCCGCTGCGCCCGCGATCAAAGCAACAACCGCCAGTTCCGCGGCAAAAAGTCCGGCCAGCACCTGCATCGGTACACCCAGCCCTCGCAGCGTCCTGATCAACCCCCGGCGCTGCTCCAGGCTGAGCGTGATGGTGCCCTGAACTATGAACAGACCGACCGCAAAGGACAGCAAGCCGAAGGCAGTCAGGTTGAGGTGAAAACTGTCTGTCAGCCGTGCCGTATCAGACGCTGCGGTTTGGGCGGTAACGCGGGACAGGTTCCGGGCGAGCTCAGTCAGCGGAATCAAGCCCGGAACCTGGTTCGGCAGCACCAGCAGGTAACTCAAAGTATCCGGTTGCTTCAGCAGGCGGCTGGCAAGGCTCAGGTCGGCGACCAATAAACCGCGCGGCAGCGCGTCCGTCGGGGTGACCGGGTGTTTCTGTTGTGCGGCTGCGAGTTCCGCCGCGGTAACAGGGTGCGCAAAGAACCGGCCCGGCGGAAGCAATGCGTCCAATGGCAGCGCGCCGTCCTGTTCTGCAGCCGTTGCCAGGTTCGCGACCAGCGGATGACTAAGCAGATCAATACCCATGATATCAAAGCTTTGCCGCCCGAACCTGACAGTTCCCTCCAGCACCGGCGCGAGGCTCCAACCCGCGCGGCGCAGATCAGCATACTGGCGCAGCGCAATGCTGCCGCTGTCTGGCACCAGCCGGTCTGCCCCGGCGGTGCCCAGCTGCTCCGCTGCCCGTGCATAACTGGCCCGCGCTTTGCCATTGATCGCCTGAACCGCCGACCACAGACCTGTGGCCAGAGCCAGCCCGATTATCAGTGTCGCCAGCTGCAGCGGGTGGCGCCGCCAGTGGGACAGGATCGCTGCCAGCGCGGCGCGGATCATGCGGCCTTGCCGTGCTTAAGGTGCAGCTGTCGGTCCAGCATCTGTGCGATGGCCGCGGAATGAGTGACGAGAAACAGCGCGGCACCGCTTTCCTGGACCAGCTCCAGCATCAGCTCCATTACCGCGGCGCTAGCGGTCTCATCCAAGTTTCCGGTCGGCTCGTCCGCCAGCAGCAGCTTAGGACGCAAGGCAAGAGCACGCCCGATTGCGACACGTTGCTGCTGCCCGCCGGAGAGCTGCTCCGGATAGCGGTTCAGCAGCGTGGACAGGCCGAGGCGATCTGCCAGCTGCTGGCCCCAAATCGCGTCCCAGCGCCCGCCAAGCCGCGCGTGCAACGAGATGTTCTGCCGGACGGTGAGTGAAGGGATCAAGTTAAATTGTTGAAAAACCAGAGAAACATCTTGCCTTCGTAGTGCCGCGCGCTGGTAATCTCCGAGGCCGGAAAGACGCGTTGCGCCAATCTCGATCTCGCCGCTGTCGAAATGGTCCAGAGCCCCGGCCAGGTGCAGCAGGGTGCTTTTGCCGGAACCGCTGTCGCCTGTCAGGGCCAGGCTGGTTCCCGCCGGCAGATCCAGGGAGACACCGCGCAGTACCGCGGTTTCCGCGGTTTGGCCGGGATAAGCCTTGGTCACGTTGCGGAATTTCAGAACCATCCTGTGGCATCCTCCGGCGTTTGGCCGTCCATTGCTGCCAATGCACTCAATACCTCTGGCCCTTGGAAGTCCAGTGCGGCACAAAGGCAGGGCTGCGGCCCAGGCACTAGCGGTTGCTGATGCAAGTGTTTAGGAACAGAAGCCAGTCAGGCCGCCAGGAAAGGCTGAGCAACCAACGGATACGAGGGCCGGAATGACACTGTGGAACCAGTTGCTTTGGGGCTCGATCTATCTGAGCGTCTGCCTGATCCTGGAAATTTTGGTTCTGGTCTGGTGCGCGTCGGTGCTGAACAAGCTGTCGTCCCGGTTTTCCAAACCCTACCGGCGGTGGCAGATCGGCCTGATGCTCGTGGCGGCGATCTTCATCATTCTCGGCGGCCACACAGCGCAGGTTTGGATCTGGTCCTCAGCATTTGTCCTGGTTGGTGCAATCGAGGATTGGAACACCTCGGTTTATTTCTCGCTCGCGACCTATACCACGCTGGGCTATGGCGATGTGGTGCTAGGGCCGGCACTGCGGATCTTTGCTGCCTTTGCTGCCGTGACGGGGCTGTTCGGTTTCGGCATCAGTACCGCCTTTCTGGTCAGTGCCATGGGTCGGCTTTTTTCTCTGAACGGCCAGTCATATGACGGCAGAGATTAAAGCACCGGAGCCAGCAGCCGCGCCACCGGGGCCAGCAGCCGGATGCTAAGCTTTTGCTGGTCCAGCGACAGGCTGAGTTCGGTTGCGCGCCTGAAATCTTTGCTCAGCATGTCCGAGACTTCCTCGGCAGACTGGTGATCAAAGAACAGCGCCATGGTTTCAAAGTTCAGCCGGAAAGAGCGGTTGTCGAGGTTGGCCGTTCCGACGCCGGAGATCGTGTCATCTATGACAAAACACTTCTGATGCATGAAACCGCCATGATAACGCAATATGCGAACGCCAGCGTCGCGCAGCTCGTCAAAATAGGCGAAGGCTGCAAGCCACGGCAGCACGTGGTCAGCGGTTTCCGGCAGCAGGATCCGGACATCAAGCCCGCGCAAGGCCGCGTGTTTCAAGGCAGCAAAGACATCCTGATCCGGAACGAAATAGGGCGAGGCCAGCCACACCTTCTCCTTCGCCGCAGAAATGGCAGAGAAATACAGCATGGAGCCGTTGCCAGTGGTGTCGCCAGGCCCGGTGGAGGCAATCAGGGCCGGGCGGTCCTGTGGTGAAGCGGCAGCCTCCCAGTTCAGCAAGTCGAGAACCGGCTCTTGGGTGCGCCAGTGCCAATCCTCAGCAAACGAAAGCTGAAGCTGCTGAACCACGGGACCGGTGAGGCGCACATGCGTGTCACGCCACGGACCAAAGGCGGGGTCCAGCCCCATGTACTCGTCGCCGACGTTCAAACCGCCGGTGAAACCGATGCGCCCGTCCACGATGACGGTTTTCCGGTGATTGCGGAAATTGATCCGCAGCCGGTGCCAAGGCCCCCGCTGCACTGCCGGGTCAATCAGATTGACGCCGGCATCCTCGAGCGCGCTTGTGTATGCGCGCGGCAGCTTGCGGCTGCCGATGCTGTCAGTCATCAGCCAAATGGTCACTCCGCGCTCTGCCGCGGCGATCAGCTGTCTTTGCAGCGCGAGCCCAAGGTCGTCCGCGTGCAGGATGTAATATTGAACAAGGATGTATTCCTGGGCATTTTCAATCGCTTCAAAGATGGCGTTGAACGTTTCCTGGCCGTCGATCAGCAGTGTCATGCCGTTGCCGCGGCATACATTCATGCCAGCAATCGCTTCGAACGGGCTGGTGTTGACCGGCAGTTCCTGCGCGTCCTCTGAATGGGCGGTGGTGTAGTTCCGGGTGGCAATCACTGCCTGCTCCGCGCGGCGGCGGGCGTTCCAGTAGCTTTTGAACCTGTGATGGCCGAAGATCATGTAAGCGGGCAGGGCGATAACGGGCGCAGCCAGCAGGAACACTACCCAGCCGATCGCCCCCTGCGGGGTGCGGGCCGTCCGGGCCGCGCTCAAAGCGGCCAGTCCGGCCGCCGTCCAAGTTGCGGCAATCGCTCCCGTGCTGAAAATAAACCAGAACATTCTGCAGCCCTGCTTTGGCCCTTTGTTTCTACCTAGTATGCGCACTGTCTGCACACCATAGGCGGTTATGCTACACGCAACGGTAAAACCGCATAAAGGGCCATTGCTACTGGATATTTGCCAACGGCTGTGGAACCTTGCAACCATGCCCATCCTGCCCCCTCTGAGCCGCTGGCCCGCAGCGTTATTGACCGCCGCCCGCCGGTTCGACCGGAAGAACGGCTGGGTCATGAGCAGCCATATCGCGATGTCGATGATGCTGGCGCTGTTTCCATTTGTTCTGTTCACGGTTGCGCTGGCGGGCACTGTCGCTGAGATGCTGTCGCAAGAGGTGGAAATGGACCTGATGACCGAACAGGTTTTCAGCGTCTGGCCGGACGCCGTGGCCCGGCCGATCCTGACCGAACTGAAAGCTGTTCTGAGCACCTCAAACACCCAGCTGGTCACCCTGGGCGGGCTGTTCGCGCTCTATTTTGCGTCCAATGGAGTCGATGCGGTGAGGGTGGCCATGGTGCAGGCCTATCATGACACTGATACCAGGCCGTTCTGGCGCGCGCGCGCATTGTGCATCGGGCTGGTGATCATGGGCGGAGTGGGCATCCTCGCGGTGGCATTTTTCGAGGTATTCCTGCCGCTGTATGTTCGCCACATCACCAAATTGCTCCCCTTTGCCAGCGTGCCGCAAGGCTGGGAACAGGGACTGAGCGGTATTCTGGCCCTGGCGCTGCCGGTCGGCGCGGTGCTGGCCTTTCACATTCTGCTGCCGGGCCGGGTGCACCGGCTGCGGCGGATCCTGCCAGGCGCGGTACTGACATTGTTGCTGTGGCTGGCCTGCGGCAGCGGCTTTGCAATCTATGTCAGCTCGTTTGCTCAATACTCCGCCACCTACGCTGGCCTCGCCGGGGCGATGGCGGCAATGATCTTTCTCTATCTGAACTCCGTGATTTTGATTTTGGGAGCAGAGTTCAATGGAGCGCTGATCGATATGGCCAACGGGATGGGGCGGATCTGATCGTTGCGGTTTTTCTGCAACTGTTTCCGGCTTCGCAACAATAAGGCGCCTTTGCCACAATTGAGCCCAGATTGCGGCTTAGAACCCCTTTAACCTTGCAAGTATGAAGCGCGGCCAGAAGGGGGCACTATGACAAAACTGCAAAACAAACTGCGCCGCATGCGCTTGTTCGAACTGATGCGCCAGCGGGAAATGGCCAGCCATGTCACCCGCAAGCTGCGTGTTTCGCGGCTGACCGATGACGACGGCGAGGAGGTAATCCTGTTGCGCACCCTCGCAAGCCGGTCGCTTACAACTCCGCACAACCGGCCAGTCTGAGGCCGCTCAGCCGCGGAAACCTGTGGCGACCACAAATTTCTCGGAGCTGTCCGAACGGGAGGAGGGCGGCTTCATATTCATCACCTTGGTAAACTTCTGCTTCAGCAGCTTCTGAAGCTCCCCTTCGGCGCCGCCGGCCAGAACCTTGGCAACAAAGGTGCCGCCCTCTTCCAATACGTCAAAGGCGAAATAGGCCGCGGTTTCGCACAGCGAAATGATCCGTAAGTGGTCGGTCTGCTTGTGGCCGGAACTGGCTGCCGCCATGTCCGACATCACCACATCCGCCTTGCCGCCCAGCCATTCCTTGACCTTGTCGTCGGCGCCGTCGTCCATGAAGTCGAGCTGGTAGAACTCGGCCCCGGCCAGCGGCTCCACTTCCTGCAAGTCGATGCCGATGATACGCCCGACCGCCTTACCCGGCTTTTCCCCCAGCGCATTGATGCGCTTCACCGCAACCTGCGCCCAGCCTCCGGGCGCGCAGCCCAGGTCGACAACACGGGCACCATTGACAAGGAACCGGAATTTGTCGTCCAGCTCCATGATCTTATAGGCGGCTCGACCGCGATAGCCCTCAGCCTGGGCGCGTTTCACATAAGGGTCGTTCAACTGCCGCTGCAGCCAGCGGGTGGAACTGAGCTTGCGGCCGCGTGCCGACTTTACCTTGACCTTCAGGTCGCGCTGTCCGCGACCGGATGTGTTTTTACCTGTCGGTGTCTTAGCCATTTCCGCCACCATCTGCGCCGGAGCCCGGAATTTTACAAAAATTCCGGCCCGGAAAAATCCAATTTTTCCGGCCCCGACTAGTAGGGGCCGTCCTCCAGAACGCCATCCGCACTCATCTGCGCATAGAGCAGGCCCTCGCGCAGGCCGCGGTCCGCAACCGACAGCCGGTCGGTCGGCCAGCAGCGCAGCAGCGCCTGCAGGATTGCGGATCCGGACATGATCAGCGCCTGCCGGTCCTCGCCAATGCGGGGGTCGCGTCGGCGGCCCTGAGGGCCGAGTTCTAGATAACCCCGGATCACCTTGTCAATCTGATCGCTGGTCATCCGCAATCCGTCGACCTTTGTGCGGTCATACCGCTTGAGCCCCAAATGCGACGCAGCAACGGTTGTGACTGTCCCAGATGTACCGACGATCTGGAAACCCTCGCGCGCTTGCTCATCCTTGTAGGGGGCAAAGTCGGCCAGGTTCTCCTCGAAGAACCAGCTCATCAGCGCAAAGCGGGCGGCGTCATCCTCCACATCGTTGAACTGATCGCGCAAAGTGGCGACGCCCAGCGGCACCGAAATCCAGTCAACAACCTTGGCTGCGGGGAAGGGACTCTCGGTCGAGTGGAACCCGTTGTGCAGCCGCATGATAGCAGAGGGCCGGTCGCGCCGCGGCACTGAGGAGATGTCGATCCACACCAGTTCGGTCGAGCCGCCGCCGATATCGACCACCAGCAGCTGCTCCGTCTTCGTGGAGACCAGCGGCGCACAGGAAATCACAGCGAGCCGTGCCTCTTCCTCCGGCTGGATGATTTCCAGCGTCAGCCCGGTCTCGCGCTTGACCTGGCGGATAAAGTCGCGGGCGTTCTTCGCCCGGCGGCAGGCCTCAGTCGCGACCAGCCGCATCCGCCGGACTCTGTTGCGCTTGAGTTTTTGCTGACAAATCCGGAGCGCCTGTATGGTGCGCGCCATGGAAGATCGCGACAGCCGTCCAGTCCGCTCCAGCCCGGCGCCCAATTGCACCGACTTGGAGAAGCTGTCCACCACATGGATACCGCTGCCCTTGGGCTGGGCGATCAGCATGCGGCAACTATTTGTTCCCAAATCCAAAGCGGCATAAAGCGCATCAGGATCGGGACGGGCCGGTGCAGGGGTTTCAACCGCCTTGGGAAACGCGCCCGCACCTTTCGAGCGCCTGGGCGCCATGATTCACGCCCTCCGATTATCGTGTTAAGAATGACAATAGGTGCGCAGCCGCGGCGGTGCAAGCTCTGGCCGCCAGAAGCAGAGCAATTTCCGGCGTCTAGCGGGTTCTTCATAATCCACATGAATATTTTGGCGAAAACCGCCTGTGGCATTCGAAAGTGCACAAAGCTAGGGTCGCGGCAGTAAAACGTCGCTCAATCCCATCGTGTTGTCGAAATTCGACCAACTTGCCGAGCGCCGCCGCTCTAGAACGTGGTCTATCCAGGCTAGGAGGAAATCAGGGCATGCCCGACGTTACGATCGTATACTGGCGCGATATCCCCGCGCAGGTCATCGTTGGCAAAGGCCGCCGCGGCGCCAAACGCCAGCTCGAAGAGCGGTTCGAGCAGGCCATTGACCGTGCGGCCATGAAGGTGAACGCCAAGGACGCGGACGCCTATCTCGCCGAGTGGCGCAAGGCAGCCCCGTTTTCAGCCGAAGGCGAGGCAGCCGAGGTTGCCGAAGCCGAGGCCAAACGCTTGGAGACTGAGTATGATCAGGACCGCCTGAAGGCCCTGATTGCAAATGACGGATGGGCATGACCCGCAGACCACTCTTGGGAGGCCGTGATGGCTTTGCTGAACTTTAAAAAACGTGACACGGGCGCCGCCCAGACCGTCAACCCGCAGGTCGAGGCCTTCCTGCAGGACTACTCGATCGAAGTCATGCCGCGCACGGCTGAAAAGGTCGCCGATTTCCGCGACCTGCTGCCGGCCGGCACCCGCGTCTACATCGCGCATATCGAAGGCACCCCGATCGAGGACATGGTCGCCACTGCGAAGCGTCTGAATGCCGAAGGTTACCCGGTGATGCCGCACTTCCCGGCGCGGATCATCAAGGATGAGGCCACTCTGGCCGACTGGATCGCCCGCTACCAGGGCGAGGCAGACGTCAAGCAGGCGCTGATGCTGGCAGGCGGCGTAGCCAAGCCGCACGGCGACTTCCACAGCTCCATGCAGCTGCTGGAGACAGGCCTGTTCGACAAGGCGGGCTTCACCAACCTGCACGTTGCCGGCCACCCGGAAGGCAACAAGGATATCGACCCGGACGGTTCTACCAAGAACGTCTCCGATGCGCTTCAGTGGAAACAGAAATTCTCCGAGCGCACCGATGCCAAGATGGCGCTGGCCACACAATTCGCTTTCGAGGCCAAGCCGATCATCGAATGGGCAAACGGTCTCAAGGCCGCAGGCGTCGATCTGCCGATCCACATCGGCATCGCCGGTCCGGCCAAGCTGCAGACGCTGATCAAATTCGCCATCGCTTGCGGCGTTGGCCCGTCGCTGAAGGTGCTGCAGAAACGCGCGATGGACGTGTCCAAGCTGCTGCTGCCCTACGAGCCGACCGATGTCGTTGCCGAACTGGCCGCTTACAAGGCGGAAAACCCGGACTTCAACATCACTAACGTCCACTTCTTCCCGCTGGGCGGCATCAAGACCAATGCCACCTGGGCCATCAACAACGGCGGCGCCTCGGCGAAGCCGGTCAACTCCTAAGGATCAACCATGACCCGTACAGTCGTAGAATCAAAAACAAAAACCGCGGTCCTGGGCTTTGATGAGCCGTTCTGCGTGATCGGTGAGCGCATCAACCCGACCGGCCGCAAGAAGCTGGCGGCCGAGCTGGAAGCCGGCGATTTCTCCACTGTCGAGAAGGACGCCGTGGCACAGGTTCTGGCCGGTGCAACTGTTCTCGATATCAATGCGGGCGTGGTCTACAACTCCAACCCGAACCCGAACGAGACCGAACCGCCGCTGATGAAGAAAATCGTCGAGCTGGTGCAGGGGCTGGTCGATGTGCCGCTGTGCATCGACTCTTCGGTTCCCGGCGCTCTGGAAGCCGGCCTGGAAGTTTGCGAAGGACGCCCGCTGCTGAACTCTGTCACCGGCGAAGAAGAGCGCCTGGAGCAGATCCTGCCGCTGGTCAAAAAGTACAACGTGCCGGTCGTGGCGATTTCCAACGACGACACCGGCATTTCGGAAGACCCCGATGTGCGTTTTGCCGTTGCCAAGAAGATCGTTGAGCGCGCAGCCGATTTCGGCATTCCGGCGCATGACATCGTGGTTGACCCGCTGGTGATGCCGGTTGGCGCTATGGCAACCGCTGGCCTGCAGGTGTTCGCACTGGTCCGCCGCCTGCGTGAAGAGCTGGGCGTGAACACCACCTGCGGTGCGTCCAACATCTCCTTCGGCCTGCCGAACCGCCACGGCATCAACAACGCCTTCCTGCCGATGGCAATGGGCGCGGGCATGACCTCTGCGATCATGAACCCGGTGGCGCTGCCGGTGACCCAGAAGGCGATTGCCGAGAAGAAAGCTGCGGTCGAAGCCGCGGGCATCATCCTGCCGGAAGGCATGGACGATGAGGCATTCGTCACCATGTTCGGCCTGGGCTCGACCAAGCCGCGCGCTGGCAAGGAGATGGAAGCGATCCGCGCTGCCAACTTCCTGACCAACAACGACCCGCATGGTGGTGAGTGGATCAAGTTCAACAAGCCGCCGGCAGCCGAAGGCGAAGAAGGCCGCGGCCGTGGCGGCCGCGCCGGCGGACGCCGCCGCCGCGCCTGATCGGCGCAAACTGAAATGCAAGGGGCCGGGCAGTAGTGTCCGGCCTTTTTCGTTTCAAATCAGGAGTTTGCGCGGGTTTCTTTCCGGGAATGACTTCGTACCGTTCAAGTAACTGGAAAGGATCCCAAACGGCTATCCCAATAGGCGGCTCGTCAGTCTGACGTAGGCCGTGCGGCATTTGTGGGAAGCGGTCTGTAAGGGAAAGTGGCGGAGAGACAGGGATTCGAACCCTGGGTGGGCTTGCACCCACAACGGTTTTCGAGACCGCCCCGTTCGACCACTCCGGCACCTCTCCGCGGGGGGTGAGGCGCGGTTTAATGTTGATTCCGGACCGGCGCAAGGGGCGAAATGCGCCTTTGACAAAAAAAGCCGGAAATCCGTTGCCAGCCAACGGTTTTTGCCTAGATTTGCCCTATGCAGATGATCGCTCCGACCCCCGCCGTGCTTATGCGTTTTCTTGCCGTGCTGTGTTTCGCCATTGCCGCCGTTCCGCTGCCGGCGCTGGCAGCCGACCGGGAGCGGGTTGAGGCGTTTCTGGAAGTGACCGGATTTGATGTGGCGCTCGACAGCATCGCACTGTCCGCCTCCAGCGCGCCGGAAATGCTGGGTGTCGACACAGGAGCCTTCGGCAGCCAGTGGACCAAATTGTCCGAGGACGTGTTTGACACCCGGGAAATGCGCGGACAGGCCGTGGAAATCTTGGAAAACACACTGGATGACGAGGCGCTGGATCACGCTGCGGCCTTTTACGCCAGCGATCTAGGCAAGCGGCTGGTGCGGGCGGAGAACGCCTCACATATGGTGGAGGATGACGAGGTAAAGCAGCTGGCCGGCAACCGGATCATCTCCGGTCTGGTCAAGGAGGGCAGCGAGCGCGTCGCCATGTACCAGCGGATGGGATCGGCCATTGATTCGGCCGGCACCGGCGTGCGGGCGCTTCAGCAGATCCAGTTCCGCTTTCTGATGGCGGCCGCTGCGGCCGGCGTGATTGAACTGGAGCTGGACGCCGATGGCTTGCGGGCGCTGATGAAGGAGCAGGAGAGCGACTTGCGCCTCAGCCTGCAGGCCTCCAGCCTAGCGGCCTCTGCCTATACCTATCAGGAATTCACCGACGCGGAGGTCGAGGCTTACGTCGAGGCGCTGGAGGAGGCGCCGATGCAGCGGGTTTACGAGCTGTTGAATGCGGTGCAGTATGAAATCACCGCCAACCGCTTTGAGGAACTGGCGCACCGCATGGCTGAGCTGACACCGGGGCAGGATATCTGACCCGGCAAGCCGCTGATACAACCTGTGGAAAACGGTTGACAGCCCCGGCATTCCGAACCATAAGCCCGCATCCCGGCCCGGAATCCGCGCGCCGGGATTCACTTGTAATCCGCCCTGCACAGGGGCGCGCTGTTCGAGGCGGCATCAGCCGGAACGCCCGTGAGGGGGCCGTAGGACGCGGTAAGAAAAGGAAAGACGCACATGTTTGCGGTCCTCAAGACTGGCGGCAAGCAGTACAAGGTTCAGGCGGGCGACGTGCTCCGCGTTGAAAAACTTGCTGCAGATGCTGGCGACACCATCCAGTTCGACGAAGTTCTGATGCTTGGCGGCGACGCACCCGTTGTGGGCGCTCCGCTGGTGGAAGGCGCTGCCGTGAAGGCAGAAGTGATCGACCAGATCAAAGGCGAAAAGCTGATCAACTTTGTGAAGCGCCGCCGGAAGCACTCCTCCAAGCGCACCAAAGGCCACCGTCAGAAACTGACCCTGGTCCGGATCACTGAGATCCTGGCATCGGGTGCAACCAAATCCGCTCCGAAAGCTGCTGCCAAAGCCGCTCCTGCTGCTGACGCTGCTGCATCGGACGACCTGACCCAGCTGACCGGCGTCGGCCCCGCAGCTGCCAAGAAACTGGCAGAAGCAGGCCTCACCAGCTTTGCCCAGATCGCAGCCTTGTCCGAAGACGACATTGCTGGTATCGAAGCAATCAAAGTGAAGCCCGAGTGGGTTGAGCAGGCCAAAGAGCTGGCCAAAGGCTAAGGAGAGAGAGAATGGCACATAAAAAAGCTGGCGGTTCCTCCCGTAACGGCCGCGACTCTGCCGGTCGCCGCCTTGGCGTGAAACTCTACGGTGGCCAGGCGGCCATCGCAGGCAACATCATCGTGCGTCAGCGCGGCACCAAGTTTTGGCCGGGCGAAGGCGTGGGCATTGGCAAGGATCACACTCTGTTCGCCACTGCTGACGGTGCTGTAAGCTTCCGCAAAGGCCTGAAAGGCCGCACCTTTGTATCGGTTCTCCCAGTGGCGGAGGCCGCTGAGTAAGCCGACCCGAAGGGTAAAGAAATCTTTAGGGGGATCGGCTACAAGGCCGGTCCCCCTTTCTGTTTTGAGTATGCGAGTGAATGATGATTTTCCCAGTACAGGCCAAGCCCCCAAGCGCAGCGCCGCGGCTCCCGGGTGTTCACGCCCGGCCTACGGGAAGTTTTGCGCAATTTGAACAGCGCGTGCCTTGCCGTCAGGGCAGGGCGTGCACATCTGAATTTGGCCGTCACAATAATCAGGGCTTTGTCCGCCCGGAAAAACACGGCAGAGGAGGAGCACATCCATGAATTTGGATCAAATCGTGTGCCAGCAGGTCATTGAAACTGAACGTTTCATTCTGCGGCCGTTGCGGAAATCTGATGCCGGGCTGATTGAGCACTATGTCAGCGACGAGCGTGTTGCCCGCATGACCCGCTCCATTCCGCACCCGCTGCCGCCCGGCGCGGCAGAGGCGTTCGTGGCGCGCGCCATGGCGGATGAACGCGACGAGGATGTCTGGGTGATTGACGGCACTGCCGATGGCGATGCCGAGTTGAAGGGTGTGATCGGCCTGAAACGGATGGACCGCAACCAGTCAGAGGTGTCTTACTGGACCGCACCGCCGTTTTGGAATACCGGGCTTGCCTCTGCGGCGCTCAAGGCACTGGTGGATGCAAACCCGCAAAATAACGCGGCGATGTTTGCCTGCGTGTTCCAGGACAACCCGGCCTCTGCGCGGGTGCTGATCCATTGCGGTTTTGACTATCTGGGCGACGCCGAGAGCTTTGCTGTCGCGCGCGGCACCACCGTTCCAACCTGGACCTATAGCCGAAAACTGTGATTGGCGCGGCGCGCGCTTTGCGGTAAGGCAAACGAAACGTTCCCGCCAAAGCCCCGCGCCTTGGCGGGACACTTGTACTGCGCGGGCAGGCCGCTAGATCCTGCCGCATTAAGGAGCTGTCATGAAATTCCTCGATCTGGCAAAGGTCTATATCCGTTCGGGCGCCGGCGGGAACGGCTGCGTCAGCTTCCGGCGTGAAAAGTACATCGAATTCGGCGGCCCCGACGGCGGCGACGGCGGCAAGGGCGGCTCGGTCTGGGCCGAGGTGACCGAGGGGCTGAATACCTTGATCGACTTCCGCTATCAGCAGCATTTCTTTGCCAAAAACGGCCAGTCCGGCATGGGCCGCCAGCGCACCGGCAAGGACGGTGACGATATCGTTCTCCGGGTTCCGGTCGGGACCGAAATCCTGGACGAGGATCAGGAAACCGTACTGGCCGACCTGACCGAACCCGGCCAGCGGGTGCTGCTGGCCAAGGGCGGCAACGGCGGCTTTGGCAACCTGCATTTCAAATCCGCCACCAACCAGGCACCGCGGCGCGCCAATCCTGGACAGGAGGGCGTCGACCGCACCATCTGGTTGCGGCTCAAGCTGATTGCCGACGCTGGTCTTCTGGGTTTGCCGAACGCGGGCAAGTCCACATTCCTGGCGGCAACCTCCAACGCGCGCCCCAAGATCGCCGACTACCCCTTTACCACCCTGCACCCGAACCTGGGTGTGGTGGGGATCGACAACACCGAATTTGTTGTGGCCGACATTCCCGGCCTGATCGAAGGCGCGCATGAGGGCCGCGGCATCGGCGACCGCTTCCTGGGCCACGTCGAACGCTGCGCCGTGCTGCTGCATCTGGTGGACGGCACTTCGGAGACCGTGGTCGAGGATTATGAGACCATAATCAGCGAGCTTGAAGCCTATGGCGGCGAGCTTGCCACCAAACCCCGCATCACCGCGCTGAACAAGGTCGATGCCTTGGATCCGGAGGAGCGCGACGAGAAGCGTGCCGCGTTGGAAACTGCGGTTGGCGGGCCGGTGATGATGATGTCTGGCGTCAGCCGCGAAGGGCTGAACGAGGTGCTGCGCGCTGTGCGTGCTGAAATCGACGATGACCGCGTCCGGATGAAACCCGCCGAGGAGGAAAAGCCTTGGCAGCCCTGACTTCGACAAAACGGATCGTCGTCAAGATCGGCTCGGCGCTGCTGGTCGATCGGGACACCGGCGAGCTGCGGGCCGGCTGGCTGCACTCGCTGGCTAATGACGTCGCCTGGCTGAAGTCACGCGGAACCGATGTGGTGCTGGTCTCATCGGGCTCCATCGCCCTGGGCCGCGGCGTGCTGGGGCTGCCCCGCGCAGATCTGCCGCTGGAAAAATCCCAAGCAGCTGCCGCTGTCGGCCAGATCCGCCTGGCCCGCGCCTATGAAGAGGCGCTGGCGCCGCACCGGATCACCACTGCGCAGGTGCTGGTGACGCTGGAGGACAGCGAAAACCGTCGCCGCTACCTGAACTCCCGCGCGACTCTCGAGACGCTTCTGGCGATGGGCGCCGTGCCGATCGTCAACGAGAATGACACTATCGCCACCGATGAAATCCGCTATGGCGACAACGACCGTCTGGCGGCGCAAGTCGCGGTGACGGTCGGCGCCGACTGCCTGATCCTGTTGTCCGATGTCGATGGCTTCTACAGCGCCAATCCCGCGCTCGACCCGGACGCTAAGCGCTTCGACCGGATTGAGGCGATCACGCCCGAGATTGAGGCGATGGCCGGCGATGGCGTCTCCGGCCTGTCCAAAGGCGGCATGATCACCAAACTGCTGGCCGCCAAGATGGCAACCGCCGCAGGCTGTGCCATGGCGATCACTGAAGGTTCTCCATTGAACCCTTTGAAAACGCTTGAGGAAGGTGCGCCCTGCACCTGGTTTGCAGGGCAGGGTGATCCGCAAGCCGCGCGCAAGCATTGGATCGCGGCGATGAAAACACGCGGCGTCCTGACGATCGACGAAGGCGCCGCACGTGCGCTGATGTCCGGCAAAAGCCTGCTGCCTGCAGGCGTCCGTCATGTGGAGGGTGACTTTGGCCGCGGCGATCCGCTGGCCATCCTTGGCCCAGACGGGCGCAAGCTGGGGCAGGGTCTGTCGCGCTATACCGCCGATGAAGCCCGCGCCATCCAGGGGCGCCGCTCGCATGATATCGAGGCCACGCTGGGTTATCCCGCCCGCGCAGCCCTGATCCACCGCGATGATATGGCGCTTTGATCAGACCACCTGATAGTTTATTCCAGCCGGCAAGCAATTAAATGCCAGACAGGGACCGGCAAGGGCGCGAGACAAATGAAAGACAATGAGAATATTCCCGCCGTGATGGCGGAGCTTGGCAAGCGTGCAAAGCAAGCAGCGCAGATCCTGGCCACAGCCAGCGCTGAGCGCAAAACCTCGGCATTGATCGCCGCCGCAGACGCGGTCTGGCGCCGGCGGGTGGAGATCATCGCCGCTAATGCCAAGGATCTTGAGTTCGGCCGCGGCAAGGGTCTGTCGGACGCGATGATGGATCGGCTGATGCTGGACGAAGCCCGCGTTCAGGGCATCGTCTCCGGCTTGCGCGCGGTGGCGGACCAGCGCGATCCGGTCGGCGAAGTGATGGAAGAGTGGGAACAACCCACTGGTCTGAAAATCCAGCGCGTCCGCACCCCGTTGGGCGTGATCGGCGTGATCTACGAAAGCCGCCCCAACGTCACCGCCGATGCCGGTGCTCTTTGCTTGAAATCGGGCAATGCGGTGATCCTGCGCGGCGGTTCGGAAAGCTTCCATTCCTCGCAAGCCATTCATGCATGCCTGGCCGAAGGCCTGACGTCCGCAGGTTTGCCCGAAGACGCAGTCCAGCTGGTACCGACCCGCGACCGTGCGGCGGTGCAGGAGCTGCTGACCATGACGCAGTATGTCGACGTTATTGTTCCCCGCGGCGGCAAAGGTCTGGTCGGGCTGGTCCAGCGCGAGGCGCGGGTGCCGGTCTTTGCCCATCTTGAAGGCATCGTGCATATCTACCTCGACAAAGCGGCCGATCCGCAAAAAGCGCTGGACGTGGTGCTGAACGCCAAGACCCGGCGCACCGGCATCTGCGGCGCAGCCGAGTGCCTGCTGATCCATCAGGATATTGCGGACACTCTCGGCAGGGCCGTGCTGGAGGCGCTGTCCGGCGCTGGCGTGGAGATCCGCGCCGAGGCAGGCCTGCCGGGCCCGGGCGGCATGGCTGCGGCCAGCGAAGAGGATTGGGGCAAGGAATACCTGGATTCGATCATCGCGGCGAAACAGGTCGCGGACATTGACGAAGCGATCCAGCACATTCGCACCTATCACTCGCAGCATACCGATTGCATCCTCACCGAGGACGAGGCCGCGGTTCAGAAATTCTTTGCCGAACTCGACAGCGCCATCCTGATGCACAATGCCTCGACTCAATTCGCCGATGGCGGCGAATTCGGGATGGGGGCTGAGATCGGCATTGCCACCGGCAAGATGCATGCCCGCGGGCCCGTGGGTGCCACCCAGCTCACCAGCTTCAAGTACCTGGTGCGCGGCAACGGCACCACTCGCGCCTGACCCTCAGAAATGCAAAACGCCGGGCAAATTGCCCGGCGTTTCTTTGTGAGTATCCGCGCAGTTCAGAACTGTAACGTGATCTTTTCCAGGTTCAGCTCCAGCCGCACGGTGCGGCCGGCCTCTTTGGCGGCTTCGGGCAGCAATGCGAACTGGACCAGTGCAGGGGTGATTTCAGCGTTAGAATTGCCGCCGCTGACCCGCGCCCACAGCTCATCATCGACGGTGACCTTGCGGCCTTCGCCCATAACCGTCCATTTGCCGTCAGCACAGAAGATCTTGACCGTGCCGCCATAGGGCAGCGCCGATTCCAGGCACAGCGCGGACAGCAGCGCCAGACGCGCCTCGCTGCGGGTGCAGCCTTCCAGCGGCGACCATTGATACTTGATGCGGCCGCCCTTGCTGATGTCCTCCAGAACCGAAACGATCTCGGCCCGCGCCATTTGCTGATCCCCCGCCGCGCCAAAGGCAATCCGGAAAAACCGGATGCGGGCATTTGCGTTGGCGACGCTGTCGGAGATCAGCTCCAATTCCGGGCCCGACATGCTGCCTGCCATGCCAAGCAGCTCCAGACCGTTGTTGATGGCGCCGACCGGGCTGATCAGATCATGGCAGATCCGGGACCCTACCAATGCCGCCAGATTGGCGTTATCTACACCCATAACTTCTACTTCCTCCGAACTGGGCCACCCGCAAATGAATGACCTCAACGCAATTTTAGCTCCCGGAATGTTCGTCCGGCACCCGGATCACCCCGAATGGGGCGTCGGTCAGGTTCAGTCGAACGCGGGCGGCAAGATCACCGTGAATTTTCCCGACCAAGGAAAGCTCGTGATTGACGGAGCGCGCATCTCCCTTATCCCCGTCTTTGAGCCATAACGGTTTATGAAGGGTTAACGAACCCCCTCGAATTAGCCTTAAATGCCGCGCACTCTTTGCCCCAAGGGCAGGCTGCGCTCAAGCCGAAACATGCAAGGAAGCCGTATGCAAGACCGCGCCCCGGAGTTTTCCGTGAAAATCGCCGGCACGGAGGAAGAGCTGCGCGCCGCGCAGGCTTTGCGGTATGAAGTGTTCGTCCGCGAACTGGGCGGCGGTGGTGCGTTGGTGGATCACGAGGCGGGACTAGAGCAGGACCGGTTCGACCCCTTCTTTGACCACATGCTGGTGACCGATACCTCCACGGACATGGTTGTCGGCGTCTACCGTTTGCTGCGGGACGATCAGGCGGCCAAGGCCGGGCAGTTCTATTCCGAGGATGAATACGATCTGAGTGTTTTGAAAGCCTCCGGCCGCAGGCTGCTGGAACTTGGGAGGTCCTGCCTGCATCCTGATTACCGCGGCGGGATGGCGATGTTCCACCTCTGGTCCGGGTTGGCGGAGTATGTCGAGGCGCACGGGATCGAGGTGCTGTTCGGTGTGGCGAGCTTTCACGGAACCGATCCGCAGCAGCTGGCCAATCCGCTGGCGATGCTGCACCACAACCACCTGGCGCCACCCGAGTTGCGCGTGCGGGCGAAATCCTTTCAGCCTATGAACTTGGTTCCCAAAGCTGACCTGGACCGCAAACGCGCGATGCTGGACACGCCCGCGCTGATCAAGGCCTACCTGAGGCTGGGCGGCTTTGTCGGCGAGGGCGCATTTATCGACCATGCGTTCAACACTACCGATGTCTGCCTGATCCTGGACACCGCGCGGATGAACGAACGGCAGCGCAAGATTTATGCTGGGGGGCGGGGAAGGGAATGAGCGTCAGCTGGCAAAGCGAGGAGGCTCCGGATCCGGTCCGCATCACCGCCTTGGGCTGGTGCCTGGTGCTGCTGCGCGGTGTGCCGCTGGCGCTGCTGGTGTTTGGCGGCCTCCTGCTGCTGCTGGCCGTGCGGCTGGCAGAACGGCCGCTATTCGGTCTCCAGCGGCCGGTCACGCCGTTCATCACCCAGTTTGTCTGCCGCAATGCGTTCCGCCTCATGGGGATCCGCTACAAAACCCGCGGCACCCTGATGCGCGAGCGCGGCCCGGTCGTCGCCAACCATTCCTCCTGGCTGGACATTTTTGCCTTGAACGCACGCAAGCGGATCTATTTCGTGTCCAAGGCCGAAGTCGCCAAATGGCCTGGCATCGGCTGGCTGGCGCGCGCGACCGGCACCGTGTTCATCGAGCGCAATCCCAAGAAAGCCAGGGAGCAGGCAGACCAGTTTGAGCTGCGCCTGCGCGCCGGGCACAAGCTGCTGTTTTTCCCGGAAGGCACGTCAACCGACGGGTTGCGTGTTCTGCGTTTCAAAACAACACTCTTTGCTGCATTCTTCACAGACCACCTGCGCGAAGGCCTGCACGTTCAGCCGGTTTCCGTGGTGTATCATGCGCCCAAAGGAGCGCCCGCCCGGTTTTATGGCTGGTGGGGGGATATGGACTTCGGCCCTCACCTTCTCAAAGTTCTGGCCGCCCCGCGCCAGGGAGCAGTAGAGCTGATCTATCATCCGCCGCTGAAAGTGGCGGACTTCCCCGACCGCAAGGCGCTGGCTGCCCAGGCTGAGGAATTGGTGCGCAGCGGCCATCAAGACGCCTTGAATGCCTGAAATCAGGGGGGCATGGTGCCGATTTTTTGCGGTACAACTCTTGTCAGCTGACAATAACTGCTCTATAGGCGCGCATACGAACCCGCAGGCGGGGTTTGGCCTGATCAGGGGAGACATCCCTGACGGACCCCCGGTTGGAGCATCTGCTCTGAACCCCCGCCGAGGATAGAAACCGGAAAGGAAAGAATAGCATGGCTCTTCCCGAGTTCACCATGCGTCAGCTGCTGGAAGCTGGCGTTCACTTCGGCCACCAGACTCAGCGCTGGAACCCGCGCATGTCGCCGTTCATCTACGGCTCGCGCAACGGCATCCACATCATGGACCTCACCCAGACTGTTCCGATGCTGGACCAGGCGCTGCAGGTTGTCCGTGACACCGTCGCCAAAGGCGGCCGCGTCCTGTTCGTCGGCACCAAGCGCCAGGCAGCCGGCCCGATCGCCGAAGCCGCTGAGAAATCCGCTCAGTACTACATGAACCACCGCTGGCTGGGCGGCACCCTGACCAACTGGAAAACCGTTTCCCAGTCGATCAACCGCCTGAAGGAAATCGACGAGAAGATGTCCTCCGGCGCCGAAGGCCTGACCAAGAAAGAGCGTCTGGGCATGGAACGCGACCAGGAGAAGCTGCAGGCCTCCCTGGGCGGCATCCGCGAAATGGGCGGCGTGCCGGACCTGCTGTTCGTCATCGACGTGAAAAAAGAAGCACTGGCAATCGCCGAAGCCAAGAAACTGGGGATCCCGGTTGTGGCTGTTGTCGACACCAACTGCTCCCCCGACGGCGTGGACTTCATCATCCCGGGCAACGACGACGCATCGCGCGCCATCTCGCTGTACTGCGATCTGGTGGCCCGTGCGGCTCTGGACGGCATGTCGGCTCAGCTGGGCGCAGCAGGCGTTGACCTGGGCGCGCTGGAAGAAGCACCGGCAGAAGAAGCCGTTGCTGAAGAAGCAGCCGCCGAAGCCTGATCCGTCCTGTCACGGAACTGACATGCGGGGCAGGGTATCACCTGCCCCAAATCCGTTTTTGAATTGAGGAGAGCCTAAGATGGCAATCACTGCAGCAATGGTGAAAGAACTGCGCGAATCCACCGGCGCAGGCATGATGGATGCGAAGAAAGCACTGGTCGAAAACGACGGCAACATGGAAGCCGCCGTTGACTGGCTGCGCACCAAAGGCCTGGCGAAAGCCGCCAAGAAATCCGGCCGTACCGCTGCTGAAGGCCTGGTGGCCGTGGTCGTCGAAGGCGGCAAAGGCGTTGCGGTTGAAGTGAACTCCGAAACCGACTTCGTTGCCAAGAACGGCGAATTCCAGGAAATGGTCGCAGGCATCGCCAAGGCCGCTCTGTCCGCAGACGACGTCGAAGCGCTGAAAGCAGCCGACCTGGGCGGCAAGTCCGTCGAAGCAACCCTGACCGACAAGATCGCCACCATCGGCGAGAACATGTCGCTGCGCCGCATGGAGAAGCTGGAAGGCGAAACCGTTGTGTCCTACGTGCACAACGCGGCCACCGCCGGCATGGGCAAGATCGGCGTTCTGGTTGCCATGAACGGCGGCGACGAAGCGATCGGCAAGCAGGTTGCAATGCACATTGCCGCCGTGAATCCGGCCGCTCTGTCCGAAGCCGACCTGGATGCGTCCGTTGTCGAGAAGGAAAAGCAGGTCCAGATGGACATCGCCCGCGAGTCCGGCAAGCCGGAGCAGGTGATCGAGAAGATGATCGAAGGCCGCATGAAGAAATTCGTGGCTGAATCGACCCTGCTGAACCAGCAGTTCGTGGTGAACCCGGACCTGACCGTGGAAGCCGCGGCCAAGGAAGCTGGCGCCACCATCACCGGCTTCGTCCGTGTGGAAGTCGGGGAAGGCATCGAAGTCGAAAAAGAAGACTTCGCAGCAGAAGTGGCCAAAGCCGCTCAGGGCTGATCAGCACTGCTGACACCTTTTATTGTTTTGACCGGCGGGTGGCTTCCATCCGCCGGTTTCTTTTTATCGCGTATAGCTCAGGCTGCGGAAGATCCAGGACTGGCGCCGGATTGCGGCCGGATTGCCAGGTTACGTCGAAAACAAGCTGTGCTGCAGGTGAGGGGCCCCACTGATGGGGATGGATGGAGCCCCTCTGATATCCGGGATAGACGCGGACCAATACGCGCCTATACCCGACCAGGTAGGAGAGCCTTGTAATCGCAAGGGTCGATACCCAAAGTTCCTTGGCCAAAGCCACCACTCACGGAACATGTGCAACATGCAGTGAATTACCCTTTAACGGTAGTACAGAATTCCTTACTTTTTGATGCTAATTGGCGTCTAGCGCTTTAGCGCATCAGGTATTTCTCCGGCCCGTGCTACAGGGTCAGAGCTATCCAGAAAAAGGCGAATAA
The DNA here is from genome assembly GCF_982940295.1 of Leisingera sp. NCBI lineage: Bacteria > Pseudomonadati > Pseudomonadota > Alphaproteobacteria > Rhodobacterales > Roseobacteraceae > Leisingera > Leisingera sp. Next base: position 137,337 of record NZ_CEYXRG010000001.1, read on the forward strand.
TTTCATAAAGCTGCTTCAGCCGCCACAAACAGCCCAGACGTGCAATTATGCGTCGACAACGTACATCTGATTGTGCAAGGCGGCCTTCAAAACGGCCTGTGCAGTCGTCTCAACCGACAAAGATGCGCGCGCAAGACGTAGATGTTTTTCAATCGTAGCGGGTGTTAATCCCATTAAAAGCGCAATATCTTGTGTGGTCTTACCGTCGCCCACCCATTGCAAGACTTCCCGTTGCCGTTTGGTCAGGCTGCGGTTTGGTGCGGCATAGGGCAGGGTAAGGATCTTCAGATGCGCGACGTTGTTCATCAGGACAATGTCCTCACCGCAGTCCGCCCATACCGCGTCAACCTCATCCTGGGTCATGCCGGGCTTAGCCGCAAGTGAGATTGCGCCCTTGTAGCGGTTCGAGGCCGAATGGAAGCTGATCGTGTACCCGGCTGTCATGTCGAGCCTCTGGTTAAACTCGTGCACCTTTCTGGCCTCCGGCGTCAACGTCCCGGTTGCTGCCATGTCCTGGACAATGCGCCAGCTGCCGGCGCCCTCATTGTCCAGCGCCCAGCGAAGCATAGGTGCCGACAAATACAGCCCCTTGTGCAGAAAGCCGTTCAGATACTCGTTTTGGTGATTGGACAAGATGACAAAGTCCTCGGGATCTCCCAGAGAGGTCTCCGTCTTGAACCGCGTGTGTCCGTAAATCAGCCGGTCAAAACCGAACGAGGCCATCTGCCTCACATGCTGGTGCCACAGCACCTCCAGGCTCTGAGCCCCGCAAACGAAGTTCAGGTAGTCCTTGAACGTCATGCCGGCCCAGCCGCGTTCAGATGTTCGGCCAAGGCATCGAGCGCCAAGAGATAACCTTTGGCACCGAAGCCGCAGATCTGACCCAACGCTGCCTTGGCGATATAGGACGTGTGCCGGAATGGCTCACGTGCGTGAATGTTTGAAAGGTGGACTTCAACTGCCGGAATTTCCACGGAAATCAGCGCGTCCATCAACGCAATGGACGTGTGCGTATAGGCCCCGGCATTCAAAACAATCCCTTGGTGCACGCCTTTGGCGGCATGAATGGCGTCGATCAGCGCGCCCTCATGGTTGGACTGCAGGCAGGCTACATCAAACCCAAGCGTCTTGCCGTGTGCCTGACAACCCTGTTCGACCATTGGCAAAGTGACGGACCCGTAAACGTCCGGCTGCCGGGTGCCGAGCAGGTTCAAATTCGGGCCGTTCAATACCAGAATACTCTTCATCAGATGAAATTCCTTGCTGTCCTTCTCCTTGAACTACTAAGACAATTTTCCGCGAAATGCGAATACACAAAAGGATGCGAATATGAAAAAACGCTGCGGGAATTAATTGTGCGCATCACGCTCCTGATTGCGCGGTTTGCTGGCAATGTGAAAAAGCATTTCACCTCTTGCCAACACATGACGCCTTGCGCGACTTTCACCCGGCCGGGCGGTCAAGGCTGCACGCCTTGTGTTTCCAACCGGTCGGACAATGGCTCAATACTGGAGAGCGGTGATGCAAACTGACCGGTTCGAACGGATCAAGTCCTGGCAGCAACGCTATGTGGATGAACGGAAATATCCTGGAAGCGCTCTTCTGATCAAGAGCGGCGGCCACGAGGTTTTCAGTCATTCAACCGGCCTGCGGAACGTTGAGGACGAGCTGCCGTTCACCCGCGACACCCTGGTGCGGCTCTATTCGATGACCAAACCGGTGACGTCGGTGGCGCTGATGATCCTGCTGGAACGGGGATTGTTCCATCTGGATGCGCCCATTAGTGATTTTCTGCCCGAATTCAGTGACATGCAGGCGTTGACACTAGGTGCTGGCAGCATCAGCCAGACGGAACGCTGCCCGGTGCCTACGCTGCATCAGCTGCTGACCCATACCAGCGGGCTCAGCTATTCCTTCAATCCCGGGCTTCTTCCAGAGGCAATGGAGCGCGCGGATCTTATGTTCAAGCCGGACCAAGGCAGCCTGGCCTCGATGGTGTCTCGCCTAGCGGAACTGCCGTTGGCGTTTCAGCCAGGGACCCGGTGGGAATACTCGGTGGCAACCGATGTGCTGGGGCGTATTGTCGAAGTGGTCTCCGGAAAAACCCTGGGCCAGTTCTTTTCAGAGGAGATATTTGAACCGCTCGGCATGTGCGAGACCGGCTTCCAGGTGCCAGCCGGGGCAGGGAACCGGTTCGCCTCTCTCTACACACCGCTGGCCGGTGACGCCATGACGCTGAACTCAGCGGAGACTGGAACCGAAAGCTTGCGGCTGACGGACAGCTGGGAAAAGTCGCCGTTTCAGACGGCAACGATGCACTCCGGCGGCGGCGGTCTGGTCGGAACGCTTGACGACTACATGAGATTTGCAGAAATGCTCCGGCTCCGGGGAAGATGCGGCGACGGCTTTATTGTCAGCCCGCAAGCCGCTGATTTCATGATGCAAAACCATTTGCCGGGTGAGATCGCATCAATGGGACCGCAAAGCTTTGCGGAGCAGCCGATGGAAGGCATGGGCTTTGGCCTTGGCGGTGCCGTAGTGCTAAATCCGGCCCGGGCCCGCTGCCCCGGTTCGGTTGGTGATTTCAGCTGGGGCGGCATAGCCTCGACGTTTTTCTGGATCGACCGGCAGCTGGATCTGTCGGTGGTGTTTCTGACCCAACTGGCGCCGTCCAGCTCTTACCCGTCGCGGCCGGAACTCAAAGCGTTGGTGCAAAGCGCAATCACGGCATGACTTCCAAGCGCCGCGTTTCCGGCTATGATGAGCAGCCTGAGATGACCCGACTATAGAAAGCGCTGCAAATGACAGATACCGCAAAGGTGCTGCTCGATCTGCTGGATCTGGAGCTATTGGACACCAACCTTTACCGCGGCTCAGGCTCCGGCGGTGAAACGCCGACGCGCATTTACGGCGGTCAGGTTATCGCACAGGCATTGGCCGCGGCTTATGCTTCTGTTTCCGGGCGCTTATGCCATTCTCTTCATGCATATTTCATCCGTCCGGGCGATCCGTCCAGGCCCGTCATTTACGAGGTTGATCCAGCCCGCGACGGCGGCAGCTTCACAACGCGCCGGGTTGTCGCCATGCAGAACGGCAAGCAGATCCTGAACCTGGCAGCATCGTTCCATGCCCAGGAAGACGGCTGGCAGCATCAGCATCCGATGCCGCCGGTTGCAGGGCCTGAAGGCCTGGAGCCGCGCCATGAAATCCTGCTGCGCAATGCCTTCCGGGTGGATCCGGCCAAGCGAGGCGAGTTCACACGACCGCGGCCGTTTGAGATCCGCGAGGTTGAGCCGCGCGATCCTCTGGCGCCCGAGGAAACCAGTGACGTCAATCATATGTGGATCAGAATGGAAGCAGCCAAGGGCGCCGGGCCGGAACTGCAGCATATCCTTATGGCCTATGCATCGGATTTCGGTTTGCTAGGTTCATCGATGAGGCCGCATGGGCTGACGTTCCACAAACCCGCCGCCATGACTGCCAGCCTGGATCATGCCATGTGGTTCCACGCGCCGGTGCATTTCGAGAACTGGCATCTGTACACAATGGATGCGCCATTCACCGGCAGTGGCCGAGGTTTTAACCGTGGTGCTATCTATACGGAGGACGGGCAACTGGTCGCCAGCGTCGCGCAAGAAGGTTTACTTCGGCCTTTAAGGTCCTGATTGCTAATCTAAAATATTCGGATGGCCGTGTGGGTGCAATGCCGTCTGAAGCAGCTATTATATAACATAATTCTGATTATAAGACTGCCCGATTACCCACCCAAGCAGCCCAAAATAACCAAAGAAAATGGCTTCCTCTGCGACAGAGGAAGCCAGTTATCACCGGTCAGGCTCCTTCATTGACTGCCCGAAAGTATTTTCTTACCTGGGCCATCCCGGTGTTCAGAACAGGCGCACCCATTCCGGATCTCGTGCAAAGCAGGTTCGTCCTGCTCCAGTTTACTTGTTTGCGGCGCCGTCGGGGGTATGCCGGCGCCGCAGGCAGAGGTCCTCAGCTGCAGCCGGAGGTGCCCCCGCAGGTGTTGCATTTCATGCAGGTGCCGTTGCGCACCAGCGTGTAGTTGCCGCATTCGCCGCAGGCTTCGCCCTCGTATCCTTGCATTTTTGCCTTGGTGCGGGCGTCCATTCCGCCAGTGTTTTGCGCCGGTGCCTCAGTGGTTTCCGGTACCAGCGACTGCAACGCTGCAACCGGATCGGTGCCGGTTCCCAGGATCCCCGCATCTGTCTGGCCGCCTTGCAGCACAACCAGCTCCTGCGGCAGACGCTTGCGCAGATAGCCGGTCGAGGAGATTTGCTTCAGCACTTCCAGCGACCGTGTTGCCGCGCTTTCGCTCAGCTCGGAGACGTTCGACACGCCTTCTTCCTCGCCGCGGCCCAGGTCGTCGAAAGTTGCGCCCTCGGGTTTCACATGCGCCAGGTCAGTGCGGTCCAGATAGCTGACTGCAAGTTCGCGGAACACGTAGTCGAGGATTGAGGTCGCATTCTTGATCGAGTCGTTGCCCTGAACCATGCCTGCGGGTTCGAACTTGGTGAAGGTGAAGGCGTCGACAAATTCCTCCAGCGGCACGCCGTACTGCAGGCCGACCGACACCGCGATGGCGAAATTGTTCATCATCGCCCGGAAGCCTGCGCCTTCCTTATGCATGTCGATGAAGATCTCACCGAGGTTGCCGTCCTCATATTCGCCGGTGCGCAGGTACACCTTGTGGCCGCCGACAACCGCCTTTTGGGTGTAACCCTTGCGCCGCTGCGGCATCTTGGTGCGGTGCGATTTCAGCACCTCCTTGATGACCACTTTCTCGACGATCTTCTCCGCCAGAACCGCGGCCTTTTCCTGGGTCGAGCCGCTCTCCAGCACCTCCGCCGCGTCGTCGTCATCCTCCACCAGCGCGGCCGCCAGCGGCTGGCTCAGCTTGGAGCCGTCGCGGTACAGCGCGTTGGCTTTCACACCCAGGCTCCAGCTCAGCTCATAGGCTTTCTGGCAGTCCTCGATGGTGGCCGAGTTCGGCATGTTGATGGTCTTGGAGATCGCACCGGAGATAAAGCTCTGGGCTGCCGCCATCATGTAGATATGGCTGTCAACACTCAGGAAACGCTTGCCTTTTTTGCCGCACGGGTTGGCGCAGTCAAAGATCGAATAATGCTCTTCCTTCAGGTGCGGCGCGCCCTCCAGGGTCATGGTGCCGCAGACGTGGTCGTTGGCTGCGTCGATGTCCGCCTTGGTGAAGCCCAGGTGGCGCAGCAGATCAAAGGTCGGATCGTTCAGCTTGGGCGCCGGAATGCCCAGCACGCCGGTGCAGAAATCCTCGCCCAGGGTCCACTGGTTGAACACGAACCGGATGTCAAAGGCCGATTCCAGCGCCGCGTCCACCTTGGCCAGCTCATTTGGACCAAAGCCGTGACCGGCCAGCGAGGTGTGGTTGATGCCCGGCGCATTGCCGATGGAGCCGTGGCCCACCGCATAGGACACGATCTCCTCGATCTGGGCAGAGCTGTAGCCCAGCCCCTCCAGCGCCGACGGCACCGAGCGGTTAATGATTTTGAAGTAGCCGCCGCCAGCCAGCTTCTTGAACTTCACCAGCGCAAAGTCCGGCTCGATCCCCGTGGTGTCGCAATCCATTACCAGCCCGATGGTGCCGGTGGGCGCAATCACCGTGGTCTGCGCGTTACGGTAGCCGTGCTTTTCGCCGAGCTCCAGCGCCTCATCCCAGGCGCTGGCCGCCAGATCGGTCAGCAGCGCATCCGGGCAGCTGGCGATGTCCAGCGGCACCGGTTTCACGGACAGCGATTCATAGCCGTCTGCGTTACCCTTTGCAGCATTTCGGTGGTTGCGGATCACTCGCAGCATGTGGTCTGCGTTTTTCGCATAGCCCGGGAAGGCCCCCAGCTCCGAGGCGATCTCGGCCGAAGTGGCATAGGCGACACCGGTCATCAGCGCGGTCAGCGCGCCGCACAGCGCCCTGCCCTCGTCCGAGTCATAGCCGTAGCCCATGTTCATCAAGAGACCGCCGATATTGGCATAGCCCAGGCCCAGGGTGCGGAAGTCATAGGAACGCTGTGCGATTTCCTTGGACGGGAACTGCGCCATCATCACCGAGATTTCCAGCGTCAGCGTCCACAGGCGGCAGGAATGCATGAAATCATCCGCCTGGAACAGCCCGTCCTTCAGGAAGCTCAGCAGGTTCAGCGACGCCAGGTTGCAGGCGGTGTCGTCCAGGAACATGTATTCCGAACAAGGGTTTGAGCCGCGGATCTCACCGTCTTCCGGGCAGGTGTGCCACTCGTTCACAGTGTCGTGGAACTGGATGCCCGGATCGGCGCAGGCCCAGGCCGCGTGGCCGACTTTTTCCCACAAGTCTCGGGCCTTGACCACTTTGGCAACGTTGCCGTCGGTGCGGTTGACCAGCTCCCAGTCCGCGTTCTTTTCGACTGCGTGCAGGAAGGCGTTGGTCACCCGGATCGAGTTGTTGGAGTTCTGCCCGGAGACAGAGCTGTAGGCCTCCGAGTCCCAATCGGTGTCATAGGTCGGAAACTCGATCGAGGTGTGGCCCTGCTTGGCGTAGTCCAGCACGCGCTTGATGTAGGTTTCCGGGATCGCCACCTTTTTGGCTTCGCGGATCGCCGACTTCAGCCCGCCGTTGACCGCCGGGTCATAGGCATCCGCTTCGGCCCCGTCCCAGCTGCGGATCGCTTCGAAAATGCCGTTTAGCATCTTCTCGTGCATCTTGGAGCCGGCAACGATCGACGCGACCTTCTGCTCTTCCAGAACCTTCCATTCAATGAACTGTTCGATATCCGGGTGATCCGCGTCGACGATCACCATTTTTGCTGCCCGACGGGTTGTGCCGCCTGATTTGATGGCGCCCGCCGCGCGGTCGCCGATTTTAAGGAACCCCATCAGGCCGGAGGATTTGCCGCCGCCGGACAGCGGCTCGCCCTCGGCGCGCAGATGGGAGAAATTGGTGCCGGTGCCGGAGCCATACTTGAACAGGCGCGCCTCGCGCACCCACAAGTCCATGATGCCGCCGTCCTTGACCAGGTCATCGGACACCGACTGGATAAAGCAGGCGTGCGGCTGCGGGTGCTCATAGGCGCTGTCCGATTTGGTCAGCTTGCCGGTCTTATAATCGACATAATGATGGCCCTGCGCCGGACCGTCGATGCCATAGGCCCAGTGCAGGCCGGTGTTGAACCACTGGGGCGAGTTCGGCGCCGAACGCTGGGTCGCCAGCATATAGCGCATCTCGTCGTAATAGGCGCGCGCGTCCTCCTCGGAGGAGAAATAACCGCCCTTCCAGCCCCAATAGGCCCAAGCGCCTGCCAGACGGTCAAACACCTGCTTGGAGGAGGTCTCGCCGCCGAGGACGGCGCCATCGTCGGGCACAGAGCGCCACAGGAACTCCGGCACGCCCTTTTCGCGGACCTTCTTCAGGCGGGACGGCACGCCGGCCTTGCGGAAATACTTCTGGGCGATGACGTCGCTGGCAACCTGGCTCCAGGACGCGGGAATTTCGATATTGTCGAGACGGAAAACGATGGTCCCGTCCGGGTTGCGGATTTCCGAAGTGGCCGAGACAAAGGCCAGATCGGCGTAGGCATCCTGTCCGGGTTTGGTGAATTTCCGTTCGATCTTCATGCTTTGCCCCTTCTCAAGCACTCATCGTTCATGTGTCGCGGTGCCCCCGCACCAATCTGCCCCGGCTGCAGAACACACGAACATTCCTGTGCACGCCGCATTTGGCGTACCCGAGGCCCTCGCCGGCCGTTCTTCCCAGGACTGTGTGCTGTTTTCAGCGTTGTTGCTGCGGCTCCAAAACCCACCAGATCTAGTGCCACCGCAACCGGTGAACACAATTTGGCGTATTCTGACACAAGGGGTCAACGTTAAATTTACGTCTTAGAAAGGATCTTTGCTGTTGACGCTTTCTACGCTTTGCAGGGTCCGCCAGTACGATTTGATTCATCCACAGGCGGTCACTGTTTCAACTCATTCAGTACACTAGGCAGTGACCTCGAATTTCTATTGTCAGGCGAGTGACTTGCCTCCTTGGCTGCTGATGACGCCGGCACCGGAAGAACGCCCGCCACAGGATTCTTCGGCCAGTACAGGAGACTGCAGCCGCCTAAGTGAGTTAACGGTGACCTTACCGTGACTTAATGGCCTTCCCCTTACGGCACCCGACCCGCAATTAACAATCTGATGCGCCTTCGCGCCAATTGATTAAGGAAGCCTCAACAAGGGATTAAGGAAGTATTAACGCCCTAGGTTGCGCTATCGCCTAACGACTCTCCATGTGCGCGAAACGATTCCCTGCAGGCCGCGCTGCCGCGAAAGATTCGCTGAGGTTTATGATGTGGAGTGGTCGGGGCGGCGAGATTCGAACTCACGACCCCCTGTACCCAAAACAGGTGCGCTACCAGACTGCGCCACGCCCCGGACCGTGCGCCTTCCTATCTCCGGCGGATTGATTTGAAAACCCCTAACAGGGCCAAAGTGCGCCGCTACCGGAAAAAATTTCGTGCCGCATCTGGCTGCCGGCTGAGATGCCATAACTGCGGGCGAGCCCGCCGTTAATTTCAAGGACCGCAAACACCTGGTCGCCGCCGGGGATCGGTGTCAGATCGCCGGGCACTGCGTTTTCGTGAACAGACGTCACCTGTCCCCGTTCATCCAGAAAGATGATGTCCAGGGGGATCAGCGTGTTCTTCATCCAGAAAGCGGCCGGTTGCGGCTGTTCATAAACAAACAGCATCCCTGTCCCGCGCGGCAGATCTTCCCGGAACATCAGCCCCTTTGCCCGTTCGGCCTCGCTGTCGGCGATCTCGACGTCAAAGGCTGCCTGTCCCCAGGCGCCGCGTAAATCGACCCGCCCCGGCGCGCAGTCCGCTGCCAGCGCCGGGGCAGCAACAAGAGTCAGGGCGGCGCACAAGCTCAGCTGAACCAGGCGCCGTCTCATGGTGTCAGTCCGACGCGCCGGGCTGAAGCGCGGCTTCCCACGCCAGAACCTCCACCGCCATGCGGCCGCGCTTGCCGTCGATCACCCGCATCGCCAGCGCTTCGCCCGGCTGCAGATCGGCAAGCCCGGACTGGCGCAGAACCTCGACATGCAGGAAAACATCCTCGCCGCGGCCAAAGACATTGGCAAAGCCGAAGCCCTTGCCCTTGTCGAACCATTTGACCCGCGCCGGCTCCAGCGGTTCGCTTTGAAGACTGTCCATGTCCAGTTCAGCGAAATCGCTCAGCACCGGAGTGTCGTCGCGTTCCGGCGGCATGATAGAAAGAACCTCAACCGCCTGAACACCGCGGCCGGTCTGATGCGTTACAATTTCGATCCTTGCCCCGTCCGCGACAGAGCTTTGGCCGAAATTGCGCAGCACATTAACGTGGAGAAGAATGTCCGGACCGCCCTCGTCAGATACGACAAACCCGTAACCTTTGGCCGGGTCGAACCACTTCACCAGCCCCTGAATCTGATGCAAGCTGCTGAGATCTTCTGCCACTTACTTTTCCCACCACGTTTTATTATTTTTGATGAAGCTCTGATGCGCGATTCTGACCTTGGATTTCAAGCTAAAAAGTCTTGAAATTGTCATGAAACTGCTATTGACCCTAGGTAAACGTTAACTATTTCCATCACGGGTTTAGCCGCAGAATTTCCCATTCTGCGGTGCCCTCTTTGCGACGCCAGCGAAACCGGTCATGCAGCCGGAATGCGCCATCAGCCCAAAATTCGATCTCCACAGGCGCCAGCCTGTAGCCGCCCCAGAATGGCGGCCTCTCCGGGTTCGGCCCCTTCAAAGCCGTCACCTTGGCTACCTCAGCCATCAGCGTGCCGCGGCTGTCCAGGGGCTGCGATTGTTTCGAAGCCCAGGCGCCAAGGCGGCTTTTGAGCGAACGGGACCTGTAGTATTCGTCAGCCTGCGGCCCGTCCTCGCGGCTGATTGTTCCGCGCACCCGGATCTGGCGGCGCAGAGATTTCCAGTGCATCACAAAGGCGGCCTTGCCTGCTTGATCCAACTCCTGCGCCTTTGCACTTTCGTAGTTCGTGTAAAACACAAAGGCACCGTCTTCGATTTCCTTGAGCAGCACCATCCGGGAATTGGGCAGTCCGCTTTCGTCCACCGTGGCCAGTGCAATGGCGTTGGGATCATTGGGTTCTGACTGCTCCGCCTCCGCCAGCCAGGCGCGGGCGATTGCAAACGGATCGTCGCCTGCAAAAATTCCGGAACGGTCGGACATTGTGCACCTCATCGTGGGGTTTCGCTGCAACCTATGCAGCTTCCTGCCCGGCGGCAAGGGCGTGCACCCTTGAAGCGGCCCGCGCGGCATACTAAACACCGTCTAATTCAAGAGATCACAGGCGGAGAACCTGCATGTCTAGTCAACTGATGGCCGGTAAGCGCGGCCTCATCATGGGCCTGGCCAACGACAAATCCATTGCTTGGGGGATTGCCAAGGCTTGCGCCGATGCCGGCGCCGAGCTTGCCTTTTCCTATCAGGGTGAAGCACTGAAAAAGCGGGTCGGACCGCTGGCCGAGCAGCTGGGCAGCGATATCGTCCTGCCCTGCGATGTTTCGGACGAAGCCTCGATCGACGGCCTGTTCGCCGAGCTGGAAGCCAAGTGGGGCAAGCTGGACTTTGTGGTTCACGCCATCGGTTTTTCCGACAAGAACGAGCTGCGCGGCCGCTATGTCGACACCAGCCGCAGCAATTTCCAGATGACCATGGACATCTCGGTCTTTTCCTTCACTGCGGTTGCAAAACGCGCCGAGAAGCTGATGACCGAAGGCGGCTCGCTGCTGACCCTCACCTACTACGGTGCCGAACAGGTGATGCCTCATTACAATGTCATGGGTGTGGCCAAGGCCGCGCTCGAGGCTTCGGTCAAATACCTGGCCGAGGATCTGGGCAAGGACGGCATCCGCGTCAACGCGATCTCGGCTGGCCCGATTAAGACCCTGGCCGCCTCCGGCATTGGCGACTTCCGCTACATCATGAAGTGGAACGAGTACAACTCGCCGCTGCGACGCAATGTGACCATCGGCGACGTCGGCAATTCCGCACTTTACCTGCTGTCCGATCTCAGCTCCGGCGTGACCGGCGAGAACCTGCATGTGGATGCAGGCTATCATGTAGTGGGCATGAAGGCGGTGGATGCACCGGATATTTCGAAGTAAAATCTGATACCGGGCCCGGGCTGCAGCCCCGGATCCGGCAAGCTGACGCGATTTCGCGGGGAGCAAGAAACATGACCGACCGTCTGCCGCACGAAAAAGGCTTTCACATCAGCTGGGACCAGATCCATCGCGACTCGCGCGCGCTGGCCTGGCGCCTGGACGGGCGAGGCCCCGATAATGGCGCTTGGCGGGCTGTAGTGGCGATTACCCGCGGCGGCATGGCGCCGGCCATGATCGTCAGCCGCGAACTGGACATCCGTACCGTCGATACGATTTCGGTGCGGTCCTACCACCACCAAGCCCAAGGCGAAGCAGAGGTGCTGAAAGCCCCGGACGCTGATCTGATGGGCGACGGCGAGGGCGTGCTGATCATCGACGACCTGGTCGACAGCGGCAAAACCCTGGAACTGGTCCGCGAGATGTACCCCAAGGCGCATTTTGCCACTGTCTATGCCAAGCCCAAGGGGCGCCCGATGGTGGACACCTTCATCACCGAAGTAAGCCAGGACACCTGGATCTTCTTTCCCTGGGACATGGCGTTGCAGTACGTGGAGCCCTACCGCGGCAAAGACTGACCCGACTCTGTTTCAAGGTTTCAGAGGCGCGCGTTACAGCGCGCCTTTTCTTTTGGGCCTTCCTGCTTGAGCCGCGACCGGCACCGTGCCAGACATATGCCGGGCGCAATCGGACGCGCCGGAAAACAAGCCGCAGCCCGGAGCCGCTCATGCCCCTGCCCCGCACCCAAGCCACTTTTGTCTCGCCTATCGTCGAATCGCGCCGCTGGGTGGCCGGGGCCGCGTTTCCCCCGGAACGCCCTCTGCTGAACGTGAGCCAAGCTGCCCCGGCCGAAGCCCCGCCCCAGAGGCTGCGCCAGGCGCTGGCCGACGCTGCGCTGACCGACGTTTCAGCCCACCTCTATGGCCCGGTGCTGGGAAATGAGCCGCTGCGCCAGGCGCTCGCGAGGCAGATCTCCACGCATTACCAAGCCGGCGTGCGGGCTGGGCAGGTCGCCATCACTTCCGGCTGCAACCAGGCCTTTGCCGCCGCCATCGCCGCACTTTGCGCTGAAGGCGATGAGGTGATCATCCCGGTCCCCTGGTACTTCAATCACAAAATGTGGCTGGACATGGCCGGTGTCACGGCTGTTCCGCTGCACGTCGGCGATGGCATGCTGCCGGATCTCGCGCTTGCAGAATCCCTGATCACGGAGCGCACCCGCGCCATCGTTCTGGTGACACCCAACAACCCTTGCGGCGTCGAATACCCCGCCGGGCTGGTGCAGGCCTTCTTCAGCCTCGCCCGCGACCGCGGCCTGGCGCTCATCGTAGACGAGACCTACCGCGATTTCGACAGCCGTGATGGCGCGCCGCACGGGCTGTTTCAGATGCCGGAGTGGGACAGGACCCTGATCCACCTCTACTCCTTTTCCAAGGCTTACCGGCTGACCGGCCACCGGGTCGGCGCCATTGTGGCATCTGAGGACCGGATGTTCGAAATGGAGAAGTTTCTGGATACTGTCACAATCTGCCCCTCGCAGCTGGGGCAGGCCGGCGCCCTATGGGGAATTGAAAACCTGCAGGATTGGCTGGCGGGCGAACGCCAGGAAATCCTGGACCGCCGCGCCGCGATTGAGGAAGGGTTCCCGGTACTGGCAGCCAAAGGCTGGAAACTGCTCGGCTGCGGCGCCTATTTTGCCTATGTCGAACACCCCTTTGACGCGCCATCCGAGGAGATCGCAAAGCGGCTGGTGTCTGAAGCCTCGATCCTGATGCTGCCGGGCTCGATGTTCATGCCCGCAGGCGACCCGGACGGCGACCGCCAGTTCCGCATTGCCTTTGCAAATGTGGACCGGGCAGGCATCCGGACGCTGTTCGACCGTCTGGCGGCCTTTAATCCCTGATCATCCAGCAGTTTGATCCGCAACCGTCTTGCCCCTCTGCGGGCAGCCGCGTATTCAGTCAGCGGCATTTCCCGCTGCCAGGCAAACCCTTGCGCAGCAGAACAATAAAGAGGGCATCATGGCCGCAGGCATGAAACACCTATCCAAAACCTTTGTCTGGATCCTGATGGGGATGCTGATAGTCGGCCTCGCCGGATTTGGCGCGGTGAATTTCACCAGTTCCTCCTCCTCCGTTGCCCAGGTCGGCGATGAGGAAGTCAGCATCGGAAACTATGTCCGCGAGCTTCAGCGCGAACAGCGCGCCCTGCAGGCTCAGACCGGACAGGCGGTGTCGATGTCGCAGATGACTGCCTTTGGGATGGACCGGATGGTTCTCGGGCGGCTGATCTCTCTGGCGGCACTGGACCACGAAGCCAAGCAGCTGGGCCTGTCGATCGGCGATGAAAACCTGATCGAAGAACTCTCTTCGATTGATGCCTTCCAAAGCGTCAGCGGCGAATTCGACCGCGATGCCTACCGCTTTGCCCTGCGCAACGCCGGCCTGACCGAGAAAGAATTCGAAGAGGATCTGCGCCGCGAAGCCGCCCGCACCATGGTGCAGGGTGCAGTTCTGTCCGGCACCAAAATGCCGGAAACGCTGACCGAAACCCTGACCGGTTTCATCGGTGCCCGCCGCAGCTTCTCTTACGTTCAGCTCAATGCTGCTGACATCGCCCTGACCGCCGAGGTTCCGTCAGATGAGGACCTGCAAGCCTTCTACGAGGCCAATCAGGACCAGTTCATGCTGCCGGAAACCAAGGTCATTACCTACGCCGCCCTGCGCCCTTCCATGCTGATGGATGAGGTTGAGATCGACGAGACTGCCCTGCAGCAGCTGTTTGAAGACCGCAGCGAACAGTATCAGGTGCCCGAACGCCGCCTGGTCGAGCGCCTGGTCTTTGCCGATCAGGAAGCTGCGGCCAGCGCCAAGGCGCAGCTGGAAACCGGCGGAGCCACCTTTGAAAGCGTTGTCGAGGCCCGCGGGCTGACTCTGCAGGACGTTGACATGGGCGACGTGACCATGGGCGATCTCGGCGCGGCAGGCACAGACGTGTTTGCTGTTGAGGTTGGCACCGTGGCAGGACCCCTGCCCTCCGATCTCGGTCCGGCGCTTTACCGCGTGAACGGCCGCCTGGAAGCCCAGATCACCACCTTTGATCAGGCAGAGCCGGAACTGCGCGAGGAACTCGCCTCCGGCCGGGCGCGCCGTCTGGTAGAGGCGCAGGCCGAAGATATCGACGACATGCTTGCCGGCGGCGCGACCCTGGAGGAGCTGGCGACCGAGAGCGGGCTGGAACTGGTCCAGATCAACTGGACCGAAGAGTCCAGCGAGGGCATCGCCGCATATGAAGGGTTCCGCACCGCCGCTGCTGCGGTCACCGCAGATGACTTTCCGGAAGTGAATTTCCTGGACGATGGCAGCCTGTTCGCCCTGCGCCTTGACGAGGTTCTGCCCGAACGCCCCGAACCCTTTGCAGAGGCCAAGGATAAGGTCCTGGCTGCCTGGCAGGCTGACCGCCTGGCAAACGCCCTGAAAGCACAGGGTGAGGAGCTGCTGGCTCAGGCAGAGGCCCAGGATAACTTTGCGGAAGGCGCCGAGGTCAAAACCGAAACCGGCCTGACCCGCACTGCCTACATCGACACCGTGCCGGCGGAGCTGGTTACCGGGGTATTCGATATGGAGCTCGGAGAGTTCCGCCTGGTGCAAGATGCGAACTCGGCCGTTGTGGTCCGTCTCGATGCCATCCTGCCGCCGGAGCAGAGCGACGACATGACCCTGCTCACCCAGGCCCTGCAGGCGCAACTGGACCAGTCGCTGGCCGAGGAGCTGTTCCAGGCCTATGTGCAGGACGTCCAAGCCCGCGCCGAACCCCGTGTCGACCAGCAGGCGCTGAATGCAGCGCAGGCAAACTTCCAGTAATCAAGGCAAGCACCCATGGCCCTGACCCCCGATTTCGACAGTTTCGCCAAGGCCTATGAGGCCGGTGAAAACCAGGTCGTCTACACCCGCCTTGCCGCCGACCTCGACACGCCGGTGTCGCTGATGCTCAAGCTCACCGGCGCCCAAAAAGACGCCTTCATGCTGGAATCGGTGACCGGCGGCGAAGTGCGCGGGCGCTATTCGATCATCGGCATGAAACCGGATCTGGTCTGGCGCTGCCACGGCGAGCAGTCCGCGCTCAACCGCTCAGCGCGGTTTGATGCGGATGACTTCACGCCGCAGGACGGCAACCCGATGGACAACTTGCGGGCGCTTATTGCCGAGAGCAAAATCGACCTTCCCGACGATCTGCCCCAGGCTGCCGCCGGTCTCTTCGGCTATCTCGGCTATGACATGATCCGGCTGGTGGAGCACCTGCCGGACGTGAACCCCGACCCGCTCGGCCTGCCCGATGCGCTGATGCTGCGGCCTTCGGTGATTGCCGTGCTGGACGGGGTCAAGGGCGAGGTCACCGTGGTCTCCCCCGCATGGGCCAGCGACGGCCAGACCGCAAAGGCCGCCTATGCCCAGGCTGCGGAACGGGTGATGGACGCGGTCCGCGATCTGGAACGCGCCATGCCCGCGGAAAGCCGCGATCTCGGCGATGCTGATGAGGTCGCGCCGCCGGTCTCAAACTTCACCAAAGAGGGCTACATGGCCGCGGTGGAGAAGGCCAAGGACTACATCCGCGCAGGCGACATCTTCCAGGTGGTGCCGGCACAGCGGTGGACCCAGGAGTTCCGCCAGCCGCCCTTCGCCCTTTACCGCTCCCTGCGGCGCACCAACCCGTCGCCCTTTATGTTCTACTTCAACTTCGGCGGCTTCCAGGTGGTGGGCGCGAGCCCTGAAATCCTGGTCCGCGTCTTCGGCCAGGAAGTTACCATCCGCCCGATCGCAGGCACCCGTCCCCGCGGCGCCACGCCTGAGGAAGACAAGGCGCTGGAACTGGATCTGCTCGCCGACAAGAAGGAACTGGCCGAGCACTTGATGCTGCTGGACCTTGGCCGCAACGACACTGGCCGGGTTTCTAAAATCGGCACCGTGCGCCCGACTGAGAAATTCATCATCGAACGCTACAGCCACGTGATGCACATCGTCTCCAACGTCGTGGGGGAGCTGGCAGAGGACAAGGATGCGCTGGATGCCTTCTTTGCCGGCATGCCCGCAGGCACCGTCTCCGGCGCGCCCAAGGTGCGTGCGATGGAGATCATCGACGAGCTGGAACCGGAAAAGCGCGGTATCTACGGCGGCGGCGTCGGCTATTTCTCGGCCGGTGGCGACATGGACATGTGCATTGCTCTGCGCACCGCCATCGTCAAGGACCAGAACCTCTACATCCAGGCAGGCGGCGGCGTTGTCTACGACAGCGACCCGGAGGCGGAGTATATGGAGACAGTCCATAAATCCAACGCCATCCGCCGCGCCGCTGCAGATGCCGCCCGCTTCACCGGCAACGGCAACCGGTAACGCCGAAGAGACGCCGCCGAAGCTTCACCTTTCCCGAAGTACTCCCGCCGGAGGCAACGGCGCCCGCCCAGGGCGCCGTTTCACTTTGACGGCAGCTGCGCCTCAAGGCTGGCAGATACCGGCGACAGGGCCACCCGGGCGGCCCGGTCCTGCAAACCCCAAAGCAGCAGCGCCGAAATCGTGTCGGGCCGCAGACGGCCCAGCATGATCACCGCGCCCTCCTGTCCGGCCCGGAACGCCGCCTGATCCAGAAACCGGCGGATCGCCCGCGGATTCTGGCCCGCCCCGTCAAAGTCGCGGAACACCACACCGGCAGGCACACCATCCCGCAGCGCCAGTTTCTGCACCGTGTTGAGGCCGCTGTTCTGTGTCACCAGGCCATAGCCGGCAGAGGCCGCCATCGCCGCCACCTGGTCAGCCAGCGGCCGGTTGCCTTGCACTCCGGTGTCCACCCCTTCCAGTATGGCCACCGCTTCCGGCAAGTTCCCGCGCCAGACTTCCAGCGCCGTCTCGGCGTCCTGCGGCGTGGCGGCACGCGGCAGGTCCGCCAGCATCAGAACCTCGAACCCCGCCGCCCGGCGCGCCGCCATCTTCGCCGCGGCCTCAGGGTCGTCAGGGTCAATGGCAAAGCTCAAGGGGTACGGAAACTCTGCCAACGCTTCTGCGCCCACGGCACCGGCGTCATCAATCAGCACGATCGACATCAGCGGCCGGTCTTCCGGGTTGGCGAACGGTTCCGCGAAAGCCAGAAACGGCGGCTTGTCCTGCGGCTGGGGGCCGGCCTGCGCAAACTCCTGCGTTTTGTCCCGTTCGGTCAGGGGAACCACTGGCGTGCCGATGCGCGGAGCCAGGACCTCCTGCTCCGGCTCTTGGGCAACGCCGGCCTCGTCCTCAGTCTTCACAGCTTCATCCCCGGCGCTGGTCTCAGGGACAGCCGGCGCCGCGCCGATCACCGGCAATGTGGTCGCTTGCGGCGCTGCACCGATATCGGGGGCCAGCACCGACGCCGTCGCTTGCGAGGCAGGGTCTTGCTGCACGGCGGGCAATGGTGGTGTTGCCTGAGGCGCCGCGACGGAGGCAGTCTCTTCTTCGGCCGGCTGTTCGGGTTCTGGCGCCGGCTCCGTTGCGGCTATGACTGCGGTCTCGCTGCCGGGCGCTTGCGGGGCCTCCGGCTGGGCGGCCTGCGGCTGGCCTTCAGGTCTCGTCTGCTCCACACCCGGCGCTGGGGCCGGTGCGGGACTGGTTCCGTCAACCGCAGATGCGGCAAGGCCGACCTCCGGCTTGCCCGCAGGTGCCGTATCAACTCCAGTCAAGGCACTCAGATCATCGGCTGCACCAGTTGCGGCCGGACTTGCAGGCTGTGCTTCTACCAGGTCTGCATCGCGCCCCTGGCCATTGCCGGGGATTTCCGCAACCTTGCCGCCGCCATCAGGCATTTGCGGGGCATCGCCAGGCTCATGCGGCGCCGGCTCCGTCGCGGTGCCGGCCTTATCTTCATCTGATTGTTCCGAAGGTTGCGGCACGGCAACCGTCTGGTCTTCACCGGCCTGTTTCTCCGGTTCCGAAACCGGCAGCGGCACCGATAATGACAGCATCGCCAGCCCGCCAGCGGCCAGCAAAGCCCCAACACTCACGCCGCCCAGAAATCCACGCATGCCTGTTTTGCCTCTCAATCCGTCTTTCCGTGCTGCGTCAATCCGGCCTGCCTGGACGAACCCTGTTACCGGCCCTGTCCCGCAATCGCCTTTCCTGCCCTTGACGCTGCCCCGTATCCCTGAACATGTATGTTTCGACCACTATACTGCGGCGCGCCCCCGGCCCGCCACCCTTAAAAGAGCCCGCTACGATGCTGCTGCTGATCGACAACTACGATTCCTTTACCTACAACCTCGTGCACTATCTGGGCGAGCTGGGCGCGGAAATGGAAGTGCACCGCAACGACGCCATCAACGTGCAGGAAGCGATGGCGATGAAGCCGTCCGGCATCCTGCTGTCGCCCGGGCCCTGCGATCCCGATCAGGCCGGTATCTGCCTGGCGCTGACCGAAGCGGCGGCTGAGACCGGAACACCGCTGCTGGGCGTCTGCCTGGGCCATCAGACCATCGGCCAGGCCTTTGGCGGCAAGGTGGTGCGCTGCCACGAGATCGTGCACGGCAAGATGGGCAAGATGCACCACAAAGATAAGGGTGTTTTCAAAGGCTTGCCCTCGCCCTTTGAAGCGACGCGCTACCACTCCCTGGTGGTGGAGCGCGACAGCCTGCCGGACTGCCTGGAGATCACAGCGGAGCTGGAAGACGGCACCATCATGGGCCTGCAGCACAAGGAGCTGCCGATTCACGGGGTCCAGTTCCACCCCGAATCCATCGCCTCCGAACACGGCCACGCGCTGCTGAAAAACTTTCTCGACGTTATGAAGGTGCCCGCATGAGTGACCGCCTGAAGCCGCTCATCGGAGCAGCTGCCGAACGCTCTCTGACCCGCGAAGAGGCGGAAACCGCCTTTACCCTGCTGTTCGAAGGCGAGGCCACGCCCAGTCAGATCGGCGGCCTGCTGATGGCGATGCGCACCCGCGGCGAAAGCGTCGATGAATACGCCGCCGCCGCCGCCGTGATGCGCGCCAAGTGCAACCCGGTGAAGGCGCCCGCCGGCGCGATGGACATTGTCGGCACCGGCGGTGACGGCAAGAACACCCTGAACATCTCCACCGCCACCGCGTTTGTCGTGGCGGGCGCCGATGTTGTGGTCGCCAAACACGGCAACCGGAACCTCAGCTCCAAATCCGGCACCGCGGACTTGCAGTCCCAGATGGGCATCAACGTGATGGTCGGCCCGCAAGTTGTTGAAAAGGCTATCAATGAGGCGGGGATCGGTTTCATGATGGCGCCCATGCACCATCCGGCGGTGGCGCATGTGATGCCCACCCGGCAGGAGCTGGGAACCCGCACTATCTTCAACATCCTCGGCCCCCTTACCAACCCGGCCGGCGTCAAACGCCAGCTGACCGGCGCCTTCAGCCGCGCGATGATCCGTCCGATGGCGGAAACCCTCAAGGCGCTCGGGTCCGAACGCGCCTGGCTGGTGCACGGCTCCGACGGCACTGATGAGCTGACCATCACCGGCATCAGCTGGGTTTCGGCGCTGGAGGAGGATGGCGAGATCCGAGAGGTGGAGCTGCACCCCGAAGACGCCGGCCTGCCTGTGCATCCCTTTGACATGATTGTCGGCGGCACACCGGAAGAAAACGCGATGGCCTTCCGTGTGCTGTTGCAGGGCACGCCCTCAGCGTACCGCGATGCAGTGCTGCTGAACGCAGCCGCTGCGCTGGTGGTGGCCGGTAAGGCTGCGGACCTCAAGGAGGGCGTCGCCCGCGCCGCCGAGTCGATCGACAGCGGTGCTGCCAAAGCCAAGGTAGAGGCGCTGGCCCGCATCACCTCAGCCGCATGACCGCTCTTCCGCCAGGGCTGGGCCGCTGGGCCGGCCTGCCCTTCTTCACAGATCAATGGCCCGGTATCGCAACCGCGCTGCAGGCGGACCCGCGTGAGGTCCTGCCGCCCGCGCTGCAGCGGTTTGCCGCGCTGGAGCTGACCCAGCCGGAGGACACCCGCGTGGTGATCCTGGGCCAGGACCCCTATCCAACGCCCGGCCACGCCCACGGGCTTGCGTTCTCGGCAGAACCGGACGTGCAGCCGCTTCCCCGCTCCTTATCCAATATTTACAAGGAGCTGGAGGCGGATCTTGGTGCAACCCGTCCGAACGGCGACCTGCGCGGCTGGGCCCGCCAGGGGGTGCTGCTGCTGAACACCGCCCTGTCGGTCCCCGCGGGTGAGGCAAACGGCCACAAGCACCTCGGCTGGCACCATCTGGTGCATCAGGTGCTTGAGATGACGTCAGAACGCCCCACCGCTTACATTCTCTGGGGTAATGCGGCGCAAAAGCTTGAAAAACATATCAAACCGGGCGATCACCTGATCCTGAAAACCGCGCATCCCTCGCCCCTGTCGGCGCGGCGCGGCTTCTTTGGGTCCCGGCCCTTCTCAAAAGTGAACAATTGGCTCGCCGCACGCGGTGAAGCCGGCATAGACTGGAACACATGAACGGAGGCACTGGCATGACCCAAAACGTGCTGGACAAGATCAAGGCCTATAAGCTTGAGGAAGTGGCCGCCGACAAAGCCGCGAAACCGCTTGAGGCGGTTGAGGCCGAGGCGCGCGAAGCCTCCCCGGTGCGCGGCTTTGCCGACAGCCTGTTTCAGGCCAGCCGCCAAGGGTACGGCCTCATCGCGGAGATTAAGAAAGCCAGCCCGTCCAAGGGGCTGATCCGCCCGGATTTTGAACCCGCTGAACTGGCCAAAGCCTATGAGGCCGGCGGCGCCACCTGCCTGTCGGTGCTCACCGATACGCCCAGCTTTCAGGGTGCCAAAGACTTCCTCACCCAGGCGCGCGCAGCCTGCTCGCTGCCGGCACTGCGCAAGGATTTCATGTATGACACCTATCAGGTGGCCGAAGCCCGTGCGCTGGGCGCCGACTGCATTCTGATCATCCTGGCTTCCGTCTCCGACGAACAAGCGCAGGAGCTGGAGGAAAGTGCGTTTGAATGGGGCATGGATGTGCTGCTCGAGGTGCATGACGCCGAAGAGCTGGAGCGCGCCTGCAATCTGAAATCGCCGCTGATGGGTATCAACAACCGCAATCTCAAGACGTTTGAGACCACGCTGGACACCACCCGCGAGCTGTCGCGCCTGGTGCCTGCTGACCGGACCATCGTTTGCGAAAGCGGCCTGACCACACCTGAGGATCTGGCGGACATGGCCCGTTACGGCGCCCGGACGTTCCTGATCGGCGAAAGCCTGATGCGCCAGGAGGACGTGGCCGCGGCCACCCGTGCTCTGCTTGCCAACCCTCTGACTCCCGGCATGATGTAAAGGAGGCAGCCCATGAGCCTCACCCATTTCGATACCAAGGGCGACGCCCATATGGTCGATGTCTCGGACAAGGACGTCACTTCGCGCATTGCGACTGCCGAGGGTCACATTGCCATGGCGCCGGAAACCTTTGAAATCATTTCAGAAGGCCGTGCCAAGAAGGGTGATGTTCTCTCCGTTGCCCGCTTGGCCGGGATCATGGGCGCCAAGAAGACACCGGACCTGATCCCGCTCTGCCACCCGCTGCCGGTGACCAAGGTTGCGGTGGAGCTGACGCTGGATCCGGGCCTGCCCGGCGTGCGCATCAAGGCAACCGTCAAGACCACCGGCCAGACCGGCGTTGAAATGGAAGCACTCACCGCCGTCTCCACCGCTGCGCTCACCGTCTATGACATGGCCAAGGCCGTGGACAGGGCGATGCAGATAGGCGGCATCCGCGTCACGCTGAAAGATGGCGGAAAATCAGGCAGGTACGAGGCATAGATGATCTCCGTCAGCGAAGCCCGCGCGCATCTTCTGGCGCTTGTCTCCAAGCTGGAGACCGGAGAAGTTCCCTTGGCAGAGGCCGCGGGCCGGGTACTGGCAGAGGATATGCACGCGCGCCGCGACCAGCCGCCCTTTTCCGCTTCCGCCATGGATGGCTACGCGGTGAATGCTGCCGAAGTCGAGCTGCACGCCATGTTCAAGGTGATCGGCGAGGCTGCTGCGGGCCATGCCTTTGACGGCCG
Source organism: Leisingera sp. (assembly GCF_982940295.1). Taxonomy (NCBI): domain Bacteria; kingdom Pseudomonadati; phylum Pseudomonadota; class Alphaproteobacteria; order Rhodobacterales; family Roseobacteraceae; genus Leisingera; species Leisingera sp. Next base: position 159,556 of record NZ_CEYXRG010000001.1, read on the forward strand.
CGTGGGCGCGGGCCAGGCGGTGCGGATCTTCACAGGCGCGCCAGTGCCGGAAGGCGCAAGTTTCGTTGTTATTCAAGAGGATATCAGCCGGACCGGAGACCTCATCACCATCAGGGATGAGCCTGGAAGGAACGACAACATCCGCCCCCGCGGCGGTGATTTCACCGATGGTCAGACCGTCTCCGCACCCCGGCTGCTGACACCTGCGGACGTCGCCCTTCTGGCCGCGATGAACATCCCCTCCGTTCCGGTCATTCGCCGCCCCGAGGTCGCCCTGATCTCCACCGGGGATGAGCTGGTGATGCCGGGCGGCACGCCCGGCCCGGACCAGATCATCGCCTCCAACACCTTCGGGTTGAAGGCGATGCTGGAGAGCCTCGGCGCGCGCGCCCGCATCCTGCCGATTGCCCGCGACACCGAAAGCTCCCTGCGCACCGCCTTTGAGCTGGCTGAGGGCGCCGACCTGGTGGTGACCATCGGCGGCGCCTCCGTTGGCGACCACGATCTGGTCGGCAAGGTGGCGCAAGATCTGGGGATGGAGCGCAGCTTCTACAAAGTCGCCATGCGCCCCGGGAAACCGCTGATGGCAGGCCGGATGAACTCTGCCGCCATGGTGGGTCTGCCCGGCAACCCAGTGTCAGCGATGGTCTGCGGCCATGTGTTCCTCGCACCGATGATCCAGGCGATGCTTGGCCTGCCGGACAGCGGCCAGTCGCTTCAAACTGCCGCCTTGGCGGAGCCTCTTTCTGCGAACGGTCCGCGCGAGCATTACATGCGCGCCCGGATTGAGGACGGGAAGATCAGCGCTTTTGCCAATCAGGACAGCTCATTGCTTACTGTCCTGGCCGGGGCCAACGCCTTGCTGATCCGTAGGCCGGGTGACGGCTCACGCGACGCAGGCGAAACCGTGCAATATTTGCCGATCTGACACCCCTTCATCTTTGCAAAAATACTCCAGCTAAATGAACGCGACTCCCGCGCGTCCAATATCCGCCACAACCGCAAGCCGCCATGTTGACACAAAACGTGAACATGCGTAGAACAAAAGAAAACATCTACAAGAGGCGCGGAGGGAGCGGCGATGCTCACGAAAAAGCAGCTGGATTTGCTGGAATTCATTCACAAACGCCTGCAGCGGGACGGTGTTCCGCCCAGTTTTGACGAGATGAAGGAGGCGCTGGATCTGCGCTCCAAATCCGGCATCCACCGGTTGATTACTGCCCTGGAAGAACGCGGCTTCATCCGCCGCCTCGCCCACCGCGCCCGCGCCATTGAGATCCTGCGGCTGCCCGAAAGCCTTGGTGGCACGCCAGAGCCGCAGGGCTTTGCTCCCGCTGTAATCGACGGCGGCCAGAGCGGCCAGCGTACTGCCGCAGCTGCGGCCCCCGACCCCATGCGTCAGGCCGCGGTCGAGCTGCCGGTCATGGGCCGCATCGCGGCCGGTGTTCCGATTGAAGCGATCAGCCAGGTCTCGCACCATGTGGCGGTGCCGGGCGGCATGATTGCCCCCAACGGCCAGCACTTTGCGCTGGAGGTCAAGGGCGACTCGATGATCGAGGCCGGCATCAACAATGGCGACATCGTGGTTATCCGCGAGACCAGTTCTGCCGACAACGGAGACATCGTGGTGGCACTGGTCGAAGGCCAGGAAGCCACTTTGAAGTATTATCACCGCCAGGGCGGAATGATTGCGCTGGAGGCCGCGAACCCGGTCTATGAAACCCGGCGCTACCCCGAGGACCAGGTGCAGGTTCAGGGCCGCCTCGTCGGACTGATCCGCACTTACTGACCCTGCGCTGTCACCGCGAGCAGCCGCCGCAGGCGCCGGATCTCCGGCCCCTCCGGCTTCCACCCGCTCCACAGACGCGCTCCGGTCGCTTCGCGGGCAGTCAGCAGCCGCCCGTCGGACTGGACCGCGATGCTGCCGGTCTGCCGCAAATCCTCGGGCGTCAGCAGCAAGCAGTCGCCAAGCGGCACGCCGGCGACGTTGGAGACGATAATATCTCCTTTCTTACAGGGACTTGCCTGCAGAAGCTTACGCTTTCCCGGTGCGTGAACCAAGCGGTACCCCGCAGCTTTCCAAACCGGCAATCCCATGTCCGCCGCTCGCCACCGCGCAGCGGCCTCGGGCTGGCTGGCCGCATCGCCATCGTTTTCCAGCCAGATCTTTGCCGTGAACGCCTGCCCCTTGGCCCGCGACAACGCACGGCCCTCGGTTTCCATTACTCCAATCAGCCCGCCGGATCCGGCGATGATGACCGCGGGCCGCTCCGCCCCGCTCCAAACCCACAGCGCCGCAGCCGCTGGCAACAGGCCAGCGAGCCGGAGCCTCCCCTGCCAGATCACCGCGAATACCATGCCCGACGCAAACAGCGGCAGCACCGCGCCGCCCGGGGCCGCCACATGGGACACGGCCCCCTCAAACCCCGACACGGTTTGCGCGACGCCCAGGATCCAGTCCATGCCCCAGCGCATCACCGTCAGCGCAATCCCTTCCAGCCCGATGGGCACCAGGCACAGCGCCAGTACAGCCGCCGGAATGACCACAGTGCCCATAACCGGAACTGCCAGCACATTTGCAAGAAGACCGTAGTGAGGAAGGGTGTTGAAATGCGCGGCTGCAAAGGGCGCGGTTGCGGCACCTGCCACGGCGGAGGAAATCACCAGCGCCAGAACCGGCCGCAGCCAGCGCGGGCCCAACGGAACCTCCCCATCGCGCAGCGCGGCAAAAACCGCGACCAGCGCGGCCGTCGCGGCAAAGCTCATCTGGAAACCCGGGCTCAGCAGGCTTTCGGGACGCCGCAGCAATACGATCAATGCCGCCACTGCCACCGCCCGCAACGTGATCGCGCGCCGGTTCAGCAGCACCGCGCCCAGCATCACGGCGACCATGACAAAGGCCCGCTCCGTCGCCACATTGCCACCTGACAACATCAGATATCCTGTCCCGGCAGCCAAGGCGGCCAGCGCCGCCAGCTTCTTGACCGGCCAGCGCAGGGCAACCGGTGGCACCAAGCAAAACAGAACCCGAACGGCTGCAAAGACAAAGCCCGTGAGCAAGCCCATATGCAGACCGGAGATTGCCAGCAAATGCGCCAGGTTGCTTTGCCGCAGGGCCGTCAGGGTCTGCTCGCCGACACCGCTGCGGTCGCCTGCGGTGATGGCCGCGGCGAAACCGCCGGTTTCGCCTGGGATCCGCTGCTGCAGGTACCCTGCCATTGCGCGGCGCAGGCGCTCCACCGGGACACCATCTCCCGGTGCCTCCGCCAGCAGAACCGGTACTCTGGTATAGCCGAGGGCGCCCAGTTGTTTGAACCAGGCATGGCGGCGGAAGTCGAACCCGCCCGGCTCGGCCGGCCCCTGCGGCGGCAGCAGATGCGCGGTTGTCATCACAATGGCGCCGGGCGGCGGAACAGTGTCCTGCCCCTTCAGCGAAATCCTGACACGGACCGGCGTTTTCGCGGGAGACACACGGTCCAGCCGTACCTGGTCCAGGGTCAGCCGCAGCGCATCGGTCGGGGAGCGGTCCACCGACACCACACGCCCCTCCACCGGGCCATAATAGCGGAAATCAAGAACCGGACCCGCAACCCAATTGGCGCGGGCACCCGCCAGGCACAGGCCCGCGGCCGCAAAGGCTGGTGCCCACCACAGGAACGCCAGCGGCCGCCGTTGCATCGCAAACCAAGCCAGCAGCATCGAAACCGCCGCGAAAGACGCATAAACCGCCCAGCCAGGTTCGCTTTTCAAATTGAAATAGGCCCCGATCCCGGCGCCCAGAAATACTGGAACCCAGGGGAACAAATGTCCCCGCTGCGCCTGCAGCAGGTCTGCGATGGCTGCGCTCAGCCGCATGCTTGCCCCCCGCCTTCTGGCCCGGTAGACAGGCGGAAACTCTATGCCTCCCATGGTTTCCAAAAGGTAAATCCCGCTCATGACCCAACCGGTTGTCACCCGTTTCGCGCCCTCTCCCACCGGCTTTCTGCACATTGGCGGCGCCCGCACCGCGCTGTTCAACTGGCTTTATGCCCGCGGCCGCGGCGGCAAGTTCCTGCTGCGGATCGAGGACACCGACCGCGAACGCTCCACGCCGGAGGCCACTGCGGCCATCCTTCAGGGCATGGAATGGCTCGGGCTGGACCACGACGGCGAGGTGATCAGCCAGTTCGAGCGCGCAGACCGCCACGCCGAGGTCGCCAAACAGCTGCTGGCGGAAGGCAAGGCCTACAAGTGCTTTGCCACCCAGGAGGAAATTGCTGCCTTCCGCGAGCAGGCCAAGGCCGAGGGCAAGTCCACCCTCTACCGCTCGCCCTGGCGCGACGCTGATGAGGCCAGCCACCCGGACGCGCCCTATGTGATCCGCATCAAGGCGCCGCAGGATGGCGTCACTGTGATTAAGGATCAGGTGCAGGGCGATGTGACCATCCGCAACGACCAGCTGGACGACATGATCCTGCTGCGCTCGGACGGCACCCCTGTCTACATGCTGGCTGTAGTGGTGGATGACCATGACATGGGCGTCACCCATGTGATCCGCGGCGATGACCACCTCAACAACGCCGCCCGCCAGATGATGATTTACGAGGCGATGGGCTGGGACGTGCCGGTCTGGGCGCATATCCCGCTGATCCACGGGCCGGACGGCAAGAAGCTCTCCAAACGCCACGGCGCGCTTGGCGCGCAGGAGTATCAGGCGATGGGCTACCCGGCTGCTGGCATGCGCAACTATCTGGCGCGTCTTGGCTGGTCGCACGGCGATGACGAATTTTTTACAGACAGCCAGGCCAAAGAGTGGTTTAACTTTGACGGTATCGGCAAAAGCCCGGCCCGGTTCGACACCAAAAAGCTGGAGAACCTCTGCGGCCAGCATATTGCCGTTAGCGATGATGCCGCACTGCGGCAGGAAATCTGCGCATATCTGGCGGCTGCTGGAGAACCGGCCCTGACTGACGCACAGTCACAAGGGCTGGAAGCTGCGATGTATTGCCTCAAGGACCGGGCCCGCACCTTCCCGGAACTGCTTGAAAAAGCGCATTTTATCCTTGCGTCTCGGCCTCTTGAACGGGATGCGAAGGCAGAAAAAGCGCTGTCTTCTGTATCCGATGGTATACTGGAAGAATTGACGCCGCAGTTGCAAAATGCTAGCTGGGTCCGTGACGATCTGGAGGCGCTTCTGAACGCATTTGCAGAAGCACATGATACCAAGTTCGGCAAACTGGCAGGCCCGTTGCGGGCTGCGCTTGCGGGCCGGGCGGTAACGCCTTCGGTGTTCGATATGATGCTGATTCTGGGCCGCGATGAAACCATCGCCCGGCTCAAAGACGCGACAGGCTGACTTCGGTCTTTACGCCCGGGTAAGCCTGTTTTGATAAGACAACCCCTGCGCGAAATCGCGCAGGCGCTGCCCCGCATGAAGACGCCCGAGCGGCAGCTTTCGTGCCTGTAACAGGAAGGGACATCCATGACCGAGACACAGAAATCTGCCACGCTCAGCCTGAATGGCGAAAATTACGAGCTGCCCATTTTCTCGCCAACGGCCGGGCCCGATGTCCTCGACATCCGTAAGCTCTATGCGCAGGCAGGTGTGTTCACCTATGACCCGGGCTTCACCTCCACCGCCAGCTGCGACAGCACCATCACCTATATCGATGGCGGCAAGGGCGAACTGCTGCACCGCGGCTACCCGATCGACCAGCTGGCGTCCAAGTCGCATTATCTGGAAGTCTGCTACCTGCTGCTGTACGGCGAACTGCCGACCGCCGCTCAGCTGGAAGACTTCGAGACCCGTGTGACCCGTCACACCATGGTGCATGAGCAGATGCACAACTTCTTCCGCGGGTTCCGCCGCGACGCGCACCCGATGGCGACCCTGGTGGGCGTGGTCGGCGCGATGTCGGCCTTCTATCACGACTCGCTGGACGTGACCGACCCGTGGCAGCGCGAAGTTGCTGCGATCCGTCTGATCGCCAAGCTGCCGACCATCGCGGCGATGGCCTATAAGTACTCCATCGGCCAGCCCTTCGTGTACCCAAAGAACGACCTGGATTACTCGGCCAACTTCCTGCACATGTGCTTCTCGGTTCCGGCCGAGGAATATCACGTGAACCCGATCCTGAGCCGCGCGATGGACCGGATCTTCATCCTGCACGCCGACCACGAGCAGAACGCTTCGACCTCGACCGTGCGCCTGGCGTCCTCCTCCGGTGCCAACCCGTTTGCCTGTATCGCTGCGGGCATCGCATGTCTCTGGGGCCCGGCACACGGCGGCGCCAACCAGGCCTGCCTGGAAATGCTCAAGGAAATCGGCTCCGTTGACCGCATTCCGGAGTTCATCGAACGCGCCAAGGACAAGAACGACCCGTTCCGCCTGATGGGCTTTGGCCACCGTGTGTACAAGAACACCGACCCGCGCGCCAAGGTGCTGAAGCAATCCGCGGATGAGGTGCTGGAGCTGCTGGGCGTCGAAGACAACCCGCTGCTGCAGGTCGCCAAGGAGCTGGAGCGCACCGCGCTGCACGATGACTACTTCATCGAGAAGAAGCTGTTCCCGAACGTCGACTTCTACTCCGGCATCATCCTGGAGGCGATGGGCTTCCCGACCTCGATGTTCACCCCGATCTTTGCGCTGTCGCGCACCGTCGGCTGGATCTCGCAGTGGAAAGAGATGATCGCCGATCCGCAGAACAAGATCGGCCGCCCGCGCCAGCTGTACCTGGGCGAGACCCTGCGCGACTACGTCGACATCGAAAAGCGCTGATAGCTGCGCAGACAATCAGACAAACGCCCCGCACTTTGCGGGGCGTTTTTTATTAGCCGCCGATGCAAACACCGGCCTTCGTCCCGCCTGCACCCCTAATCCGCATCTGCTGCGGCTGGCCAGAACGCGAAACAATCCCGGCGGTTTCAGCTGACCGTTTCGTTGCGAATTTCAATATTTACGAGTATTTGACTAAAATCACTCAACTCAATACCAAACTACTTAGTTTACTCCAATCCGGTGGTGCGCGCGCCCCGCGCGCGTCGTTACAGAACGTCACCCGCCGGGCGGCTACAGGATTGAATAGATGGAATTTTTGATTTTGCTCGGTATCGGCCTGACCATAGGCGGTGTGGCTATGGCAGCGGACGATGATGATGACGGCGCCAGTGAACCCGACGCCACGGAACCGCCTCACACCGAAGAGCCCGTAAGTACCATCACCACGTCTGATGCTGCAGATGACTTGACTGCCACTGACCAGGACGAAACCATTTTTGCCAGGGGCGGAGACGATATCGTCGAAGGCCGCGGCGGCGATGACCGCCTGTTTGGAATGGACGGCACCGACATTCTGGTTGGCGGCACCGGCGACGACTTTGTGCGGGGCGGCGCCGGCGATGACTATCTTATCGACAACGACGGATCGGACACTCTGCACGGGGATGCCGGCGATGACAGGATCATCTCAACCAGCGGTATCGACGGCGAAGGAATTGTCGGCTTTTCGCGTGGGGTGGCCGACGGGTCCATCACGGATATCAGTGGTCTCTCCGGGTTTGTGAATCCGGATACGGATCTTGACGGCGATGCAGACAGCGTCTCAGCCGGCTATGGCGATGATACCGTGATCGCGGGGGATGGCGACACCATCTCTCTTGGCGAAGGACGCGACACTCTGGTGGTTGGTGATTGGGTCGCGTCCAACGATGACCCCGTTATCGTGACAGATTTTGACCCCGCCGAAGACCTGCTGGTCTACTCCTGCAACGGCGACGGGCTGCCGCCCAGGCTGTCGGTTCAGACCGTCGGCGACGGCAGCGGCGACGAAGGGCAAGGCTCTGCCCTGCTCTTTGCAGACAATGTATTCGTCGCACGGATCCAAGGCGCCGGCGGGTTGCTGACGGTCAGCGATGTTTCCATCGACGACCGTTCTTCCGGCGGGTCGTTTTTCTCCTAACCGATCGGCCCCGTCCCCTGAGTGCCTGTCAGCGCCCCTCGAACTTCGCGGGGCGCTTTTCCATGAAGGCTGTTACACCTTCCAGGAAGTCGCGGGTCTTGCCGCATTCCCCTTGCAGATGCGCCTCTTCCGACAGCTGTTCCATCAAGCTGCGGCCCGTGCTTTCGCGAAGGGCGGATTTGGTGGCGGCAAAGGCCTTGCTGGGTCCTTGCGCCAGATAGGCGGCACGCTCGCGCCAGCGGGCGTCGAACTCCGCATCCGGCACCGCTTCCCAGATCATGCCCCAATCGCTGGCCTGCTGCGCGCTGATACGGTCGGCAAACAGCGCCGCACCCATCGCCTTGGCCATACCGATCTGGCGCGGCAGGAACCAGGTGCCGCCGGCATCGGGCATCAGGCCAATCTTGCTGAACGCCTGCATGAAAAACGCGCTTTCACTGGCGATCACCACATCCGCCGCCAGGGCCAGGCTGGCGCCGGCGCCGGCGGCAGCTCCGTTGACTGCGGCCACGACAGGCACCGGGCAATTGTAGATCGCCTCAACCATCGGCAGGTATTCGTCGCGCAGCGTGCGCTCCAGATCCAGGTCGCCGCTGCTGGAGGCATCGCTCAGGTCCTGGCCGGAGCAGAACGCATCGCCCGCCCCCGTCAGCACCACCGCACGCGCTTCTGCCGACGCCATCCGCACCGCATGGGTGATTTCCGAGCGCATCAGGCTGGTCAGCGCGTTCTTGCGGCTGGCACGGTTCAGGGTGATGACCGCCAGCCCGCCCTCCAGCGTGAACAGGATTTCCTTGTAGTCCATAGGGTTGCCTCATAAAGCTTGCGTCCCGCCCAGCCGTGCGCAGCGGGCCCGTTTGACGCTATGGTGACGTAAAGCCCGCCCGCCGGAAAGGCAGACCCGGCGTCAATCCTTCAGGATTTTGCGCAGCCGTTCCTGTTCTTCCGCACTCAGGCTCTGCTCTGCGGCTTTCGGCGCCCGGGCCCGGCCGCGAACATAGAGTACCGCAATCACCAGCGCCGCCAGCAGCATCAGCGGGCCCGCCGCCCACAGCAGCCAGTTGGCACCGCTGGTGGTAGGCCGCAGCAGCACGTATTCGCCATAGCGGGCGACGATGAAATCCATCGCCTCACGGTCGCTGTCGCCGGCCACCAGCCGCTCCCGCACCAGCACCCGCAGGTCGCGGGCCAGTTCGGCGTTGGATTCATCAATGCTTTCATTGCGGCAAACCAGGCAGCGCAGGTCCTTGGACAGCTCCCGCGCACGCGCCTCCAGCGCCGGGTCCGCCAGGATCTCATCCGGCTCCACCGCCAGAGCGGGCGACGGGGTGACGGCAGCTGCCGCCATAAAACCCGCCAGGGCGACGATCAGAAAACGCATCCGTTTCATTCCGCAGGCACTCCGCTTGCCGGTGTCTTGCGCGCGCCCGCAGCCACGCGGAAGCGCCGGTCGCTTAGGCTCAGCAGCCCGCCAAGCGCCATCAGGATGGAGCCGGCCCAGATCCAGTTGGCAAAGGGTTTGATATAGGTGCGCATGGTCCAGCTGCCGTCGGCCTGCTGGTCGCCCAGCACCACATACAGATCCCGGGTCACCCGGTAGTCAATCGCCGCCTCCGTGGTCGGCATCTTGGCCACCGGATAATCGCGTTTCTCCGGGAACATCACCGCTTCGGGCCGGCCGTTTCGGGTCACTTCGACGCGTCCCTTGGTGGTGAAGTAGTTCGGCCCTTGCTCACGGCTGACATCCTGCAGCACCAGCGTGAAGGCACCAACCTCAAACGGCTCGCCAATACGGGCCACGCGGATATCCTCCTGCTCCCAGGCGGTCAGCCCGGCAACGGCAAAGATGGTGACGCCAAGGCCCGCGTGGGCCGTGGCCTTGCCCCAGTCCGCCCGCGGCAGCCGCAGCACCCGCTGCAAGCGGCCGGATTTGCCGCTGCGCATCCACAGATCCGTCAGCGCACCGAACACCACCCAGGACCCCAGAAACAGCCCGACCGGCCCCAGCGCAGACCGCCCGGTCTGCATCGACCAGGCCAGAACGCCCAGTGACACCGCCAGCACAAACACATAGCGCAGTTGCCAGGCGGTGCGCCCGATCCGGCCGCGCTTCCACGGCAGCATGGCGCCGACCGGCAGCAGCAAGCCCAGCACCACCATGAAGGGGGTGAAGGCCGAATTGAAGAACGGCGGGCCGACGCTCAGCTTCCGGTCCAGCAGCATCTCGGCCACAATCGGCCAGATGGTGCCGAAGAACACCACGAAGCAGCTGACCGCCAGCAGGATATTGTTGGCCACCAGCGCGCTTTCACGGCTGATCATGCCAAAAACGCCCTTGGCCTCCATCGCCTGCGCACGCGCCGCAAACAAGGTCAGCGCGCCGCCGGTGAAGAAGGCCAGGATGATCAGGATAAACACGCCCCGCTCCGGGTCGTTGGCAAAGGCATGGACGCTGGTGATCACGCCCGAACGCACAATGAACGTACCGATCAGCGAGAAGCCGAAGGCCAGGATCGCCAGCAGGATGGTCCAGCTTTTCAGCGCCTCGCGCTTTTCCACCACGATGGCGGAGTGCAGCAGCGCTGCGGCCAGCAGCCAGGGCATGAAGGAAGCGTTCTCCACCGGGTCCCAGAACCAGAAACCGCCCCAGCCCAGTTCGTAATAGGCCCACCAGGACCCCAGCGCGATGCCGATGGTCAGAAAGATCCAGGCGGCCAGCGTCCAGGGCCGCACCCAGCGCCCCCATGCGGCATCCACCCGGCCCTCGATCAGGGCTGCGACGGCGAAGGAAAACGCCATGCTGAGGCCCACATAGCCGAGGTAGAGGAACGGCGGGTGGAACGCGAGGCCCGGGTCCTGCAGCAGCGGGTTCAGGTCCTGCCCGTCAAACGGCGGCACCGTCAGGCGCAGGAACGGGTTGGAGGTGAACAGGATGAAGGCAAAAAACGCCACCCCGATCGCCGCCTGCACCGCCAGCACCCGAGCCTTGAGCGTGGGCGGCAGCCCGCCGCCAAAGACCGAGGCCAGCGCGCCGAACAGGCTGACAATCAGCACCCACAACAGCATCGAGCCCTCGTGGTTCCCCCAGGTGCCGGAGATCTTGTACAGCATCGGCTTGGCCGAATGGCTGTTCAGCGTCACCAGCTTCAGCGAGAAGTCGGAGGTGATGAAGGCCCACATCAGCGCGCCAAAGGAAAACGCGGTGAACAGGAATTGCGCCTGCGCCGCAGGCTCTGCCACGGCCATCCAGCCGGGCCAGCGTTTCTGCGCGCCGATCAAGGGGATCACGGCCTGCACGATAGCGATCATGAAGGCGAGGATAAGGGCGAAGTGGCCGAGCTCTGTAATCATGTTTTTTCCTATACGCCTGTCTGCCGGGGGGGCCAATGGCAAACGCCGCGCCATGCCGCCGCAGAGGGCAAAATGTGATCAGCCGCGGCGCGCTTTCCAGGCTTCCAGCGCTGGATTGTTCTCCGCCGCGGTGGCGTCCAGCCGGGTCGCGGCATCCGTGCGGGTGGCGGCGGCGTCAGGCGCATCCGCCCTGAGCCGCTCCAGCGCGGCGATGTTTTGCGCCACCTGCGGCACCCGCGCCATGCTGGCAGCCAGGCCCTGCTGAAATTCCTGGCTCTTCACCTGATGGCGGGCGCCGAAGTAGAAGGAGACGATGACGCCCAGCAGCCACCACAGCGGCTCTGGCACCAACGCGAGCCCTTGCATTCTTGCAGCGAACCAGACCGGATCGCTGAGAGATGCGCCTAGCAGTGCAAGGGTCCCAAGCGCCAGCAGGGGGCGCGGCAGACGGTTCACCCCGTCCATGAACCGGTCAAAGCGGCTTTTGCCGCCATACTGAAACTCCGCCGCCAGCTGGCTCAGCGCAGCGTTCTGCAAATCGTGCGCGCGTGCAGCGCCTGCCTCCGCGTTTTCGCGAAAGACTTCAACAGTTTCCCGCAAGGCGTTACGATGGCTTCCAAAAATCAATCCGAAAATATCTGCAATCAGCCCCATGCCGCGGTCCTCCGCTGAAAGTCGCCGCGGCTCAGGTGGTAGACTGGTGAAATGAACTCTTCGGCCCGCTTGATCCAGCCGCCCTTGCCGCCTGTGCGGGTGCGCGCATATTTGCGGCTGGCCGGGCGCCGGTCCGCCAGGCGGAAGTAATAATTTCGGCGCGCCACCCCATAGGCATCGCGCAAGGCCTCCGCGCCGACCTCCGCCGCCTGCGCCGCAGCGCCTGCGGTCTGGGGGCCTATGGCGCCATCAACCGCTACGGCATAGCCCATGTCGCGCAGCAGCCGCTGAAGGATGCGCACCGCGTTGCTGCCCGCGTTCACATACATGTCGAAGACTGTCGCCTGCAGGCAGGGCGGCAGGCTGGCGATCCGCGGCGCCTCGAAATAATGGCGGATGAAGATGTCCACCGCCTGCGCCCGGCTCACTGCCTTCACGTCCTGAACATCCACGGCGCCATCGACGGTCAGATCCAGCCCCAGCCGCCGCAGCGTGCCGATGGTCACGCCGTGTTTGGTGGCCCCGCCGGGATCATCGGGATCATTCACAAACCCGCCTTCGCGCGCCACGATCTGTTCTGCAATTTCCTGAACGCTCTGCATGTCACCTCACCACTTCCAACCGGAACAGGATGCCGCAGAGGCGCTAACATCGGCTGAGGCCACCGCGCGCTGCCAGCGCAACACCCGGGTTCTGTTTGCTGGTGGGCCCGGAAAGAAAAAGCCCCGCAGGACAGCAGTCCTGCGGGGCCATTGTTTGAAAACCTGCCAGGGCTCAGGTTCCGGGTTCCTGATAAACCCCCTGCTCCTTCAGCGCGTCCATGACTTCCTTGGGCATGTAAGTCTCATCATGTTTTGCCAGGATTTCAGTGGCTTCAAAGACACCGTTCACGTATCGACCTGTGCCAACCATGCCCTGGTTCTCCTCGAACAGGTCAGGCAGAACCCCGGTATAGGCGACGTTTACAGTCGCGCCGCCGTCCGTCACCGCAAAGCGCACGGTTTCTCCCTGGCCGCGCTGCAAGGAGCCTTCCGCCACCAGCCCGCCGATGCGGAACACCTCGGATGGCTTCGGCGGCTCTTCCATCACCTGGCTGGGCGAGCGGAAGTAGTTGATCCCGTCCCGCATGGCATAGCCGATCAGGGCGGTTGCCACGATCAGGGCCACCGCGGCAACCGCGATGACCTGGATCCGGCGCTGTTTCTTCAGGTTCTTCATGGTGTCCTCTATTCAGGCCCCAACAGCGCCGGCCCCTGATCAGGGGAACAGCGGCGCCATCATCAGACCTTGGGTTTCTTCCTCACCTAACATCAGGTTTGCGTTCTGCAAGGCCTGGCCGCTGCTTCCTTTTGTCAGGTTATCCAGTGCCGCAAAGACGATGGTACGGCCTTCGATCCGGTCCTGCGCCACGCCGATATGGCAGAAGTTGGAGCCGCGCACGTGATGGGTAGAGGGCGCCTCACCCAAGGGCAGCAGCTCAATGAACGGCTCATCAGCATAGGCCTTGGCAAAGGTATCATGAATCGCCTGCGCGTCGCCCTTTACATAGACGGTCGCCAGGATGCCGCGGTTCACCGGCAGCAGATGCGGGGTGAACTGCACCTTGACCGGGCGGCCTGCGATCTTGCTGAACTCCTGGTCGAATTCGCCCAGGTGCCGGTGGGTGCCGCCGATAGCATAGGCGTTGTAGCCCTCGCTCAGCTCGGCATGCAGCAGGTTTTCCTTGAGCGACCGCCCGGCGCCGGAGACGGCGCATTTCAGATCCAGAATGATCTCGTCCAGGTCGATAACACCGGCTTCGATAAGCGGCCGCAGGGCAAACTGGCCGGTTGCGGCGTTGCAGCCCGTGCCGGCCACCAGGCGCGCGGATTTGATCTCATTCCGGTAGAACTCTGTCAGGCCGTAAACAGCCTCTTCCTGCTGCTCCAGCGCAGTGTGCGGATTGCCGTACCACTTCTCGTATTCCGCCGGGTCGCGCAGCCGGAAGTCCGCCGACAGGTCAACGATCTTGAGGTCCTTGGGCAGGGCCGCGATCACTTCCTGGCTGGTCTTGTGCGGCAGCGCGCAGAAGCAAAGGTCGATGCCGGCAAAGTCGATCTCGTCGATCTTGCACAGCACCGGCAGCTCCATATGGCGCAGGTGCGGGAACACTTCGGCCATGGTCATGCCGGCCTTACGGTCGGCGGACAGCGCCGCGATCTCGATGTTCGGGTGCTGCGCGATCAGCCGCACCAGTTCGGCGCCGGTGTAGCCGGAAGCGCCAAGGATAGCCACTTTATGGGTCATGTCAGACCTCGTCTTTCAATATGATATGCCGGTTCCGCAGCCATCTGCGGAGAGAAATACGGGGAAAGGCGCCCGCACACTTTGACCTGGAACAAGGTTCCGGACGGTCGGTGTTCAGGCCGCCTGAAAGGTGATTTCCCGTCGGAGAAACTGGGTCGCGCGGTCGCTTACACGGCCCGGGTTCCCGGTGGTGAAAAAGCCGCCTCCACCGTTGCCGTACATGTCAGGATGGCGGGTCAGATAGTCTGCCAGGCTGTCCGCGACCAGATTGCCCTGGCTGAACACCTTGACCTCCGGCCCCAGCGCCTCCTGGAACGTCTGTTCCATCAGCGGGTAGTGGGTGCAGCCCAGAATCGCGGCCTCCGGATGCGGCATCTTGCGTTTCAGCGCATCAACGTGGGAACGCACCAGCGCCTCCGCCAGGATCATGTCGCCGTCTTCGATGGCATCCACGACGCCGCCGCAGGCCTGTGCCTCGACGTCTACGCCAATGGCGCGGAACGCCAGTTCGCGCTGGAAGGCGCGGCTGGCGACGGTCGCCGGGGTGGCGAACAGCGCCACATGCTGCACCGCGACCTCACGCGGGGGCGAGTTGTCGCCCCACTGGCGCTCAGTCAGCGCTTCGATCAGCGGCACAAACACCCCCAGCACCCGCTTGCCCTTGGGCAGGCCGCCCTCCTGCATCCGGCGCAGCGCGGCAGCAGAAGCGGTGTTGCAGGCGAGGATCACCAGATCGCAGCCCTTGTCCCACATACCGGCCACGGCCGTCTTGGTCAGCTGATAGACATCCTCGGCATCGCGCACACCATAGGGCGCGCGGGCGTTGTCGCCGTAGTACAGGAAATTCACATCCGGCAGCCGCTTTTGCGCTGCGTCAAGGACGGTCAGCCCGCCCAGGCCTGAATCAAAGATGCCAACAGCCATAAAGCTCTCTCACGCGCGGTGTTTCTCCTCGAACTCAAACCCATGCGCATAGGATTTGAGCGGTACCGGAGACAGGTCATACGTCGCTTTGCGCAGGAAATCCATCATTGCTTTTGTGTCTTTGGCCAGCGGGTCCAATACGTCGCGGCCAATCGGCTCGCCGATAACGACCCTCACCGGGGTATCGACACGTTTGCGGAACTCCTTGATCAGCAGCCCCATCCGCAGTGTGACATGCAAATGGCTGGCAATCTGGAACAGGCGCGAGGTGTGGCCGTCGAAGAAGACCGGAACCACCACCGCATCCGATTTGGCCACCATCCGCGCGGTAAAGCCGCGCCAGCCCGGGTCCATCGGGTGGTCAAAGGGCCGGGCCGCGGTGGACACAGTGCCGCCAGGGAAGATGCCGATGGCACCGCCCTGCCCCAGAAAGCTGAGCGCGGCCTTGCGGGTCTGCAGGTTGGTCTGCATGGCCTGCCGTGTCCCGGCGAAGTCCACTGGCAGGATCACCTTGCTCAGATCCTCCGCCTTGCGGAACACCTGATTTGCCAGAATGCGGAAGTCTCCCCGCGTCTGGGACAGGATATGCCCCATCATCAGCCCGTCGAGGATCCCATAGGGGTGATTGGCAATCAGGATCACCGGCTTGTCCCGCGGAATGTTCTCCAGCGATCCTCTGGCCACCTCCAGCGACAGACCGTAGCGCTCCGCCATCACGCTCCAGAAGCTGCGGCCTGCGGCTACATCTCGTTCATATCCAGCCGCACGCCGGATCAGGCCGAGGCGCCCGGTGGAGTTCTCCATCAGCCGGATCACCGCGCGTCCCGCGCGGGTGGAGGCCGAATGGGCATAGGAAATATCACGGGCAATATGGCGTTGCGCCTGCATCTGTGGCGGGTCTCCGTCTGGTGTCAGCGGCCAGATAAGGCCGGAAGCGCATTCTGCAATGGATGCGTAACATGGGTGTGACGTTTTGCTGCAAGACTTGGCCGGGGTCCTGCCCAGTGCCCCGGGGTGTCCAGATGCGCAAACGGCGCCGTGGAACGGCAAACGCCGCGCGTCAGCGCGGCGCCGGGCCCAACCGGGAGGGGCCATCCCAAGGATGGTCCGGAGCGGGCGGGAGTGCCCCGCCCTGCCCCAATGCCGTTCAGCGTTACTCGGCCGCCTGTTTTACAGCCGTGCCGCCCTGGCGCAGGGCAGCCAGCAGCTCTTCGCGGCGCTTCGCGGCCTTCTGTTCGTTTGCCAGTTTCACCGGTCCGAAGCCGCGGATCTGCAGCGGCAGCTCGGCCAGCGCCACCAGCGGCTCCATGATCTCCGCACGGGCTTTGGGCAGCCATTCCTGCATGTCGGCCTCATACTGCTTGATCAGCGCCCGCTCCATTTTGCGCTCTTCGGTGTAGCCAAAGATGTCGAGCGGGGTGCCGCGCAGGGACTTCAGCTTGGCGAGCACCCGGAACCAGCGCTCCATCCCAGCACCGAACTTGCGCTTTTGCGGGCGCCCGTTCGGGTCCGTGCCGCCCAGCATCGGCGGCGCCAGGTGGTAGGACAGCTTGAGGTCGCCCTCGAACTCCGCTTCCGCCTTGGCACGGCTGTCCAGCAGCAGGCGGGCCACCTCGTATTCGTCCTTGTAGGACAACAGCTTGTGGTAACCCTTTGCCACCGCCTCTTTCAGCGCGGGATCGCTGATGCCGTCCAGCAGTTTCGCATAGCGCTTGGCCAGACCCTTGCCCTGGTAGGCCACCAGGTGATCGGCGCGGAAGGCGATTTTTTCGTCCAGCGACTTGGGCTTTTCCACCACCTTGGGCTGGATCAGACGAGCCGCTTCTTCAGGGTGCAGCACCGCCCAGCGGCCGATGTCGAAGGCGCGCTTGTTGCGCTCCACCGCGGCGCCGTTCATCTCGATCGCCTGTTCGATGGCTTCATGGCTGACCGGGATCAGGCCCTTCTGCCAGGCTCCGCCGAACACCATCATGTTCGAGAAGATCGAGTCGCCCATGGTCGCGCGCGCCAGCTCGGATGCGTCGAACAGGTCCAGCCGCTCGCGCAGGCGCGCTTGCAGGGCCACTTCCAGCCGGTCGGTGGGGATCGCGAACTCAGTGTTGCGGGTGAAATCGCCGGTGATGATCTCGTGGCTGTTCACCACCGCGCCGGTCTGGCCGGAGGTGGTCAGGCCCAGGGTCTTGGCGCCCGCGCTCACCACCAGATCGCCGCCGATCAGCGCATGCGCTTCGCCGGTGGCGACGCGGATGGCTGAGATGTCTTCCGGCTTATTGGCAATCCGGCAGTGGATGTGCACCGCGCCGCCCTTCTGGGCGAGACCGGCCATTTCCATCAGCCCGGCGCCCAGCCCATCGATCTGCGCTGCCTGCGCCAGCACCGCACCGATGGTCACAACCCCGGTGCCGCCGACGCCGGTGATCACCACGTTATGGGTGCCGCTGATCTCCGGCAGCTCCGGTTTCGCCAGATGCGGCAGGTCGATGTCAGCGGTTGCTTCCTTGCGGATCTTGGCGCCTTCCACCGTCACGAAGGACGGGCAGAAGCCGTTGAGGCAGGAGAAGTCCTTGTTGCAGGACGACTGGTCAATCGCCCGCTTGCGGCCCTGTTCGGTGTCCTTGGGCACGATGGAGACGCAGTTCGACTGCACCCCGCAATCGCCGCAGCCTTCGCAAACATCGGAGTTGATAAACACCCGCTGGTCCGGATCCGGGAACTGGCCCCGCTTGCGGCGGCGGCGTTTCTCGGCGGCGCAGGTCTGAATGTAGATGATGGCAGAGACGCCCTCGATCTGTTCGAACTCGCGCTGGATCTTCATCATCTCGGCGCGTTCGTGCATCCGCATCCCGGCCGGGAACAGGGAGGCCTCCACGTCCTCCTTCTCGTCGTAGACCACCGCGATGGTCTTGACGCCCATCGCCTTCAGCTCATGCGCGATCTGCTGCGCGGTCAGGCCGCCCTCGGCCTGCTGGCCGCCGGTCATCGCCACCGCGTCGTTGTAGAGGATCTTGTAGGTGATGTTGGTGCCTTCGGCGAGCGCCGCACGGATCGCCTGCACGCCGGAGTGGTTGTAGGTGCCGTCGCCCAGGTTCTGGAACACATGCTTGCGCTTGGAGAACGGCGCCTCGCCCACCCAGTTGACGCCTTCGCCGCCCATATGGGTGAACCCGGTGGTTTCCCGGTCCATCCACTGCACCATGAAATGGCAGCCGATGCCCGCATAGGCGCGGGAGCCGTCCGGCAGCTTGGTCGAGCTGTTGTGCGGGCAGCCGGAGCAGAAATAGGGCAGCCGGGTCGCGATTTCCTCGGCGTTGTCAGCGCGGCGGGCCTCTGCCAGGCTCTCCAGCCCGGCGCGCAGAGCCTCGGTGTCGCGGCCTTCCTCGATCAGGATGTTGCCGAGCTTCTCGGCGATCATGATCGGGTCGAGCGCATAGCGTGTCGGGAACAGCTCGTCCCGGTGCATGGAGCCGGCGCCGCCCTTGTACCAGCCATAGACGCGGCGGCCCTGGCGGGTGTCAAAGATCGCTTCCTTGATCTGGATCTCGATCAGCTTGCGCTTTTCCTCGACCACGACGATCAGGTCCAGGTCTTCGGCCCAGTCGTTGAAGCCTTTCATGTCCATCGGCCAGGTCTGGCCCACCTTGTAGGTGGTGATGCCCAGCCGCTCAGCCATGTTTTCGTCGATGTTCAACAGCTTGAGCGCATGCACCAGGTCAAGCCAGTTCTTGCCTGCCGCGACAAAACCGATCTTGGCGCCGGGCTTGCCCCACACGCGCTTGTCCATCTTGTTGGCATGGCTGAACGCCTCTGCCGCAAAGCGCTTGTAGTCGATGATGCGGTCTTCCTGACGGAACCGGTCGTCATCCAGGCGGATGTTCAGCCCATCCGCCGGCATGTCGAACTCCGGCGTCACCATCTGCATCCGGTCCGGGCGGGCGTCCACGACCGAGGTCACCTCGATGGTGTCCTTCATGGTCTTGAGACCGACCCACAGGCCCGAGAAGCGGCTGAGCGCATAGCCGTAGATGCCGTAGTCCAGGATCTCCTGCACCCCCGCGGGGCTGACGATCGGCAGGTAGCAGTCCAGCAGCGACCATTCAGACTGGTGCAGCACGGTGGAGCTTTCACCGGTGTGGTCGTCGCCCATCGCCAAGAGCACGCCGCCGTGCTTGGAGGTGCCGGCCATGTTGGCATGACGCAGCGCGTCGCCAGAGCGGTCGACGCCAGGGCCCTTGCCGTACCACAGGCCAAAGACGCCGTCATACTTGCCTTCGCCGCGCACCTCAGCCTGCTGCGCGCCCCACAGGGCGGTGACCGCCAGATCCTCGTTCAGACCGTACTGAAAGGTGACATCCGCCGCTTTCAAGTGCTTTTCAGCGCGGCTCATCTGCAGGTCCACCGCACCCAGCGGCGATCCGCGGTAGCCGGTGACCAGGCCGGCCGTGTTCAGGCCTGCTGCCGTGTCGCGCTGCTTCTGCATCAGCATCAGCCGCACCAGCGCCTGGGTGCCATTCAGCAGAACCGGCGATTTGGTCAGATCGTATTTATCATTGAGTGAGATCTTTTGCGTGCTCATCGTGGCCTCCTCAACCGGGATTAGCTTGCACATTCTGGCGCGCAGAATAGGTCATAATTGCTGACCTGAATAGCCGCTTTTTTTTCGTTTTCGCTCGCTTGCGCATCGAAAACTGATACATAACTAAGATTTCATATAGTCGGCCCCAAACGCACGGAAAGTAACGGATATGGATTGGGACAAGCTCAGAATATTTCACGCGGTGGCGGACGCGGGCAGCCTGACCCATGCCGGCGACAAGCTGAACCTGTCGCAATCGGCGGTCAGCCGCCAGATCCGTGCGCTGGAGGAAAGCCTGAACGCCACTCTGTTCCACCGGCATGCACGCGGGCTGATTCTCACCGAACAGGGTGAGCTTCTGTTCGACGCTACCCAATCCATGACCAGCCGCCTGGACGCTGCCGCCGCGCGTATCCGTGACAGCGAAGAGGAAGTGTTCGGTGAGCTGCGGGTGACCACCACCGTCGGTTTTGGCACCCTGTGGCTGGCTCCGCGGCTGACCAAGCTTTATGAGCAGTACCCCAACCTCAAAATCGACCTGATGCTGGAGGAACGTGTGCTGGACCTGCCGATGCGCGAGGCCGATGTGGCTATCCGCATGAAGGAGCCCAGCCAGGCCGACTTGGTGCGCAAGCGGCTGATGACGGTGCGCATGGGGCTATATGCGACACCGGAGTATCTGGAGAAGCACGGCAACCTGGAAACCTCTGCAGACATTTCCCAGCACCGCCTGATCTGCCAGAACCAGAGTTCAGCGCAGGTCGGTTCTGCCGCCGTGCTGGGCAAGAAACTGATGGCGCTGGATCCGGCATCGCTGCTGACCGTGAACAACTACTTCGGCGTTCTGCAGGGTGTCCTGCACAATCTGGGCATCGGCATTCTGCCAGACTATGTAACAGAAGAGTTCCCGCAACTTGTCGAGGTGCTGCCGCACGAGGACCAGAACGAGGTTCCCGTATACCTGGCCTACCCGGAAGAGCTGCGTCATTCGCAGCGGGTCGGTGCCTTCCGCGACTTCGTCCAGTCCGAGATCATGGAACACCGCAAGCATATGAAAGCGCTGGGCAAGCTGTGATCCCGCCCGCCTCCGGATCAGTCCGCTCCTGCTGCGTTGCGGCAAGCGGACCGGCATCCGGACTGCCTTGCAAACAGAGCGCCGCCCCAGCCATGCAAAAACCGCATAGCAGCATTGACGCTCATTTGTTGTTAATCCCCTTGAAGGGGCAGGCCCGGAGCCCTAAATGAACCTCATGAAGGCGGCGGCAACGCCCCCCTTCATACCTCCCTGTTGGACTTCGGCCGAGCTTAGTGCTCGGCCTTTTTTTTGGCTGTAACCCATTGGCCTGTAACAGCTCTTAAGGCGCTGCAAACATCGGCCTCTGGTATTGGGCTAACAGTGTGCATGTCTGTCTCCGGCCATAGACTGCCACTGCTGGATAGCATCAGATTAAAAAAACATGCCCGAAAACATTTGACGTTTCTTACCGTCTACATTCGCAATGCTTGTATTTTCAGCAGCTTGCTTGGCCCGAGCCGCAATTTCCGCCGATTTGACAACCCTGCAATGCCATCTGCTGCCCAACGATACGGAGGCGGGCATGCTGCGGCGCAAAGGCGCCTCCGGCGGCATCTGCAGTGGATTCGTTTAATTCCACTTCCCCCGCGCCCCGCCTTGCCCTAAAAGGCGCGCAATCGCAGCCATTGGGGACGTTTACGGATGCAGGAACCCGCCATCACGCCTGAATTGATTGCCAATCACGGGCTGAAGCCCGAGGAATACGATCTGATCCTCGAAATCATCGGGCGGGAGCCGACCTTCACCGAGCTGGGCATTTTCTCGGCGATGTGGAACGAGCACTGCTCCTATAAGTCCTCCAAGAAATGGCTGCGCACCCTGCCGACCGACGGTCCGCAGGTGATCTGCGGCCCCGGTGAAAACGCGGGCATCGTGGACATTGGCGACGGCGATGCCGTTGTTTTCAAGATGGAAAGCCACAACCACCCCTCCTACATAGAGCCCTACCAGGGCGCGGCAACCGGAGTTGGCGGCATTCTGCGCGACGTTTTCACCATGGGCGCGCGGCCCATCGCCTCGATGAATTCGCTGTCCTTCGGCGAGCCCGCCCACCACAAGACCCGCCAGCTGGTCAACGGCGTGGTTGAGGGCATCGGCGGCTACGGCAACTGCTTTGGCGTTCCTTGCGTTGGCGGCGAAGTCCGCTTTCACCCCGCCTACAACGGCAACTGCCTGGTAAACGCATTTGCTGCAGGCCTCGCCAAGACGGACGGCATTTTCTACTCCGCCGCCTCGGGCGTTGGCATGCCGGTTGTGTACCTCGGCGCAAAGACCGGCCGTGACGGCGTCGGCGGCGCCACCATGGCATCGGCGGAATTCGACGACACCATCGAGGAAAAGCGCCCCACCGTTCAGGTCGGCGACCCCTTCACTGAAAAGCGCCTGATGGAAGCCACGCTGGAGCTGATGCAGACCGGCGCGGTGATCTCGATCCAGGACATGGGCGCCGCGGGCCTCACCTGTTCGGCCGTGGAAATGGGCGACAAGGGCAAACTGGGCGTGCGCCTGGACCTGGAAAAGGTGCCGCAGCGCGAAGAGAACATGACCGCCTACGAGATGATGCTGTCGGAATCCCAGGAGCGGATGCTGATGGTTCTGAAGCCGGAGCTGGAAGCCGAGGCGCGCGCGGTGTTCGAGAAGTGGGATCTGGACTTTGCCATCGTCGGCGAGACCATTGCCGAAGACCGCTTCCTGATCATGCACAACGGCGAAGTGAAAGCCGATCTTGTACTGTCGAAACTGTCGTCCACCGCGCCGGAATACGACCGCCCGTGGGTGGAAACCCCGGCAGCCGAGCCGCTGACCGACGCGGATGTGCCGACCATTGACCCGATTGACGGGCTCAAGGCGCTGCTGTCCTCGCCGAACTACGCAGGCAAGCAGTGGGTTTACGAGCAGTACGACACCACCGTGATGGGCGACACCCAGCGCCGTCCGGGTGCCGGTTCCGGTATCGTGCGTGTGCATGGCACTGACAAGAAGCTGGCCTTCACCTCCGACGTGACCCCGCGCTACGTCAAGGCAAACCCGTTCGAGGGCGGCAAGCAGGCGGTGGCCGAGGCCTACCGCAACCTGACTGCTGTTGGCGCCAAGCCGCTGGCAACCACCGACAACCTGAACTTCGGCAACCCGGAAAAGCCTGAGATCATGGGCCAGTTCGTCGGTGCCATCAAGGGCATCGGCGAGGCGGTTGCCGCGCTAGACATGCCGATCGTCTCCGGCAACGTGTCGCTCTACAATGAAACCGACGGCAAGGGCATCCTGCCGACCCCGACCATCGGCGCCGTGGGCCTGATTGCCGCGGGCGAAGAGCCGATCATCGGAGAGGCCCGCGACGGCCATGTTGCCCTGCTGGTGGGTGAAACCGTCGGCCATCTGGGCCAGTCGGCACTGCTGGCGGAAGTTTTCAACCGCGAGGACGGCGACGCCCCGGCGGTGGACCTGGAAGCCGAGAAGCGCAACGGCGAGTTCATCCGCGCCAATCGCGAGCTGATCAAGGCCTGCACCGACCTCGGCGACGGCGGCCTGGCGCTGGCGGCGTTCGAAATGGCGGAGGAAGCCGGCGTCGGCGTGCAGATCGACGCGGGCGACACCCAAACCGTGTTCGGCGAGGACCAGGCGCGTTATCTGATCGCCTGCAACTTCGACCAGGCCGAAGCGCTGATGCTGGCCGCGGGCCAGGCGGGGGTCACCGTCACCACCGTCGGCAAGTTCGGCGGCGACATGGTGAAGATCGGCGGCTCTGAGGCGCCGCTGACCGAGCTGAAGGAGATCTTCCGCTCCAGCTTTGCCGCTGCTGTAGCCTGACCGCTCGCACCGCCGGGCAGCGCTCGTTACAATACAAAGGGCGGGATGGCATAGCCGTCCCGCCTTTTCCTTTGACCGGGGACCTGCCCATGACCCTTCCCGACCTGAAAGAGGATTGCAGCCGCTGCGCGGGCCTTTGCTGCGTGGCCTATCCGTTTGAAGCGCATGAGGATTTCGGCCTCCTGAAGGACGCGGACACCCCCTGTCCCAATCTCGCTCCGGACTTCCGCTGCACCATCCACGAGGATCTGGAAGCCTGCGGTTTTGGCGGCTGCGTGGCCTATTCCTGCGCCGGTGCCGGCCAGCGGGTGACACAAGACCTGTTTGACGGCGAAACCTGGCGGGATGACCCGGACCTGCTGACCCATATGACCCGCGCCCTGCGGGTGCTGCGCCCGATCCACGAGGCGCTGCTGGTGCTGCAGGAGGCCGCCGCCCTGCCCCTGCCGGAAGACCTGCAGGCCCGCTGTTCTGAGCTGACCCGTGCGCTTTGCCCGGAAAACCCGGCTTCGGTCTGGGATTTCGAGGATGACAGCGTGCAAGAGGCCCTGGCCAGTCTTCCGGACTTCGTCGAAAGCCTCGCGCCCTTCGCCCAGAACGGCTGCTAATCCTGCTTGCACAGCCCCCGGCGCCCCCCTACATTTTTACCGAACAAGACAAAGGACTTCCCCGGATGCCCATGCAAGCCCATGAAATCGAAGAACTGCTGCGCGAAGCCTTCCCGGACGCCGAAATCCAGGTCGGCGGCACCGATGGCGTTCACATGTCGGCGATGGTCGTCGACGAAAGCTTCCGCGGCAAAAACCGCGTCCAGCAGCAGCGCGCCGTGTATGCCGCGCTGAAAGGCAAGATGGACGGGCCTGACGGAGAGTTGCACGCCCTGGCGCTGACCACCAAGGCGCCGGAGTAGGATTCGTGTCTCTGTTCTCCTCCATCCTGGTGCTCGGCATTGTGGTGATGACCGCCGTTGTTGCGGCCGTGTCCCAGCGCCGCCGCCCGCTGGAGGAGGACGATGAGGACCCGGATTACCACACCCTGCGCTCAGACTATCAGTCGGGAATGGGCGGCGGCTCCGTCCGCACGTGGAAAGTCCCGAAAGACCCGCAGGAATACGCACGATTTTTCGTTCCCAAGAACAAGGCGAAATAGCGTTGCACTGAGCCCTGCATCGCCTGCGGGGCGGATTGGCAAAACCCGCGAAACTGCCTATATGACGGCCAACGCAAACGGCGCAGCAGCCGAAAGGATACTGACTTATGACCGACGCAAAGACCCGCATCGACGAAACCGTCAAAGCCAATGACGTGGTGCTCTACATGAAAGGCACCAAGGAAATGCCGCAGTGCGGCTTCTCCTCGCGTGTGGCGGCGGTGCTGAACTATATCGGCGTGGACTACACCGACGTGAACGTTCTGGCGGATGAAGAGATCCGCGCGGGCATCAAGGACTACTCCGACTGGCCGACCATTCCGCAGCTTTACGTCAAAGGCGAGTTCGTCGGCGGCTGCGACATCATCACCGAGATGACACTGTCGGGCGAGCTGGACGGCATGTTCGAGGACAACGGCATCGCCTTCAACAAGGACGCCGCCGACAAGATCCGCGAAGCCAACGGCTGATCGCGGCTTCTGCTGTAAAAAGGAAAAAGGCGCCCTGCGGGGCGCCTTTTTTCGTTTCGGAAAGACTCAAGGGAACTGTGCCCTCAGCCTGCGGATTTTTCTTCGATCTCCTGGGCCAGCGCCTCGCTTCGGGCCGCGATCTCGGCCAGCGCCTCGGTGACCATCGGCGGCACTACCGGCACTTCAACACGCTCCGGTTCCGGCGCTGGCGCGTTCTTCAGCGCCTCCAGTTCCTGCACGCGTTCGGCCAGTTCAGCCTCCACTTCCTTGATCCGGTCTTCGACGGCAGCGGTCTTGTCCGCCAGCATCAGCCCGGCCATCAACAGCATCCGCGCCTCGGGCATGCGGCCGATCTGATCCGACAGCACTTGCGCCTCGTCGTCCAGCATCTTGGCGGCAGAGTGCAGATAGCTTTCCTCGCCCTCCTGGCAGGAGACCTCAAAGCCGCGGCCGCCGATATGAATGGTCACTTCGGGCATCAGACTTCCTCTCCTTCGGGCAGGTTGCGGGCATTGGCCAGCAGCGGTTCCAGCTTGGCCAGAACCGCGTTCACTTGGGCCTGGTCGCTGGCCTGGGCTGCGCGCAGCCCCTCAATTTCGGCTTCCATCGAAGCATTGATCAGCCCGGCATCGCCCAAGCCCTGGGCGTTGGCCTCGCGCAGCGCCGCGTTGGAGGCGCGCAGCTCCTCGTTGGCCTGGCGCAGCTGCTGCAGTTCGGTGTCCAGCCGCAGCAGGGCTTCGTTCTGGCGTTCAATCTCTGCACTCATGCCGGAGTCTGCGGCCGGCTCTGCCGCGGCTTGCCCGCCATTCTCTTCAGCCTCTTCCAAGCGGGCTTTCAGGCTGTCGTTTGCAGCCTGAATCTCGGTGAGCTGATCCTCCAGATTCTCTTTCTCGCTCGCCGCCGTATTGGCGGCGGCTTCCAGTTGGCCCCTGAGACGCTCAACCTCAGCCCGCAACGCTTCCTTCTCCGCCGGGTCGCCCGCCTCATTGCGCAGCAGCTGCAGCTCCGCCTCCATGGCCGCAACATCACCGCCATCGGCAGGTGTCTTGCTTTCGGCCTCCTGCAGACGGGCGTGCAGCACCTTCACCCGCTCTTCCAGCTGGGCGTTGGCGGTTTTTTCTTCGTCCAGCGCCTGCTCCAGCGCCTCATTTGCAGCACTTGCCGCAGCCGCTTCCGCTGCCTGGGCAGCTTCGGCTATGGCTTCAGCCGCCTTGACCTTGTCCGCCTCGCGAGCTTCCTGCAGCGCTGAGGTGCCCGCACTGATGCGCGCCAGCGCGGCCTGGATGCGGCCTTGCAATTCTTCGATCTGGTTCATGCCTGTCCCTCACCCGTCCACATCAGTTCACTCTTTTTCCGGCACCTGCGCGAATCGCGCACGCGCCGCTGACATGGGGCCAGTTATTCCCCTTCAGGGATAAAACACCCCCCCTTGTCTTTCAACCACTTGCCGCGCCAACTTCGCGCAAGCCAGCAGACATGCGCGCAACCATGCTTGATCTTTGGCTCATCGCTGTTATTGAGCGCAGCAATTGCCTGTAACGCCAAAGGAACAATCCCAGTGGACCTGACAGCCCTGCGCACCGCCAATCCCGAGCATTGGAACAAGGCCGCCGCAATCCGCGCGCTGGCTCTGGACGCCGTCGCCGCCGCCAACTCCGGCCACACCGGTATGCCCATCGGCATGGCCGATGTGGCGACCGTGCTGTTCGAAAAGCACCTCAAATTTGATGCATCCAACCCGTCCTGGCCGGACCGCGACCGGTTCATCCTGTCGGCGGGCCACGGCTCGATGCTGATTTATTCGCTGCTCTACCTGGCCGGCGACAAGCAGGTCACCCTGGATCAGATCAAGAACTTCCGCCAGATGGGCGCGATCACCGCGGGCCACCCGGAGAACTTCCTGGTCGATGCCGTCGAAGTGACCACCGGCCCGCTGGGCCAAGGCATCTCCAACGCTGTCGGCTTTGCCATGGCAGAGGAAATGCAGCGTGCCCATTACGGCCGCAAGGTCGTGGATCACCACACCTATGTGATCGCCGGCGACGGCTGCCTGATGGAAGGCATCAGCCAGGAAGCCATCGGCCTGGCCGGCCGCCACCAGCTGGGCAAGCTGATCGTGTTCTGGGACAACAACAACATCACCATCGACGGCACCGTTGACCTGTCCGACCGCACCAACCAGGTGCAGCGCTTCAAGGCGTCGGGCTGGCAGGTGCTGGAAATCGACGGCCACGACCCCAAGGCCATCGACCAGGCCATCGAGGCAGCCAAGAAGTCCAAGAAGCCTTCGATGATCGCTTGCAAGACCCACATCGCCCTGGGCCACGCCGCGCAGGACACCTCCAAAGGCCACGGCGCGCTGACCGATCCCGAGCAGCTGCAAGCAGCCAAGGACGCCTACGGCTGGACCGGTGGCCCGTTCGAGGTTCCCGCGGACATCAAGTCCCAGTGGGAAGAAATCGGCGCCCGCGGCAAGTCCGAGCGTGAAGCCTGGGAAGCCCGTTTTGCCGAGCTCTCGCAGCAGAAGCAGGACCGCTTCAACCGCGCCTATGCGCTGGACGCGCCCAAGAAACTGTCTGCCGCCATCAAGGCGCTGAAAAAGCAGGTGAGCGAAGAGCAGCCCAAGGTTGCCACCCGCAAATCCTCCGAGATGGCGCTGGCCGTCATCAACCCCTTGATGCCGGAAACCGTGGGCGGCTCTGCCGATCTCACCGGCTCCAACAACACCAAGACCGGCGATCTGGGCGTCTTTGACACCGACAACCGCAAGGGCCGCTATGTCTACTGGGGCATCCGTGAGCACGGCATGGCCGCAGCGATGAACGGTATGGCCCTGCACGGCGGCATGCGCCCCTACGGCGGCACCTTCTTCTGCTTCACCGACTATGCCCGCCCGGCGATGCGCCTGGCCGCGCTCTCCAAGATCCCGACCGTGTTCGTGATGACCCACGACTCGATCGGCGTCGGCGAAGACGGTCCGACCCACCAGCCGGTCGAGCATCTGGCCATTTGCCGCGCGACCCCGAACACCTATGTGTTCCGCCCGGCCGACACTGTTGAGACCGCCGAAGCCTGGGAAATCGCCATCACCGCCAAGGAAACCCCCTCGGTGCTGGCCCTGACCCGTCAGAACCTGCCCACCGTGCGGACCGAGCACAAGCTGACCAACATGGTGGAAAAAGGCGCCTATGTTCTGGCCGAGGCCGAGAACAAGCGCCAGGTGATCCTGATCGCCACCGGCTCCGAGGTCTCCGTCGCGATGGAAGCCAAGGCCAAGCTGGAGGCCGAAGGCATCGGCACCCGCGTGGTCTCCATGCCCTGCATGGAGCTGTTTGCCGAGCAGGACGAAGCCTACCGCCGCAAGGTCCTGCCCGCAGGCCCGGTCCGCGTCGGCATCGAAGCGGCTGTCCGCGCCGGCGG
This sequence comes from Leisingera sp., assembly GCF_982940295.1. Classification (NCBI taxonomy): domain Bacteria; kingdom Pseudomonadati; phylum Pseudomonadota; class Alphaproteobacteria; order Rhodobacterales; family Roseobacteraceae; genus Leisingera; species Leisingera sp. The sequence continues at coordinate 188,203 of NZ_CEYXRG010000001.1, forward strand.
CTGGGACCGCTGGCTGCTGGGCGAGCGCGGCCAGGAGAAGAAAGCCGGTTTCGTCGGCATGGACCGCTTCGGCGCCTCCGCACCGGCAGGCGAGCTGTTTGAACGCTTCGGCATTACAGCTGAGGGCACAGTGGCGAAGGTGAAAGAGCTGCTGGGGTGAAGTTTGTTCAACTCCACACAGCAAGGGCACCCCAATCGGGTGCCCTTTTCTTTTTGACCAGTCATGGCGTGGGGCAAATTGTTCGGTTCCGTAGATAAAGTCTAAGCGGCACCACAAGCCCAGAATTCGCAGACTGGTAGTACCCAGACACACGATGCCGGTTAACGATGGCATTCAAGGGTTCTTAGCAAGATTCCTCAACTGCACACACGCCACGCTGAATCTGAATGATAAGTCCGCAATCTCTTTGAGAACCCTATCCCGATTTTCGCTCGATAACTCATTGTGAACAAACTGAGCCTCGCCATTCACCTTCTTCTTTTCTGTCGAAATTACAGGTTGATCTATAGCTAGAAAATCAAAGAGAAAACTGGAGTGAACTAGGCTGTTTCGTCGTTCTCGCTCTTCGTCAATTTCATTCATTATGAGGTCAAAGTTTTCGTACCAACCTTTTTGTGGGCTGGGGTGAAAGATAGATTCATCACGCGCAAACTTCCGGAAGGTCTTCAACTTGTCGCTAAAGGTCTTCTTGACGAGCCAGCTTTGTGTCTCCTTTGAGTTTTTGATGCCTTTTCCTAAAGTGAAAATCTCATCGAACTTGTCCTCAAACCACTGAAAACAAATTACATACATCCCAATGAACGCGTAAACCTTTTCGGCTTCTTCCAGAGCTTTAGGGTCATCTATCCACCTATCACGGGTCATAGTTTGATATTCCTACGTAATATCTTGCAATCTAGGTCAAGTGTCTTTGCTTGAACTGGCAGGTTATGCAATAATCTGAAAGTCTTAAGCGCAGGAGTTTTGGTCATATTCCAGAAATGACCTTCTCATTCTCAATGGCCCTTCTTCGCGCTCTCAAACATCCCTAGAACCGGCCCGATCACCTTGGTCGCCAGCGGGATCAGCACCAGTCCCCAAGCGAGGCCAAACACCCCGTCCATCGCCGCCTTGGCAGCCCATTCCACAGCGCCGGTCCAGCCCGCTGGCACCGCGTGGCCGACGGCATAGGCCCAGTCGTGAATATGATGGCCCAGCCAGCCAAAGCCCAGCACCTCCAGCCCGTGGATGATGATGGAACCGCCCACCCACAACATCGCCGCAGTGCCGACCACCGACAGGATCTTCATCAGCACCGGCATGAATTTCACCAGCCCGCGCCCCAGGCCCCGGCCCGGAGACGTAAGCGCATTCTGCGCCAGGTACAGCCCCACGTCATCCATCTTCACGATCAGCGCGACAGAACCGTAGACCGCCAGCGTCACGCCGATGGCCACCACCGCCAGCGTTGCCGCCTGCATCCAGACGCTCGGTGCCTCAATGGCGGCCAGCGCGATGGTCATGATCTCCGCCGACAGGATGAAGTCGGTCTTGATCGCGCCCTTGATCTTCTGCTCCTCCAGATGGCCCGGGTCCTTGATGCTCATGTCCTCGTCAATGGCGTGGCTGGCATGGGGAAACAGCACGTGAAAAATCTTCTCTGCCCCCTCGAAACACAGGTAGGACCCGCCCAGCATCAGCAAGGGCGTGATCAGCCAAGGCGCGAAATTCGCGAGCAGCATCGCCACCGGCAGCAGCAGGATCAGCTTGTTGAACAGAGAGCCGCGGGTGATGCGCCAGATGATCGGCAGCTCGCGCGCCGGCGCGAAGCCCTGCAGGTATTTCGGCGTCACCGCAGCATCGTCGATGATCACCCCGGCGGTCTTGGCCCCGGCCTTGCCCGCTGCTGCCGCCACATCATCGACCGAGGCCGCCGCCACCTTGGCGATCCCCGCCACGTCATCCAGAAGCGCCAGCAATCCGCTCATGCCAATATCCTCAAAATCTATCCGCTTTAACAGGCAATCTGCCCGCTTCCGCGGCGCAGCACAAGCGTTAGCGCCACCGCGCCGGAACCGCGGATTTCCGTTAACGCCACCGCCGCAAACCGTTACCGCCAACATCATGATTTTGCGCTAACAGTTTCATTTAATGACGCTTTTACCCCTTTAGACCACATCCGCCCCGGTCTATATGGCGGCCAAAGGTTTTTGCTCGCTTGGAGACGTAACTCATGACCATCAAAGTCGGGATCAACGGTTTTGGCCGCATCGGCCGCTGCACCCTGTCGCACATCGCCGCCTCGGGCCGCGACGACATCGAAGTGATCAAGGTGAACGCCACCGGCCCGCTGGAGACCGCAGCGCACCTGATCAAATACGACTCTGTACATGGCCGTTTCCCGGGCGAAGTGACCATCGGCGACGGCACCATGAACCTGGGCCGCGGCGACATGCAGATGTTCTCCACCTACGACATGAACGAGCTGGACTGGGACGGCTGCGACGTCGTTCTGGAATGCACCGGCAAGTTCAACGACGGTGAGAAGGCGAAGGCCCACCTGGAGCGCGGCGCGAAGAAAGTGCTGCTGTCCGCCCCCGGCAAGAACGTCGACAAGACCATCGTCTTTGGCGTCAACGACGACCAGCTGGAAGCCGGCGACACCATGATCTCCAACGGCTCCTGCACCACCAACTGCCTGGCGCCGCTGGCCAAGGTGCTGGACGAGGCGTTCGGCATCGAGCACGGCATCATGACCACCATCCACGCCTACACCGGCGACCAGCCGACCCTGGACCGCCGCCACAAGGACCTGTACCGCGCCCGCGCTGCAGCCATGTCGATGATCCCGACCTCGACCGGCGCCGCCAAGGCCCTGGGCGAGGTGCTGCCGAACTTGAAGGGCCGCCTGGACGGTTCCGCCATCCGCGTGCCGACCCCGAATGTATCCGCTGTCGACCTGACCTTCCGCGCAGGCCGCGACGTGACCGCCGAGCAGATCAACGCCGCCGTCAAGGAAGCGGCTGAGGGCCCGATGAAGGGCGTTCTGGGCTTTGAGCCGGCGCCGCTGGTCTCCACCGACTTCAACCACACCCCGGAAAGCTCGATCTTTGCACCCGACCAGACCCGCGTGGTCGAGGACCGCATGGTCCGCGTTCTGGCCTGGTACGACAACGAGTGGGGCTTCTCGGTCCGCATGGCCGACGTGGCCGTGGCGATGGGCAAACTGGGCTAAACGCCCTCAACCCCTTGAGAATTCACGCCCGCTCAGGTTATCTGGGCGGGCGTTTTCCTTTGCGGCGGAGCTTTCATGACCAACCGGATTGCCATTTCCCTGGGACTGCTCCTGATCGCCGCCGCTATCATTGACATCGCCCTGTTCGGCGACACGCACTTGATCTTCCTGGGCAAGAAACTGTTCGCCCTGATCGACTGGGTCGCCTTCTGGCGCTGAGCCGCTGTCACCGCTGCCGCTGCTTCGGAGCCGTCCGCGCCTGCCAGCCGTCCGCCGCGGCGGCCTAAGCGGGGCCAGCTGAATTGCCGAGGGCCCCCGCCCCCGGCGGGGAGACGGCCATTCTGCTGGCGGCGCGCCGGGCCGGTGCGGCAGGCAGGCCTAGGGCGCGGAGGGATCTGAAGCTGCTGCTTTGGAGAGCTCCAAGCCCCCTTCCTTTGACTTGGCGGCGCCAGCCGCCGCTCGCGCGCAGCGCGCCGCCGAAAGCACAAAGCCGGGCGTCAGCCCGGCTTTGCCTGTGTTCTATGCTGCAAACAGGGTCAGGCGGTCTTGCCCAAACGCGCCAGCAGCTTGTCCTTGACCAGCGGAGAGACGAATTTTGATACATCGCCGTCCAGCCGGGCGATCTCCTTGACCAGCTTGGAGGCAATCGCCTGATGCCGCGCCTCGGCCATCAGGAACACGGTCTCGATCGAACTGTCGAGCGCCCGGTTCATGCCGACCATCTGGAATTCATACTCGAAATCAGCAACCGCCCGCAGGCCGCGCACGATGATCTGGGCCCCCACGTCGCGGGCGCAGTCAATCAAGAGATTTTCAAACGGATGCGCGACGATCTCGGTGCCGGTCTCATCGCTCAGCTTGGCGCATTCCGCTTCAATCATGCCGACCCGCTCTTCCAGATCGAACAGCGGCCCCTTGTCACGGTTGATCGCCACGCCGATCACCAGCTTGTCCACCAGGGCGCTGGCGCGGCGGATGATGTCGATGTGCCCGATGGTGATCGGGTCGAAGGTGCCGGGATACAGACCCACACGCATGGGCGGCCTCCTGCCTTGTCAGAATTTCTGCGCACGCAAACACATTTGCGGCTGGCAATGCAAGGGGGCAGAAATACGGACTCCGCCCCTGCGGCTCAGTGCCCCATGATCATGTCCTGGAGCGCGTCCTTCTCCATCGCCACCTGCGCCAGCTGCGCCTTCACCGCATCGCCAAGGGTCACAATTCCCACAAGTTTTCCGTCCTCGACCACGGGCATGTGGCGGAACCGGCCCTCTGTCATCTGCTTCAGCAGCTCACCCACGTTGGACTGGGTGGTGCAGGTCACCAGCTCGCGCGTCATATAGCCGCTGACCGGCTGATCCAGGCAGCCGGCACCCTCTTTGGACAGTTCCCGGACGATGTCGCGTTCTGACAGGATGCCAACCGGCGTCTCGCCATCCGCGGAAACCACCACGGTGCCGAAACGGTTGTCCGACATCACTTTTGCTGCCTCAGCCACGCTTGCATCCGGCTTCACTGTCACGACACCGGTGCTGGCTTTGGATTTCAAAATGACCTGAACAAGCATACGGCAAACCTCCGAAATATTATTGCGTTACAGCAAGGTTTGCCGCAACGCAGCTTCAAGTCAAGGATTCCAGCCGGGCCACCTCGTCGCGGATCCCCTTGGACAGCGCCTGGGCAAAGCGGTTCAGCCGCTCGCTGCGCTGGTCGCCCTGATGGCGCACCAGGTGGAAGCTGCGGGTCAGGCTCACCTTGTCCGTCAGGATCTTGCGCAGCATCCGGTGCGCCGGCAGGCTGAAGTCATGCGCCACGCAGACCGCGGTTCCTTGCGCCGCCATCTTGATCTGGACCGAGACGGAATTGGAAGCCAGCGCCACCCGCTCCACGCCGATGTCGTTCAGATAGTCGAGTTCCTTGTCGAAGATCATGTCCGGAATATAGCCGATCATCTTGTGGCCCTTCAGATCCTCCAGTTTGGTGATCGGCTGGTGCTCCTTCAGGTAGTGGCGCGAGGCCACCAGATGCAGCTGATAGTCACAGATTTTCTGCACCAGCAGCTTGCCGGCCGTCGGCGCGCTGACAGTCACTGCCATATCCGCTTCGCGGCGGCTGAGGTTGATGACCCGCGGCAGCGCCACAATCTGAATGTCCAGATCCGGGTTCTCCTCAGAAATCTGCGCGCAGACCTGCGGCAGGATGTAATTGGCGGCGCCGTCCGGCGCGCCGATGCGGATCTGCCCGGAAAGGGTATCATTGGGACCGGTCAGCGCTTCCGTTCCCGCCCGCATCGCCTGTTCCGCCGCCTCCGCATGAACCAGCAGCCGGTCTCCGGCGGCACTGAGCGCATAGCCTTGCGGGGATTTCACGAACAGCGGCGTCTCCAGTGCCGCCTCGAACCGGGCCACCCTGCGCCCGACTGTCGCCGGGTCCATCTTGAGGACGCGGCCGGCGCCGGACAGGCTCGCCTCCCGTGCCACCGCCAAAAACACTTTCATATCATCCCACTGGGGATCCATCGGCCCGGTTCCTCCGTGTTCCTGCTAACGCCGTGTTAACCTTTTGCGTTCCTGCAAAGCCTCTTTGAAATCTTTCCTCTTTTCCGATGTTTTTTGCAAGCCTAGGATTAAGGCAAGATGAACAGAGGAGGATCCGATGAAAGAACTCGGCCACTTTATCAACGGCAAGATTGTCTCCGGCACCTCGGGCCGTTTTGACGATGTCTTCAACCCGGCAACCGGCGAAGTGCAGTACAAATGCCCGATGGCAAGCGTTGCTGAAACCACCGACGCCATCGAAAAGGCCGCGGCGGCGCAGCCCGCCTGGGGCGCCACCAACCCGCAGAAGCGCGCCCGTGTGATGATGGCGATGGTTGGCCTGATGAACCGCGACATGGACAAGCTGGCCGAGGCGCTCTCCCGCGAGCACGGCAAGACCATCCCGGACGCCAAGGGCGACCTGCAGCGCGGCCTGGAAGTGATCGAATACTGCGTCGGCGCGCCGCAGATGCTGAAGGGTGAATTCACCGACAGCGCAGGCCCCGGCATCGACATGTATTCCATGCGCCAGCCGCTGGGCGTTGTCGGCTCGATCATGCCGTTCAACTTCCCGGCCATGATGCCGCTGTGGCATGTCGGCCCGGCGCTGGCCTGCGGCAACGCCGTGGTGCTGAAACCGTCCGAGCGCGACCCCTCCGTGCCGCTGATGCTGGCCGAGCTGTTCGTCGAAGCAGGCCTGCCCGAAGGCGTTTTCCAAGTTGTGAACGGCGACCGCGAGGCGGTTGACACCATCCTGGACAGCGAAATCATCCAGGGCGTGTCCTTTGTGGGCTCCACCCCGATTGCGCAGTACATCTATTCCCGCGCCACCGCCAACGGCAAGCGCGCCCAGTGCTTCGGCGGCGCCAAGAACCACATGATCGTGATGCCCGACGCCGATCTGGACCAGGCCGCTGACGCGCTGGTCGGTGCAGGTTTCGGCGCGGCCGGCGAACGCTGCATGGCGATCTCGGTTGCGGTTCCGGTTGGCGAGGAAACCGCCGACAAGCTGATCGAAAAGCTGATCCCGCGCATCGAGAAACTGAAAGTCGGCCCCTACACCGCAGGCGACGACGTCGACCTGGGCCCGGTTGTGACCGCGGCCGCCAAGGAACGTATCCTGGGCCTGATCCAGTCCGGCGTCGACCAGGGCGCGGAACTGGTTGTCGACAACCGCGACTTCAAACTGCAAGGCTATGAAGACGGCTTTTTTGTCGGTGCGCACCTGTTCGACCGGGTAACCCCGGACATGGACATCTACAAGCAGGAGATCTTCGGCCCGGTGCTTTCCACTGTGCGTGCAGGCACTTACGAGGAAGCGTTGAAGCTGGCGATGGACCACGAGTACGGCAACGGCACCGCGATCTTCACCCGTGACGGCGACACCGCGCGTGACTTCGCCAGCCGTGTGAACATTGGCATGGTGGGCATCAACGTGCCGATCCCGGTGCCGCTGGCCTACCACACCTTCGGCGGCTGGAAAAAGTCGATGTTCGGCGACCTGAACCAGCACGGCCCGGACAGCTTCAAGTTCTATACCCGCACCAAAACCGTGACCTCCCGCTGGCCCTCCGGCATCAAGGAAGGCGGCGAGTTCAACTTCAAGGCAATGGACTAACCCACTGCCTGCAAATGAGGAAAGGCCCCGGATTTTCCGGGGCCTTTTTCTGTTGGGGCAGCCTCGTGCAGACCCGCCACCACGACCGGCGGCGCTTTTACCGGCACGGTCCGGGTTAAAAATAAGGGTTTCTGCCAAATTTCCCTTGTTCCGCCGCGTAACTCGTCTATCCGGTCAGCAACGGACAAACAGACGGCAGGCGCATGAGCAAGACACCCGACCCGAACCAGCCGAAGACGGCTGCAAGAACCGCCCGCGACTGGGTCAAGATCCTGGCCCAATACCGCGAACCCAGCCACCTGCGCAGTGCTTTCGAACTGGCGGTGACGGTGGTCCCCTTCCTGCTGCTCTGGGCCTTGGCCTGGTGGTCGCTCTCGATCAGCTACTGGCTGACCCTCGCGCTATCCGTCTGTATCGCAGCCTTCCTGCTGCGCCTGTTCACCATCCAGCACGACTGCGGCCACGGCTCCTTCTTCACCAACCGCCATGTCAGCGACTGGGTGGGCCGCATCATCGGGGTGCTGACGCTGACACCCTACGACGTCTGGCGCCGAACCCATTCGATCCACCACAGCACCCACGGCAACCTCGGCAAGCGCGGCATGGGCGACATTCACACGATGACCGTCGCCGAATACCGCGCCGCCAGCCGCTGGGAGCGGCTGGTCTACCGGCTTTACCGCCACCCGGTGACCCTGTTCGGTATCGGCCCCGGATACCTGTTCTTCCTGCAGAACCGCATTCCCTACGGCCTGACCGGGCAGGCGCGCTATTGGATCAGCGCCATGGGCACCAATGCGTCGATCCTCGCGGCGCTGGGGCTGATCTGGTATTTCGGCGGCCTGATGCCGCTGCTGCTGATTTTCCTCCCCGCCACCCTGATCGCCGCCACTGCCGGCCTGTGGCTGTTCTATGTGCAGCACCAGTTCGAGACCACCCAGTGGACGCAGGATGAGGACTGGCAGCTGCATGACGCCGCCCTGCACGGCAGCTCGCACTACGTGCTGCCGCCGGTTCTGCAATGGCTCAGCGCCAATATCGGCATTCACCACGTGCACCATCTTTACAGCCGTATCCCGTTCTACCGCCTGACCGAAGTGCTGCGCGACCACGCAGAGCTGGCGGAGGGCAACCGCATGACCATCCGCGAAAGCCTGGCCAATGCGCGTCTGCACCTTTGGGATGAAGACAGCTGCCGCCTGCTGTCCTTTGCCCAGGCCCGCAAGCTTTACGCCTGACCCCCTGACCGGCGCCGGGCGGCAAGATCTTGCCGCCCGGCCCTACACAAACACGTGAAGCGCTGCCGCAGCTCTTTGGCACCTCTGGAAATTCCCGCGCGGGTGATTATCTTGCCCGGAGTTTTTGAGCAGCACGGTAGATGAAAAATGACAAAACTCCGCATCACCCGCCGCGCCACCCTGATGGGCCTGGGCGCGACCCTGGCCACCCCGGCCATCCTGCGCGCGCAGTCGACAGACGCCTTCCCGCAGAACGAACCGGCCATCCGTGAGGAGGTTCCGGTTCAGCGCAATGTCTCCGCGTTCTCACAGCAGGACTGGCAGGATCATTTTGACCAGCTCGGCGCCGGTTGCCTGCTGGCCGACATAAGCTCCCGCGCCCTGCATTACTGGGGCCCGGACGGGGAGACCTACCGCCTGTTCCCTTCCTCAGTACCGATGACAGAAGATCTGACCAAGCGCGGCTACTCCAAAATCGTGCGCAAGGCGGAAAACCCCAGCTGGACCCCGACCCAGTCGATGCGCGAGCGCGACCCCACGCTGCCGGTCCGCATCGAAGGCGGCGCCCCGGGCAACCCGCTGGGCACCCGGGCAATGTACCTGGACTGGCCCGCCTACCTGGTGCACGGCACCCACGACACCCGCAAGATCGGCCGCCAAAGCTCCTCCGGATGCATCGGTCTTTATAATCAGCACGTCGAAGAACTGTATGAACTGGTGCAAGTCGGCACCCAGGTCCGGCTGCTCTGAACCGGAGCTTCGCAAGAGCTAAGCTGCCTGCAGAAAGAAGGGGCGCGGAGATATCCGCGCCCCTTCTTTGTTACCGCCCGGTCTTAGCCCAGGCTTATGTGGTCAGGCTTCAACCCGGCATCAAAGCGCGCCACGGCTTTTTCCATCAGCGCCTCGTAGTTCCGTGTGAAGGTCTCAGTGTCATACAACGGGCCATTACGGATGCCCTCCTTCACGCGGGCCTTCACATCCGCCAGATATTCCGGATCGCGTGCAAGTTTCAGGGCCAGTGCCTGATACTGGTTCGGCGTCGCCGCCGTCAGTTCATCCAGACCGGTTGAGTGCAGCAGGCTGGCAGCAACACGTGCGGCAAACTGCTTGCCGATCTTGGTCACCACCGGCACGCCGGCCCAAAGTGCGTCACTTGCCGTGGTGTGGGCATTCACATTGAACGTATCAAGGAAGATGTCCGCCAGCGGCAGGCGGGCCAGGTGGTCTTCCTGCTCTGCATGACCGGCAAAGACAACGCGCTCCGGATTGACGCCGCGCTTCTTGGCTTCGGCGCGGATATTCTTCTGCACCGCACCGTTAGCCGCGTAAAACCAGAGAACGCTGCCCGGTACAAGCTTCAGAAGTTTCATCCAGATGCCGAACTCGTCCGGCGAAACCTTGTAGGGGCTATTGAAGGAGCAGAACACGACACCGTTTTCCGGCAAGCCCATGTCTGCCCGTGTGGGCTTGAATTCGGACGCCTTCCGCCGGTCGTCGTTGGACTGGTAGCAATCGGGCATATACAGCACTTTTTCGGTATAGAACCTGCGGTACTTCGGCGGCACGACAATCGGGTCGGCAACCATGTAATCCATCGCCTCAACGCCGCTGGTTCCCGGGTAACCGAGGTAAGAGACCTGAATGGGCGCCAGGCGGTGATCAAACAGATTGATCCGGTTTCCGTTTGTATGCCCCTTCAAGTCGACCGCGATATCAAGGCCGTCTTCGCGCGCCATAGCGGTAATCGTTTCGCTGGGCATCCCCGAAATCTGCCGGTAGACATCCGCCGCGTCTTCGGCCCGCTGGCGGCCGTCCTGGTCGGTCATTGCGCCGTAGTCGTAGATGTAGATTTCGAACCGGCTGCGGTCGTGCATCTCCAGCATCCGGCCAATCAGGTACATGGTGGCGTGATCCAGGAAGTCGCAGGAGAAATACCCGATCTTGATCTTGCCGGACTTGGCCAAAGGCGCGGTGAAAGCGCCAGAGTCGAAGTTGCGCAACTTTTGCGCGCTGGCCGCCTTGATCGAGTGGTTCATCTGAATTTCAGGATCGTCCACGATGCTCAGAAATGAGAACGGGTCGACAGAGGTGGTGCTCTTGGAGTGGTTCTTGACCCTTTTCAGCGCCTTGCCTACATCCGTCCAATCGCACTGGCGCCGCTTCAGATACATCAGGCGGGCAAAGACAACGTCGTTGGACGGATCGAATTTCAGCGTATCCTGGAAGTAGTTGATTGCTTCTTCGTCTTGCGAAACCCGCATCAGATAACTTCCGATATAGGCCAGGCATTCCGGATTGTTCGGCTCAAGGCGAAGCGCGTCGACGTGATGCAGGATTGCTTTTTCAGGCAGCCCCATCAGTTCCAGAACTTCCCCGAGTGTGGTGTGGACCAGTCGGTTCTTGGGGTCCAGTTCCAGCGCCTGTTTGAGCAGGTAGACCGCATCCGTGCGCTTGCCTTCCAACGCCAACCGGGTGGCGAGCTTTCGCAGCTGTTCTGCATGCTCCTGGGGCGAGGCGTCCCGGACGCCCATCATGCCATGCCGAATATCCATCGCGAAATTGGCCCGCAAATTGCTGGTCACCGCATTGGCGAAGTCCGGCTCACCGGTGGGGCTGCGGGCAGCCCCGTTTTGCTCTGAAGCCAGAAAATGCTGCGCCCCTGAATTCGACACTGCGTTTACTCCTTTTGGAATGCCCCGGCAGGATTCACCTGCGAGTGATCGGTTTGAGACAGAGTTTCGCCGAAGTTTCTTAACATTCTCCTCATCAAGCGCGCGCCGCCCTGCGGCATTGCTGCACGGCGGCTTTGCATTTGCGCAGCTTGCCTCAACGTCCCGCCGGCGCTATTAAATAAACAACTGTTCAATTCATTGCGCGACGGGAGGAGCTGAACATGGATTTCGCACTCACAGAGGAACAGCAGGCCATCTTCGACATGGCCCAAGCCTTTGGCCAAGAGAACATCGCGCCGCATTCCCGTGAGTGGGAAAAGGCTGGCACCATCCCCAAATCCCTGTGGCCGCAACTGGCAGAGCTTGGCTTTGGCGGCCTGTACGTGTCCGAGGAATACGGCGGATCCGGTCTCTCGCGCCTCGACGCCACCCTGGTGTTCGAAGCGCTGGCAATGGCTGATCCGGCGGTTGGCTCCTTCCTGTCGATCCACAACATGTGCGGCGGCATGATCGACAAGTTCGGCTCGGAAGAGACCAAGCAGAAATGGCTGCCCAGCCTGTGCTCGATGGAGAAGATCTTCTCCTATTGCCTGACTGAGCCCGGCTCGGGCTCTGACGCTGCGGCGCTGAAAACCCGCGCCGAGCGCACCAATGAAGGCTACACGCTGAACGGCACCAAGGCGTTCATCTCCGGCGGCTCCTACTCCGACGCCTATGTCGTGATGTGCCGCACCGGCGAAGACGGTCCCAAGGGGATCTCCACCGTGGTGGTCGAGGACGGCAACCCGGGCCTCTCCTTCGGCGCGCTGGAGGACAAGATGGGCTGGAAGGCGCAGCCCACCTCGCAGGTGCAGTTCGATGATTGCGCGATCCCCGCGGACAACCTGATCGGCGAGGAAGGCAAGGGCTTCTCCTACGCCATGGCGGGTCTCGACGGCGGCCGCCTGAACATCTCGGCCGGCGCTCTGGGCGGTGCACAGGCGGCGCTGAACCAGACCGTTCAATACATGTCCGAGCGCAAGGCCTTCGGCAAATCCATCAACCAGTTCCAGGCGCTGCAGTTCCGGCTGGCGGAATATGAAACCCGCTTGCAGGCCGCCCGCACCTTCCTGCGCCAGGCGGCGTGGAAACTGGACACCGGTGCGCATGACGCCACCAAGTTCTGCGCCATGGCAAAACTGATGGTCACCGACACCGCCTTTGACGTCGCCAACGGCTGCCTGCAACTGCACGGCGGATACGGCTACCTGGCCGACTACGGCGTCGAGAAGATCGTGCGCGACCTGCGGGTGCACCAGATCCTGGAAGGCACCAACGAGATCATGCGCCTGATCGTCGCGCGCCAGCTGATTGCAGAGTAACCTGCAATCAGCACACTGCCCGCGGCAACACATACTGACGGAGCACGCCCGATGAGTGATATCCATATCCGCAAATCCGGCCAGGCCGGCCGCATCACCTTTACCCGCCCCAAGGCGCTGAACGCGATGAGCTATGACATGTGCATGGCCATCGACGCCGCCATACGCGACTGGGCCAGCGATGACACCGTCAAGCTGGTGGTGATTGACGCCGAGGGCGACAAGGCCTTTTGCGCGGGCGGCGATATTGCCGAGCTTTATGACACCGGCACCAAGGGCGACTATTCCTATGGCCGCACCTTCTGGCGCGATGAATACCGTCTGAACGCGCGGATCTTTGAATACAAGAAGCCGGTGATCAGCTTCATGCAGGGCTTCACCATGGGCGGCGGCGTCGGCATCGGCTGCCACGGCACCCACCGGGTGGTCGGCGAAAGCAGCCAGATTGCCATGCCCGAGGTCGGCATCGGGCTGGTGCCGGATGTGGGCGGCTCGCTGATGCTGGCGCTGGCACCGGATCACCTGGGCGAATACCTCGGCATGACGGCGGCGCGGATGGGCGCGGATGACGCCATTCTCGCAGGCTTTGCCGATTATTTCATCCCGCAGGATCAATGGCCTGAACTGATTGCCGGGCTGGAAGAGACCGGCTCCGCCAAACTGGTAGAGGACGCGGCCAAACCCGCCCCCGAAGGCAAGCTGCGCGGGGTCCGGGAGGATACCGCCAAGCATTTCGGCAAGGACAGCCTGGAAGACATCCTGCAGGGTCTTGAGGCAGACGGCAGCGAATTTGCTGCTGCTGCGCTGAAATCCCTGAACCGCAATTCTCCGCTGTCGATGGCCTGCACCCTGGCGATGCTGCGCCGCCTGCGCGCCGATGGCCCCGCCATCCGCCGCGCACTGGACTTGGAATACCGCTATACCTACCGCGCGATGGAAAAGGGCGATTTTCTGGAAGGCATCCGCGCCCAGATCATTGACAAGGACCGCAATCCGCAGTGGCAATACGCCGGCCAGGCAGTGCCCGCATCAGCGGTGGAGGACATGCTGGCGCCGCTCGGCGCGGATGCGCTGACATTTGAGGAGGAACTCGCATGAAGATCGGATTTATCGGACTTGGCAACATGGGCGGCCCGATGGCCGCAAACCTGGCCAAGGCAGGCCACGAGGTGACCGGCTTTGACATGGCCGATGTCAGCATCGAGGGCGTGACGATGGCCGCCTCCGGTGCCGAGGCCGCAGCCGGCGCCGATGCCGTGATCACCATGCTGCCCAACGGCGCTATCCTGCGCTCGGTTGCCGATGAGGTGATCCCAGCGATGGCCAAGGGCGCCAATTTCATCGACTGCTCCACCGTCGACGTGGAATCCGCCCGCGCGGTGGCCGGACAGGCCGCGGACGCAGGGCTCATGTTCGTGGACGCGCCGGTCTCCGGCGGCATCGGCGGCGCGGCGGGCGGCACCCTGACCTTCATGGCCGGCGGCTCGGCAGAGGCGTTTGCCGCAGCGGAGCCGCTGTTCGATATCATGGGCCAGAAGGCGGTTCATTGCGGCGAGGCCGGCGCTGGCCAGGCCGCCAAGATCTGCAACAACATGATCCTCGGCGTCACCATGATCGCCACCTGCGAGGCCTTTGCGCTGGCCGACAAGCTGGGACTGGACCGGCAGAAGATGTTCGATGTGGTTTCCACCTCCTCGGGCTACAGCTGGACCATGAACGCCTATTGCCCGGCCCCCGGTGTCGGCCCTCAATCGCCGGCCGACAACAACTACCAGCCGGGTTTCGCGGCCGAGCTGATGCTCAAGGATCTGGGCCTCAGCCAGCAGGCAGCCGCGAGCGCCGACGCCGACACCCCGATGGGCGAACTGGCCATGGCGCTCTACAAGAAATTCGTCGAGGAAGAAGACGGCAAGGGCATGGACTTCTCCGCCATGCTGCCCCGCTTTGAAAAGCGCAGCCGGGAGAGCTGAGGGGACTTGACCGCACCGGCAGCCCTCTGGCAGCCGGCACGACGCTTTGAAAGGCAGCCCGGAACAGGCTGCCTTTTTCTTCTGGTCTTCGACAATGCCCTTAAAATTCGAGTAAACTCCAGATTTCGGGCACCAGCCTGCCACAGTTCTGTCCAAGTTCGGCACCATTCCGGTAAGCAACCGCAAATCCTTGCACACCCGGAGGCAGGCAGCCCGATATGGCCACGGCAACGGAATTGAACATCAACACTTCCGCCACCGCCACCCAGATGGCGGAGGAGATCTTTGGCGACGGCGTCACCGTCACCAGCGCCAGCTACAGCGGCGATGATCTGTCATCGGGCATCTATTCGGGCGCCGACACCAGCACGCCCGGCGTTGCGCCCGCGGACTCGGGGGTGATCCTGTCGACCGGCTATGCCCGCGACTTCACCAACAGTGACGGTTCCGCCAATACCAATGTCCGCGCCAACACCAGCACCAACACCTCCGGCGTAGACCGGGACGCTGACTTTGATGCCCTGGCCGGTGCCGCCACCCGCGACGCCTCCTTCATGGAGATCGAGTTCATCCCGGACGGCGACACGCTGACCATCGACTTCGTGCTCTCCTCGGAGGAATACCCCGAGTTCATCAACTCCCAGTACAACGACGTCGTCGGAGTCTGGGTGAACGGGGTTGAAGCCCAAGTGTCCATCGGCGACGGCACCGCCTCGATCGGCAATATCAACGGCGGCACTGAAAACATCTACGTCGACAATACCGGTGACCAGTTCAACACTGAAATGGACGGCTTCACCATCACCCTGACCTTCGTCGCCCCGGTGAATGCAGGCGAGACCAATACCCTCAAGATCGGTGTCGCCGACACCTCCGACAGCAGCTACGACTCCAACCTGCTGATTGCCGGCGGCTCAGTGCAGACCGCCGTGGTCGCACAGGATGACCAGGAAGACATCGCGGTCAACAAAACCAGGGTTATTGATGTCCTGGAAAACGACAGCACCGCTGCCGGCGGCACTCTGACCATCACCCATATCAACGATCAGGCGGTTTCCGCCGGTGATACGGTCACCCTGACAACCGGCCAGGAAATCACCCTGAATGACGACGGCACCCTGACAGTTGTCACCGACGGCGACCTGGAAACCGTTTATTTCAACTACACGGCGGACAACGGCCAGGGCAATTCTGACACCGGTCTGGTGGAGATCAACCAGACGGTACCCTGTTTCCTGCGCGGCACCATGATCCGGGTTCCAGGCGGCGAGATCGCGGTCGAGGACCTGCGCCCCGGCATGGAAGTTCTGACCTACGACAATGGCCCACAGACGTTGCAATGGATCGGCAGCCGCCGCGCTGATTGCACACCCGGCACCGCCCCTATCCGCTTTGCCGCGGGCAGCTTTGGCAACACCCGCGACCTCTATGTCTCGCCCCAGCACCGGATGGTGGTGTCCGGACCGCTGGCGGAGCTGCTGTTCGGCGAAAACGAAGTGCTGGTAAAGGCCAAGGACCTGGTCAACGACAAGACCATCCGCCCGGCGCTGGATCTGGCGCAGGCGGAGTATTTCCACTTGCTGTTCGGCAGCCACCAGATTCTCTGGGCCAACGGCGCCCTCAGCGAGAGCTATCAGCCCGGTCCGGAAACGGCCGAGGGCTTTGATGCGGAAACGCAGGCGGAAATCCGCGAGTTGTTCCCGGATCTGTGCGCAAAAACCGGCCGCGGCTGCGGCGCCGCGGCCCGGCTGTCGCTGCGCAGCTTCGAAGCGCGGGTTATTGCCGCCGCGTAAGCGGCAACCGGCAGCCTGCCGCCACCCCTTTGCGTGTGCTCTTGGAATTGCCGCACGGGCGGTTATTTGGAGGGCAGCGAAGAAAGGATCCGCTGTAAATGGTACGCCGTCACCTTGTTCCCCTCACCGTTCTTGCCGCCGCCTGTGCGGTGGCGATTCCGCTGGCGGCCGGCAATAGTTTTGACACCCCGGTGCAGGCAAGCTTCCAGTGCCCGCATGTCATGGCCAAGAAGTCCGGCTATTGCGTGCCGCCGGGCCAGGCCAAGAAATTCTACCGGCGCGGCGACCACATCCTGGACAACTATACCTTTATCGGCAAGCCCGGCGGCTGGGCGCCCGACCCCTACGGCAGCTATGTTCAGGCAGGCGGCTACGTGTACCAGGTCAACCGGGAAACGCATAAAGTGCTGCGGCTGATCGGCGCTGAGTCTGAGCTGAAAAACTAAGTGGCAGAGCGGGCGGCCCGCTGCCCGGCCATCATTTGCATTGCCGTCCGCGTGCCCTCATCGGCCGGGAACAGCATCTCGATACGCAGTTCCGTCATCGCCAGATCGCCAGTGCCGCCAAACTGGGTGATGGTGGAAAAGAACGAGAGCACCTGCCTGCCCAGACGGTAGCGGGCCGGGATCACCGCGGGCAGCACGCCTTCGCACAGCGCTGCCGCCGTCACATTCCGCTGCAGCTGTTCTATCGCCTGTTCCAATACCGGATCGGCCCCAAAGTGGGCCAGTTCGGTCCGAAGCCGCGCCAGGCTGTGCCGTTCGACGTCTTCCAGATTGTCCAGCGCCGCCCGCAGCGCTGCGTTCTCCAGCAGCGCTTTGATCAGACTGTCACCGGGTTTCAGCCCGGTTGCGTCCAGCATCATCGCCGCTGCCAGGTTCAGGCGCAGCAGCTGCCAATGGCGGCCAAGAACCATCGCCGGAAACGGCTCATGGCCCGCCAGCATCTGTTCCGCAGCCTGCCACAGCGGTGCCAGCTCCTCATCCTCCAGCGGCCGCTGCACATAGGCCGGCGCCAGGCCTGCCGCTGTCAGCAGCTGATTGCGGGCCGCGGCAGGCACCTGCAGCTCATCGCTCAGCCGCAGCACCATGCCCCGGCTGGGCTGCGCCCGCCCGGTTTCCAGAAACGACAGATGCCGCGGCGACACTCCGGCGCTCAGCGCCAGTTCCATCTGGCTCAAGCGCCGGACCTGCCGCCATTTCTTCAAAGCCCCGCCAAATGCTGCCGCCATCGCTGCCTCCTGCCTTTGATCCACTCTACAGCAAGAGCTGCCGGAAACACTTACCTCCAAGGTAATTGAATTCACTCCCCCTCTTTCCGCAGGCTAAGGCCAGTTCAATACAGGAGGTCCCAATGACCCGCTCCGCTTCCGTGCGCTGGCTCAAAACCGCCGCAGTGCTCTCCGCCGCCTTCGGCCTCGCCATGGTGCTGGCACTGGCCACACCGCTCTCACAGGCCCTCGGTTTCTTTCTGGACCTGGCCTTACTGCCCTTGGATGGCGGGCAGAGGCTGGAACCCGGCCCCGCGTCGCTTATGACCGCCATCAGCGGCGGCCTGCTGTGCGGCTTCTGCGCGCTGATTTACCTGGTGACAGAGCATGTCTACTCCGCCAACCCGCCCCTGGGCCGCCGTCTCCTTATCCCGGCCCTGTTGGCCTGGTACATTCCCGACAGCCTCGGCTCCCTCGCCGCCGGCGCCTGGTTCAACGTGGTGATGAACTCGGCCTTCCTCGCCCTGTTCCTGGTGCCGCTGCTGCTGGCCCGCCCGTCAGCAGCGCAACCCGCATAAGAAAAGGGGCGTTTCAGCCCCCTTTCATCTTTCCTGAAATACTCCGGGGTGAATTGGCCAAAGGCCAAGAGGGGCAGCGCCCCCCTGCCCTCTAAAGCGGCGCAGCGCCCCGCCCTTATTCCGCCGCCACCTTCCGCGCCGCCAGAATGTCCTTCAGATAGCGCCCGGTATGGCTGCGCGGCTCATCCGCCACCGCTTCCGGTGTGCCCGCCGCCACGATCTCGCCACCGCCATCGCCGCCCTCCGGGCCGATGTCGATGATCCAGTCCGCGGTCTTGATCACATCCAGATTGTGCTCGATCACCACAACCGAGTTGCCCTGCTCCACCAGCTCGTGCAGCACTTCCAAGAGCTTCTTCACATCCTCAAAGTGCAAGCCGGTGGTCGGCTCGTCGAGAATGTACAGCGTCCGCCCGGTCGAGCGTTTTGACAGCTCCTTCGACAGTTTCACCCGCTGCGCCTCACCGCCCGACAGCGTCGTCGCCTGCTGGCCCACCTTGATATAACCAAGCCCGACTCGCATGAGCGCATCCATTTTGTCGCGGATCGCCGGCACCGCCTGGAAAAACTCCTGCGCATCCTCGACCGTCATATCCAGCACATCGGCAATGCTCTTGCCCTTGAACTTGATCTCCAGCGTCTCACGGTTATAGCGCGCGCCCTTGCAGGTCTCGCAGGTCACATAGACGTCCGGCAAAAAGTGCATCTCGATCTTGATCACACCATCGCCCTGACACGCTTCGCAGCGCCCGCCCTTGACGTTGAAGGAGAACCGCCCCGGTTTATACCCCCGCGCCTTTGCCTCCGGCAGGCCGGCAAACCAGTCGCGGATCGGGGTAAAGGCCCCGGTGTAGGTCGCCGGGTTCGACCGCGGCGTGCGGCCGATCGGGCGCTGGTCGATGTCGATCACCTTGTCCAGATGCTCCAGCCCCTTGATGCTTTCGCAGGGCGCGGGCGTCTGGCGCGCGCCGTTCAGGCGCATCGAGGCGGTCTTGAACAGCGTCTCGATGGTCAGTGTCGACTTGCCGCCGCCCGACACGCCGGTCACGCAGACGAACTTGCCCAGCGGGAACTCCGCCGTCACCTCTTTCAGGTTGTTGCCGGTGGCCTTCACCACCTTGATCTTCTTCTTGTTGCCCTTGCGCCGCTTGCCCGGCACCGCAATTTCCCGCGTCCCCGCCAGATACTGGCCGGTGATCGAGCCTGCGTCCGAGGCAATCGCCTGCGGCGTGCCGTGGCTCACCACCTCGCCGCCATGCACCCCGGCGCCGGGGCCAATGTCAAAGACGTAGTCCGCCTGCCGGATCATGTCCTCGTCATGTTCCACCACGATCACCGTGTTGCCCTGATCGCGCAGGTTCTTGAGCGTGCCGATCAGACGGTCATTATCGCGCTGGTGCAAACCGATAGAGGGCTCGTCCAGCACATAAAGAACCCCGGTCAGGCCGGAACCGATCTGCGAGGCCAGCCGGATCCGCTGGCTCTCGCCGCCGGACAGCGTGCCGGAATTGCGGCTCAGGGTCAGATACTCCAGCCCCACGTTGTTCAGGAAGCCCAGCCGCTCGCGGATTTCCTTGACGATGGCGCGGGCGATCTCCTGCTTCTGCTGGCTCAGATGGTTCGGCACATCCTCGATCCAGGCCAGTGCTTCGCGGATCGACTTCTGCACCACCTGCCCCACATGCACCCCGGCGATCTTGACCGCCAGCGCTTCATCCCGCAGCCGGTAGCCCTCGCAGTGGTGGCAGGGACGGTTGTTCTGGTACCGCTCGAATTCCTCGCGGATCCAGTTGGAATCGGTCTCGCGGTAGCGCCGCTCCATGTTCGGGATCACACCCTCAAAGGTGCGTTCCACCTGGTAAACCCGGCCGCCCTCGTCATAGCGGAACAGGATCTCTTCCTCGCCGGAGCCATAAAGGAACACCTTCTGCACCTTCTCGGGCAGATCCTTCCATGCGGTATTCTTGTCGAACTGGTAATGCTTCGCGATGGCCTCGATGGTCTGCAGGAAGTAGGGCGACTTGCCCTTGCGCCAGGGCGCCAGCGCACCGTCATAGACCTTCAGCGACTGATCCGGCACCACCAGCCGCTCGTCAAAGAACAGCTCGACGCCCAGACCGTCGCACTGCGGACAGGCCCCGAAGGGCGCGTTGAAGGAGAACAGCCGCGGCTCAATCTCGGGGATGGTGAAACCACTGACCGGGCAGGCGAAATTCTCGCTGAACGTAATCCGTTCCGGATCGCCCTCGCGCGGGGCGGTTTCCAGAATGGCAATGCCGTCCGCCAGATCCAGAGCGGTGCGAAGCGAATCCGCCAGCCGCGTCTCCATGCCTTCGCGCACCACCAGCCGGTCGACCACCACGTCGATGTCATGGCGGAATTTCTTGTCCAGCACGGGCGGCTCGTCGAGTTCATAGAACTCCCCGTCCACCTTAACCCGCTGGAAGCCCTGCTTGCGCAGCTCCAGGAATTCCTTCTTGTACTCGCCCTTGCGGTCGCGGACGATCGGCGCCAGCAGATAGCCGCGGGTGCCTTCCTCCATCTCCATGATCCGGTCGACCATGTCCTGCACCTGCTGCGCCTCGATCGGCAGCCCGGTGGCCGGGCTGTAGGGCGTGCCCGCGCGGGCAAACAGAAGGCGCAGATAATCGTAAATCTCCGTCACCGTGCCAACGGTCGAACGCGGGTTCTTCGACGTCGTCTTCTGCTCAATCGAAATCGCCGGGCTCAGCCCGCTGATGTGGTCCACATCCGGCTTTTCCATCATGTCGAGGAACTGGCGGGCATAGGCGCTCAGCGATTCCACATAGCGGCGCTGGCCCTCGGCATAGATGGTGTCGAACGCCAAGGACGACTTGCCCGAGCCGGACAGGCCGGTGATCACCACCAGCTCATCGCGCGGAATATCCACGTCGATGCTTTTCAAATTGTGCTCGCGCGCGCCGCGCACTTCGATGGATTTCAGCTCAGCCATAATGCCCCCGTACCCGCGCCCGCCGTACCCTTGGCGGACGAACGCCCTACAGATAGGGAATGCGATCGGAAACGCCAAGCCCCCATAAAGAACATATCACGAACAAGAGGAAGTTTGCTGACAGCAGCTGGCAGCAGCCGGAACGCAGTGTCTGCCCGGTCCGGATTTCCCTGAAATCCGGCGCGCCGCGCATCGCGCGGCGCCCCCCCCAACGGGAAGCGGTCCCCCACGGGGGCCGGTGACGGGCGGGAGTACCTCTAAGCCAATGCGCGCCGCCGGGCGGACAGCAGCACATGCACCGCCGCGCCGCAAAGAAACAGCACCAGAACCGCCGCCATCATGCCGCCGAATCCCGCCGCCGACAGCGACAGAACCATCAGCGGCGTGCCGATCGTGTTGCCTAGGTTGCCCATCTGCGCCATCGCGCCGCTGGCCTGCGCCCGCGACGCGGCGGTTTCATTCAGCTGCGGCACCGCGGCAAAGGAGCCGCCCTGCACCAGCCCCATTGCACCGGCCATGGCGATACAGGCCAGCGGCGCACCGGGCACCGCCCACAGCCACAAGGCCGCCGCCGCACAGGCCAGAAACCCCAATTGCGCCAGCCGTACCCCGGGCAGGTACCGCAGCAGGAAAACTCCAATAGTCATCGACACCGCAATGCTCGCCAGCGGCATCATCCCCAGCACGAAACTGCGCGCCCCCTCTGCGATATACGGCGGGATCACCGTCAGCACCGCGACAAAGCAGCAGGTGTAGAACAGCCAGCCCGCAGCAGGCGCCGAAATCCAGGGCGAGCGGTAAACCGGCAGATGCAATCCCGGCAGTTCCGCCAGCCGCGGCAGCGGCGTCCGCTCCGGCACGGGAACTGCGCGCAAGGCCAGGCCGAGCAGAACCGCCAGCCCTGCCATCACCGCCGCATGAGCGCCGAACAGCGCCAGCAGCCCCCAGGCGCTAACCAGCGGCAGGCCGGCCCAGGCCAGCAAAGTAAAGGCCACGGCAAAGAACGTGCTCCACAGGGTCATCGCCAGCCCCCGGCCCCGGTCCGAACTCAGCTGAGCAATCAGCACCGGCCCGGCCACCACGATGCCAAGGTGCGACAGCCCCTCGACCACACGGGTGGCCAGGAACAGCCCGAACGGCAGATGCAGCGCCTGCAAGGCAGACACCGCCGCCCCGGCCCACAACGCCCAGACCAGTGTGCGCCGGTAGCCAAAGGCAGCGGCATACAGCCCCGCCACCGCCCCCAGCAAAATGCCCAGCGTGCCCACCAGCGACACGGAAAAGCTGAGCGCCGTGCCCGCCTGCGGATACAGCTCGCCCATGCGGCCGAATATCACCGAGATCTTGCCGTATTGCGCCGCGGCCCCCAGCCCCGCGGCCCAAATCGCCAGGATCAGCCCCCAGCGGGAGTTTCCGCCATCCGTCAAATATCCGCCCTCAAATAGAAAAAGCAGGCACGCACCGCGCCTGCTTTCCCTGTCCTGCCTGCTATCGCCGCCCGCGGCAAGGGCCGCGGTGCGGGAATGCTGCGTCACATATGGATGACGCGGTCAAAGGCATCGAGCACCGATTCATGCATCATCTCGCTCAGCGTCGGATGCGGGAACACGGTGTTCATGAGGTCTTCCTCAGTGGTTTCCAGCTGGCGGCCCACCACATAGCCCTGGATCATCTCGGTCACCTCGGCGCCGACCATATGGGCGCCCAGCAGTTCGCCGGTCTTGGCGTCAAAGATGGTTTTCACCATGCCCTCGGCCTCACCCAGCGCAATCGCCTTGCCGTTGCCGATGAAGGGGAAGCGGCCGACCTTGATGTCATAGCCCAGCTCCTTGGCCTTCGCCTCAGTATAACCGACGGAGGCCACCTGCGGCTGGCAGTAGGTGCAGCCCGCGATGCTCTCGGGCTTCACCGGATGCGCGTGTTTGCCCGCGATCAGTTCGGCCACCATCACGCCCTCATGGGACGCCTTATGCGCCAGCCAGGGCGCACCGGCGATGTCGCCGATGGCATAGAGGCCATCAACACCCGTGCGGCAGTACTCGTCAGTCACCACATGGGTGCGGTCGACCTTGACGCCCAGCTCTTCCAGGCCCAGGCCCTCGACGTTGCCGACGATGCCAACGGCAGAGATCACGGTGTCGAATTCCTGCTTCTCGACCTTGCCGCCGACTTCGATATGGGCGGTCACCTTGCCCTTGCCGCGGTCCAGCTGCTTGACCATGGCTTTCTCCATGATCTTCATGCCCTGCTTGACAAAGGCCTTCTTGGCAAAGGCGGAAATCTCCGCATCTTCAACCGGCAGCACCCGGTCCATCACCTCGACCACCGTCGTTTCAGCGCCAAGGGTGTTGTAGAAGCTGGCAAATTCGATACCGATCGCGCCGGATCCGATCACCAGCAGCTTCTTCGGCATGCGGACGGGGTCCAGCGCGTGCTTGTAAGTCCAGACCAGATCGCCGTCCGCTTCCAGGCCCGGCAGCTCCCGCGCCCGCGCGCCGGTGGCCAGCACGATGTTCTTGGCAATCAGATCCTGGGTGCCTTTGTCGGTCTTGACCGACACTTTGCCCTTGGCGGGGATCGTTGCCTCGCCCATGACCACGTCGATCTTGTTCTTCTTCATCAGGTGGCCGATGCCGGAGGACAGCTGTTTGGCCACCCCGCGCGAGCGTTTCACCACCGCGTCCAGGTCATATCCAACCTTTTCCGCCTTCAGACCGAAATCCTTGGCGCGTTCCATCAGGTGGAACACTTCCGACGAGCGCAGCAGCGCTTTGGTCGGGATGCAGCCCCAGTTCAGGCAGATGCCGCCCA
The DNA here is from genome assembly GCF_982940295.1 of Leisingera sp. NCBI lineage: Bacteria > Pseudomonadati > Pseudomonadota > Alphaproteobacteria > Rhodobacterales > Roseobacteraceae > Leisingera > Leisingera sp. The sequence continues at coordinate 212,180 of NZ_CEYXRG010000001.1, forward strand.
GATGCTCGCGCTCGACCACGCAGGTCTTCAGCCCCAGCTGTGCTGCGCGGATGGCGGCAACATAGCCCCCCGGCCCGGCGCCGATTACGATCACGTCATAGGATTGTGCGGCCATGCTGTCCCCTCGCCTTGAACAGGATCAATAAAACTAGTTTACCGTTAAACTATTTCCTTCTGCACTGCAATCACCCTCTGCTGCGGCATAGCGGTCATGCGTTTTATGGCAGACTTCCGCTTGGCAGCGAGGCTGGTTCCGGGCCAGCATAAGCCGAAACATGTGCTGCAATCCACTGCCGGGAGCGGAAGACGATGACACGAACTGTTGCGGATCTTGCCAAGGCCCTAGTGAACGCCACCCTGATCCTGCTGGCGCTCTGCCTGTTCCTGGGATGGAAGCTGATGGCGGCGGCTGAGGCCGTCACCGCCAATGCGTCGGAGATTACCAGCCGCGTTGCCCCGCTGCAGACCGCCGCAACCGGGCTGCAGGAGGAATTGGCCAGCCTGCGCGCCGCCCTGCAGGACCCGCCCGGCCGGGATGGCGCCGAAAGGCTCTCAGCGGCCCGGCTGGAGCGGGTGGAGGAGCGCCTGAACCAGCTGCAAGCGAATCTTGCCGGGATCCGGCAGCTGCCGCTGCAGGCGGCCGAACAGGCCGCCCGCGCCGGCGCGGCAGAGCTTGCCGGCCGGGTTATCCGCGCCGCGCCGATGCTGCGGGACGGCCGTGCCTGCCAGCCGACCGAAGGCTGATCCTGCCTCAGCCCTTGGCGGCGTATGCGTCCAGCAGCGCGCCGAACTCCTCCATTGCGGGGAATTGCTCAAAGCTGTGGTCGGCCGCGACTTGGACGAAAGGAAGCCGTGCAGCGGTCCAGGTTTCAATGAACGGCCGGAACCAGCTGGTGTCTTCGAACATCACCGGACGCACGTTCACGAACGTCTCTACGCCTGTGATGCGGGTGAACATCCATGTCATGCACTCCGGGCAGCAGTAGTGCGCCAGGTCTTCGCCCTTGGCGCCGCCAACGGCCGGCGTGCCCTGCACCACCTCGAAGGCCTCCGCCGGAAACATCGCGGTCAGGGAAAACGCGCTGGCGCTCATCTTCTGGCAGCCGCGGCAGTGGCAGGCAGCGGTCAGCACCGGCGCGGCGGAAACCTCAATCACGGTAGCGCCGCAGCGGCAGCTGCCGGTCATCTGAAAGTCTGCTGTGGTCACGGGGCGGTCCTCAATTGCTTATCTGGAAAACAAGGCCTCTCCCTGCCGCAGGCCGCCCAATGGCACAAGGGACCGGCCAAAAAAAAAACGCCGCGCCCGGACCCGGGCACGGCGCTGCAAATTTCTGCCGGAGCCGGCGTCAGCCAGCCGCTTGCACCTGCCGCACGGTCTCGCCGTAGCCGCCCGCCATGACATAGTCGAGCTCGGGCCCGGTGCTGGCGCGGTGCAGCGCCTCATTGCGGTAGGGAAAGCGGCCGAACTGGCGGATCACTTCGCGGTGCGCGCGGGCATGCAGCAGGTTGCTGCCGCCGCTCTCAGGCATCCGCTCCATCATCAGCCGGATGCAGCGTTCCTGATCGCACAGGTTCTCCGAATGCATCAGCGGCAGATAGAAGAACTGCCGTGCCGGCTCGTGGATCTTCATGTCCCACTTCTTGTTGATCGCGACCTTGGCCGCTGACAGCGACGCCTGGTCGGAGGCAAACGCCTTGCCCTCGCCACGGAACATGTTGCGCGGGAACTGGTCCATCAGAATGATGTAGGCCAGCGTCCCGCTGGGGTAGGTTAGCCAGAAGGAGAATTTGCCCTCGCAGGCCTCCTGCCAGGTTTTCTGGAACTTCTTGCGGATCTCCTGATCCAGCGCGTCATCCTGCAGATACCATCCCTTCTCCCCGACCTCGTCGAGCCAGAATTCAAGTATCTCTTCGGGACCAGCCATCGGTCTTAACTCCAAGTTTTTCCTGACCCTGATTTCAGGCCATTTTACGTTGCCATTACAAGTAACCTTGGGTCACAAATTGCGACAGGCAAGACCTGGACGTGAAATAATCCTCACGAAAACGGCTGGTTAGCGCAATCAATTCTCCGCGGCGGCGGATTCCTGCTCCTCCAGTTCGGTCTCAATGGCGTATTCCTGGGCGAACTCCACCGCCACCGGGGAGGCGGTCGGCGACATCGCGGCATAGCTGCCGGTCTCCTCGACCGGGATCGACGCGCGCTGGGTCGCGCGGTAGAGCGCATAGGCTGCCATCACGAACATCAGCGCGCCGATGAAGGTGAAGAAGCCCGCAGGCCCGAACACCGCGTCTTCCATCAGCCAGCCGGTGATCAGCGGCCCGGCGATGGCGCCCAGCCCGTTGATGAAGATCAGCCCGCCGGAAGCCGCGGCCATATCGTCATGCTCCAGGTAGTCATTGGTATAGGCGATCAGCAGCGAATAGAGCGGGTTCGACAGCCCGCCGATGAAGAAGGCCGCCACCAGCAGCATCTTGAACTCGACGCCGAACAAAAAGCCGATAACCGCGCCGCTGCCCCCGGCCACCGCGGCGGCCAGGATCAGCACCCGGCGGTCCATACGGTCCGACAGCCAGCCCAGCGGGTATTGCAGGATCATCGCCCCCACATAGAAGGTGGAGACAAAGATCGACAGCTGCGTCAGTGTCAGACCGGCGGCCGAGCCGTAGACCGCGCTCATGCCGAACTGGGCGGAGAACACACCGCCCAGAAGGAACATGCCGACGCAGCCCAGCGGCGAGGTTTCGAACAGCTTGCGCAGCGTCATCGGCTTGGTGGTGTCAAAGGCCGGTGTCGGCGAAATCGACAGCAGGATCGGGCCGAAGGAGACCGAAACCAGGATCGACGCGATGATGAAGGCTTCATAGCCCGCCGGGTCGCCGACCTGGATCAGCCCCTGCGCCGTAATGATGCCAATGGTCTGAACGATCATGTAAAGCGACAGCGCTTTGCCGCGGTTGGTATTGTCGGCGGCGTTGTTCAGCCAGCTTTCGGCGGTCACATACACGCCCGAGAAGCAGAACCCGATGATAATCCGCCCCAGCGCCCAAGCAACCGTGTTGGGCAGCAGCGGATAGAGGATCATCACCGCAGAAATGAAGGAGGCCAGAGCCGCAAAGACGCGCACATGGCCGACGCGGCGGATCATTTCCGGCGCCAGCCGGGAGCCGCCGAGGAAGCCGACGAAATAGGCCGCCATCACGATGGACATCTGGAAGGTCGAAAAGCCCTCAAGCTCGCCGCGCACACCCAGCATGGTGCCCTGCAGGCCGTTGCCCACCATCAGCAGGCAAACGCCCAACAGCAGCGCCCAAGCGCTCGACAGTACCTGAAGCATTCCGACGCCTCCTTTGAAAGCAAAGCAGCCCTCCACAAGGGACGGGCTGCCTCCACATTTGAATGTTATGTCCGGGCGATCAAGGCTCGCGTGGCCGCTATCGCTGATTCTGATTTCAGTTTCATGACCCGGCGCGCGCGTTCACGGATCATATCCGCGGCGCTTGTCTATGGATTCGCGCCGCTTTTCTGATGCGGTTCCGCCTTCGCCGGGATCAAAAGCGACGCATCGCCATAAGAAAAGAACCGGTAGCCGCTGCTGACCGCATGTTCGTAGATGCGCCGGATCTCCTCTTGTCCCATCAGGGCGGAGACAAGCATCAGCAGGGTCGATTTCGGCAGATGGAAATTTGTCATCAGCGCATCGGCCACCTGAAACGCGAACCCGGGGTAGATAAAGATATCGGTGTCGCCTTCCCAAGCGTGGATCTGGCCGTCCTTCGCCGCGCTTTCGATCAGCCGCAGCGCTGTGGTGCCGACCGGGATGACCCGGCCGCCCGCCGCTTTGGTGGCAGCGATCTCCGACGCCGCTTCTTCGCTGACCTTGCCCCATTCCGCGTGCATCCGGTGGGTGGTCACATCCTCTACCTTGACCGGCAGGAATGTGCCCGCGCCCACATGCAGGGTGACATAGCTGATCTCCACCCCGCGCGCCTTCAGCGCTTCCAGCAGCGGCTCGTCGAAGTGCAGCGAGGCGGTCGGCGCCGCCACCGCGCCTGAGTTGCGGGCCCAGACGGTTTGGTAATCCGTCTTGTCCTGATCATCGGCGGCGCGCTTCGCCGCGATATAGGGCGGCAGCGGCATCGCACCGGCCTCGGCCAGTGCGGCGTCGAAATCCGTACCGCTGAGGTTAAATCGCAGGTGCCCCTGGCCCTCGGCAATCTCCTCCAGCCTGGCGCTCAGGTCATCGGAGAAGATGATTTCCTCACCCGCCTTGATCTTCTTCAGGGGTTTCAGCAGCGCCGCCCAAGTGCCATCAGCCCGCGGCTCCAGCAGGGTCGCCTCGATCCTGGCCGCCACCGGACCTTGCGCGCTGTCGCGGTGGCGCATCCCGCTGAGGCGCGCCGGGATCACCTTGGTGTCGTTCAGCACCAGCCGGTCGCCGGGCTGCAGCCACTGCACCAGATCGGTCACCTGCCCGTCGTGCAGGTTTCCGCCCTCGGCCACCAGCAGCCGGGCCGAGCTGCGCGGATTGGCAGGCCGGGTGGCAATCAGATCGTCGGGCAGGTCAAAGTCGAAATCGCTGAGTTTCATGGCGCGCGCTATAGGATGTGCTGCAGGGAAAATCTATGGCGATTTTCACCCCCAGCCAGTTTACTTGTTGGCCCCCGGCGGGGTTTGGACTTGCTCTTCTCCCTCCTCCAGAAGTTCCCCGTCGACGGAAAACGCTCTGTTGTCGCCGGGCACTTTCGGCGGCGGTCCTCGGAATATCTCGCGCAGGAACCCCGGCGCCAGCCCCGCCAATGGGTTGACCGAGACGGAAGGATCGTCAGCGGTGCCCCGCAAGGTGAAAGTAAAGCCGAACAGCCCCTCGCCGTCCCTGGGCGACAGCACCCGCCCGATGGCATTGAGCAGATAGACCGGCGAGATCACCCCGCGCATGTTCAGACGGCTGCTGTTCAGATCAAAGTTGCCGTCAAGCGACAGCCCCATAGACGGCCCCACAGCGCTGCTTTGATGCAGGATCAGATGGGAGCCGCCGAGCCGGAACCGCCCGTCCATGCTGGTGAACAGAATGCCCTGCCCCGTCATCTCATCAAGCAGCCCGACCAGGCTGATCGCGTTCAGAATTGCCGCCATCGACGGCGCGTTGCGCACCCGGATATTGCGGACGCTGACCCGCCCGTCATATTCGCCGGGCCGCTCCGCCGGGACCAGCGTCATGTCGAAACTGCCGCCGCGGCCATGCTCGAACACGCCGGCAGAGCGGAACACGCCGCCGGCATCATTGGCCCGGATACGCGCCGCGGTGCCGTTGTTCTGCGGCACCACGGTGCCGGCCACCGGTGTCTGACCATTCAGCCGGGCGGTGAACTCCCCGTTCATGCCGCCGCCGGTGGAAAACCGGCCCTGAAAGCTTTGCAGCCCGATGCTGTCCGTGACCTGCAGATTCTGCAGACGCAGGCTGATGGGAACCGGCGCTCCGCTGCTGGCGCCACCGCCGCCGCTGCCGGAGCTTGCCGAAAACGGTGAGCGGTTCAGATCCAGCCTGCCGCCGGTGACTTCAATCGCCGGTGCCGCGCTGCCGCGGCCGCGGAAGGTCACCGCGCCCTGAAACCAGTTGCCCACCCGCGCCGAGGAAAACACCGCCTCGTTCAGCCCGCCGCCCTCGCGGGTAGTCACCCGGCCAGTGGCCGATAGGCCGGGCGCCTGCAGTTCCAGCCGCTCGACGGTTGCGGTCCCGCCCAGTTCCGCCGACATCGACAGCTTCCCCGTCGCCGCTTCATTCTTGCGCCAGCCTATGTCCGCGATCCTGAGGCCAACGCCGGCCAGATCCGACTCCAGCTGCAGCTGCGGCGGTGCCCCGGGTTTCAGGTCAACTTCATAGCGGCCCTGCCCCGTACCGGAAACAGAGCCTCGCGGCAGGCCGATGTTGAAAGCCGAAACCGTTTCCGGCGACAGTTCGATAGTCCCCTCAACCCGGCTGTCCTGAGGGGCGTCCTTGCCAACCTTCTGCCCCCAGCTGGCGGTCAGCGGCACGCCCGACAGGCTGCCGCTGCCGCTGATGCGCACCTCACCCTGGTTTCCTTCGATCTTCAGCAAGGGGGCTGCTGCGGTATGGCCCGGCACCAGCTTGCTGGTCTCCACCGCCCGCGCCTCGCCGCGGTAATGGTACAGGATTTCCTCCGGCTGAACGCCTTTGCGCAGCGGCAGCGACAGCGTGCCCGTGGCCTCCACCTGCCCCTCCGCCAGATCGACCGGCAGCGAAGCCTTGTCCATTACTCTCAGGGGCTCGCGGTTCAGCAGCGACAGCGCCGCAGTCACTGAGCCCCGCGCAGCAATCCGGGCAATACCGGGCGTGCCGTCGCGCACAGTCGTGTCCGGGATGATGAAGGACGTTCCGGTCACATCCACATCACCGCCCTGATCCGCAGTGACCACCCCCTTGGACGCGGTGACGACAAAGCGGTTGCCGTAAAGGCTGAGCTGGCCTGCTGCGTCCCGCACCGGCGGCATGAACTTCTGAAACAGCACCTCGGCCTCTTCAAAGGCCAGGTCCAGGCTGACGAAGGGCTTGCCGCTGCCGCGCCCGCGCATGTGAAAGCCCACATCGCGCACCAGCCCCGCATGCAGGTTGTCGCGCACCCATTCGCGCGGTTTGGACGCCAGCGCCTCGGGCCACAGCTCCTTGACACGTGCTACGCCGACCTGATCGACCCGCCCGTTCAGGTCGTAATCCCAGCCCTCAGGCCCGGCGCCGATCTCACCGTCAAAATGGATCAGGCTGCCGCCGTCGCGCACCAGCATCTCGCCCAGCCGCAGCCGGAAGGGTTTGAGCCTGAGGTCGAAATCCGCATCCACCCCCGGAAACTTAACGGGCGCCTCGAACAGCCGCCGCGGGTTCAGTTCCAGATCGGTAAAGCGCAGCTGGCCGGTCAGCCCGGTAAGCTGGCCGTTCCGGATACCGGCAAGGCTGGCCTGCCCCTGCATCACACCGGAGCCCCAGCCGCTTTGCACGCTGAGTTCGGCGAACTCCAGAACCTCGCGTGCCGGATCATAAGTGAAATAGCTGCGCGCGCCGGTGATCGGCACCGGGCGGGTCTGGGCTTCCGGCTGGATCACCCCCTCGCCGATCCGCAGGCTGGCCTGCACCGGCTCAAGCGCGCCATCGCTGCGGACCCCGCCGCGCAAGGAGCCGGAAATCGGCGCCCGCAGCACCCCTAGCCAGCCAAGCGCCGGGCTTTGCAAGGCGATGTCCTCGCTGGCGATCTCTGAGACAAGAACCCCGAATTTGGCCTCCGGGCTGCCGATCTCCGAGGTATAGCTGGCTTCGACAGAGCCCACATCGCCGCGCCCGCTCAATACAGAGAACACTGCCGAGGCCGACAGCGAACTGCCGCTTTTCTGCAGCCGGATCTGGCCGCCGTCCAGGGTCCAGGCGCGGCCCAGGCGGTCATCGGTGTAGGACAGCGTCAGTTCGCTGGTCTCCACGCCCCGCAGCGCCGCCAGAACGGGCTTGTCCAGCTGGCTGTCCCACTGCTTGATCAGCTCCACCAAATTGCCCGCCTGCCGCGTTGGCAGCCCGCCGCTGGCAAAGCTCAGCGCCAGGGTGCCGTCCGGATTGCGCCGCAAGACCGCGAAAAGGCCGCTGAGCGAGATCTGTTTGGGCTGGACCTGGCCGCGCAGCAGCGGCCGCATCGCCAGGCTCGCCTGGGCATCCGCCAGCTGGGCAAACACCGCGCCGTCCGGATGGCGCAGCACCACGTCCTTGAGGCTGACCCGCGGCCGCCAGCCCTTGTTCACGACCACATGGATGGCGCCGAATTCGATCTGCAACCCGTTCAGGTGCCGCTCGATCCGGGTTTCAACCCGCTGACGCACCCACTCCGGCGCGTCCAGCCGGGTGCCAAGACCGAAATAGATGGCGCCGGCGCTTAGGAAGCTCAGCAGCGCCAGCAGCCAGACGGCACCGCGCAGCAGCCGCCAGCGCAAGCGCCTCTGCGCGGGCGCCGCGAGGCCCGCGTCCGGGCCCGGCTCCGGGCCGCGCACAGGCACGGCCTCAGCCGCAGTGCCGTTATTCTCGCCGGCGGGTTTGATCTCAGCTTTCCCTTCGCTGCTCATGGGTTATGGTTGCGGCGCAGTGATTTGCGCAAATTACGGAGACAGGCCGATGCCCGACGTTTCAGATCCCGCCCCTTCCTTTACCCTGCCCCGCAGCGGCGGCGGAGAGGTCACATTGTCCAGCCTCAAGGGCGCGCCCGTGGTGCTGTTTTTCTACCCCCGCGATGATACTCCCGGCTGCACCAAAGAATCCATCGGCTTTTCAGAGGCTTTGCAGTCATTTGCCGATGCCGGGGCTCACGTGTTCGGGATCTCCAAGGACACGGTAGCCAAACACGATAAGTTCACTGCCAAACACGGGCTGACCGCGCCGCTCTTGTCCGATGCAGAGGGCACAGTGTGCGAGGATTACGGCGTCTGGAAAGAGAAGAACATGTACGGCCAGAAGTTCTGGGGGATCGAACGCTCGACCTTCCTGATAGATGCCGATGGCCGGATCGCCCAGGCCTGGCGCAAGGTCAAGGTCGACGGCCACGTGGATGAGGTGCTGGCAGCCGTCCAGGCGCTTTGAGGCGCTTCCGCTCTCAGGCCTGGCGGGGTACTCCCGCCAGTTCGGCCCGCGCCCTGACGGGCGCAGCCCTCGCTGTTGGGCCCGGCGCCGCCCAAGCGGGCGGCGCGCACCGCGCGAAACGCGCGGTGCCAGGCCCAAGGCCGCCAGGGGGATCAGCCCGCTGATCCTCCGCGGGCGCGGGAGCGCTTCCGTTTCCGCTCTGGACTCCGCCGCCTGAATCAGGTGAACCCGGGCCAGCCGCTGCAACAGGAGACCCGCATGACCGATCAGCCCCTAACGCTCGCAGAACGCGCCGCCGAGGTGCTGAACACCGCGGACGGCCGGCAGAAGACAGCCCTGTCGCGCCGCCATGCAGCCGAGTGGTTCGCCTTCCGCAATGGCACCGGGCCGGACATCGCAATCGGCACCGCGTCACCGCCCATGCACCCGGCCCGGCCCGATAAGCCTGAGCTGCTGCATCCCCGCGACGTGCCCAAGCGCAAGCCGGGGTCAGAGGCGGGCCGCATCGCGCTGCTGCACTCCGTGGCCCATATCGAACTGAACGCCGTCGACCTGCACTGGGACATCATTGCCCGCTTTTCCCATGTGCCGATGCCGATGGGCTTCTTTGATGACTGGGTGAAGGCGGCGGATGAGGAATCCAAGCATTTCAACCTGATGTGCGACTGCCTTGAAGCGCTGGGCAGCGACTACGGCGCCCTCCCGGCCCACGCCGGCATGTGGCGCGCGGCAGAGGACACGGCGGAGGACCTCATGGGCCGCCTGGCGGTGGTGCCAATGGTGCTGGAGGCGCGCGGGCTGGATGTGACCCCCGGCATGATCGAAATCTTCCGCAAGGCGCAGCTCACCCAAGCCGTCGAAGCGCTGGAGGTGATCTATGCCGAGGAGGTCGGCCATGTCGCCTATGGCTCCAAATGGTTCAACTTCCTTTGCGGCCGGGACAACCTGGACCCTAAGGAGGTGTTTCATGCGCTGGTGCGCAAATACTTCCACGGCGCCCTGAAACCGCCCTTCAACGAGGAAAAGCGCGCCGATGCCGGGCTGCCGCCGGATTTCTACTGGCCGCTGGCCGATCAGGCGCGGGACCTGCCGGGCCGCTGAGCCCCGGCGGCGCGCCTTGCCGGCCGCAGCCGCCTTTACCGGACTGCCGCAGCCGCCTAGACTGGGACATCTGGACAACCGGGTGATCCCATGTTCGAAAACGATTTCCCATTGCTGAGCACAGCAAGCCTCGTGGCCCTGATCCTGCACACGGCACGATCCGGCCCGGTGACGCTGGACAGCTGCGAAAAGGCGCTGAACGGCCTGTTCCGCCAGGCCAATGAAACACCCGGCCTGCCTCCTGACGATTTGCGCGAACGGCTGGCCGGCCATCTGTCGGACCTGGAAATCGCCGGAATCCTGGTTCCGGGAGAGGCGCTGCCGGGCGAGGCGTCCAGCTGGCGCCTGACCAGCCGCGGCCATCAGGCCCTGGCCCGGCATCCAGAAGGGCTCGACCAGACCGACCTCGCCAAATACCCGGAGTTTGCCGCCCACTTGCGCGACACCGCCCACAAACCCTGCGGCATGGACCCGCGCGCGCACAGCTATGACGAGGGCTTCCGCGCCTGCATGGACGGTCAGCCCTTCACCGGCAACCCCTACGCCTTCGACACCGCCGACCACCAGGCCTGGGAAAGCGGCTGGACAGAAGCGCAGGAGGAACGGCGGAAAGGCCAGCCCGGCTGACCAGCCCGCCTCAGGCACGGCGCGCCCGCTGACCGGGCCGGACCTTACACGCTGACCTTACACTCTGAAACTTCGGCAGGTTTCCGCCTATCCGCCCGCCCTGCCGGCACGATCCCCGTCCAGCGGGTCAACAGGCTTGCCCAATCCGCCCGCCCTGTCTATTCACTTCGCCCAAGGCACCGGATCCGCCCTGCGGCCGCGGTGCGGAACGGGACAGGGACGGAACAGGGAACGGACTTTGCGCACACGGCTCGCGATCAAAATACACGCCTTTCTGGAACGCCGCTTTCCCGAGCGGCGGGTGTTCCTGAAATCCGACACTGACACGCGTTTCATCCGGCTGCGCTCGGAAACCCAGCTGGCCGCGGTGGCCGGCATCACCCTGTTCGTCGCCTGGGCCATTGTCGCCACTGCCATCGTGCTGATGGACAGCATCGGCGCCGGCAACTTCCGCGAGCTGGCCAAACGCGATCAGCAGACCTACCGGGAGCGGCTGAACGCGATCTCGGCGGAGCGCGACGCCCGCGCCGAAGAAGCCCTGGCAGCACAGGAGCGGTTCAACGCCGCGCTGGCCCAGATCTCGATGATGCAATCTGAGCTGCTGGCCTCGGAAACCCGCCGCCGCGAGCTGGAAACCGGGATCGAAGTGATCCAGACCACCTTGCGCGACACCATGAGCGACCGCGACGGCGCCCGCAAAGCCCTGGCGCAGCTCAAGGAAGAAACCCAGGACGAAAACGCCGCCCCGGCAGTCATGGCCAGCGCCGTGGAGCAGATGGACATGCTGGCCGGCGCCCTGACCGACACCGCGGCGGAACGCGACCGGATCATGGCCGACGCCCGGGACGCCATCGGGCAGCGCCAGGAGCTGGAGCTGGAATTGCAGCTGATGGAGGAGCGCAACGGCCAGATCTTCCGCCAGCTGGAAGAAGCGGTCGCGGTCTCCATCACCCCGCTGGACAAGATGTTCCGCAATGCCGGCATGCCGCCCGACCGGATCCTCGAGCAGGTGCGGCGCGGCTACAACGGCCAGGGCGGTCCGCTCAGCCCTTTGGCGATGTCGACCCGGGGTGAGGAACCCGCGCCGGAGGAACTGCGCGCCAACAAGATCCTTGCCCGGCTGGACCAGCTGAACCTGTACCGGCTGGCGGCCCAGAAGGCGCCCTTCGCAACCCCTGTCAACCTGGGCCAGGTGCGCCAAAGCTCCGGCTTCGGCTACCGGCGCGACCCCAAGACCGGCGGCCGCCGCCTGCACAAAGGCTTCGATTTTGCAGGCCGCACCGGCACCGATATCTTTGCCACCGCGGATGGCGTCGTGACCCACGCGGGCTGGCAATCCGGCTACGGCCGCCTGGTGACGATCCGCCATGCATTCGGCATCGAAACAAGATACGCCCATAATTCGAAACTCCGCGTTAAGGCCGGCCAAAGGGTCTCGCGCGGGGATCACATTGCTGATATGGGTAACACCGGACGGTCCACCGGGACCCACCTCCACTATGAGGTGCGGGTCAACGGGCAACCTGTAAACCCCATGATCTATATCAAGGCTGCGAGAAATGTTTTCTAAGAGCAAAATCAACGAGCCCGGGCCGAAGCAGGCCGACGCAACCCCGGCTGCCCCTGCCTCTGCCGCTCCGGCTGCGCCGGCCGCCAGCGAGTACAAGGCCAGCGCGCCCAAGGCCAAGCCCGCCGCGTCGCTGCTGAGCTCGGATCTGCACATCACCGGCAACGTCAAAACCACCGGCGACATCCAGGTCGAAGGCACCGTCGAGGGCGACATCCGCGCGCACCTGCTGACCGTTGGCGAGACCGCCACCATCAAGGGCGAAGTCACCGCCGATGACGTGGTGATCAACGGCCGCATCGTCGGCCGCGTGCGCGGCCTCAAGGTGCGCCTGACCGCCACCGCCCGCGTCGAAGGCGACATCATCCACAAAACCATCGCCATCGAAAGCGGCGCCCATTTCGAAGGCTCCGTGCAGCGCCAGGACGACCCGCTGAACCCGGGCGGCCGCAAGGCGTCCCCGGCACCGGCTCCGGCCGCAGCGCCTGCCCCCTCGGCAGCGGTTCAGGCCGCAACCGCCGCGCACAAGGCCGATAACTGAACAGGCGAACGGCTGGCGTTCAGCACGGCCGGGTCTGACAGGGAAAAAGAAACGCTGCAGGGGAAACCTTGCGGCGTTTTTTCTTGCGGGGAACACTCGTAAAAGCTGCAAAAAAGCTACAGTAACCTGGCGGAACGGATTTCCTTGCCTTGAACATTCCTCCTTGCTCGGGCAACAGACCTTAAAATTGCGTTGACCAACCTGGTTTCAACTAAAGCTTTGCCAGAACCAAGGAGCTGTTCCCAATGGCTACGTTTACCGTGAATGATTCCAGCAACAGCTGGGATGTGGGCGATCTTCAAACCTTCCGGGTCCTTAACCCGACCGCGGGAACCGTCAACAGCAACCTCCTGGAAATCAACGGCACCACATACAGCGGCGCCAGTTTCTTCGGCAGGTTCACGGGCAGTTTCAGTTCATTTGGCTCATCCGTTTATGGAACGATCACCAGCATCACATTCCAGATCGACGGATCAACCGTCTTCACGGCCAGCGGTCTGGACGTGTCCTTCACCAAATACTCCAATACCTATAACCCCTCCGCCTTCGAGGAGGATGCCACCAAAGGCAACGACCTCTTCACCATCGAGTCGACCCTCGGCAGCAGTTGGGAACTGGGTGATGGCAATGACACCATCAATGCGGGAAGCGGCTGGGACTACATCTATGGCGGCAGCGGAACCGACCGGCTGATCGTCGATGGCGCATTCTCCGGCGCCAGCTTCTCCTCCAGCTTCAACCGCACAATCCTAGACGGACCGGACGGCCGCGACACCCTGAGCTCCATCGAGTTTGTTCAGTTCACGGACCGCACTGTCAGCCTGAAGGCCGGGACCTCATATTCCAACTCTCTCAGCGGCGACACCAGGACGGCGACATCCCACGATGTCCTGCTCGGCGGTGGCGGCAACGACAGCCTCAACGGCCTCTCCGGCCACGACCTGCTTCTGGGGGAAGACGGCAACGACAAGATCACCGGCCACAGCGGCAATGACACTCTGCGCGGCGGCTTTGGCAACGACACGCTGAACGGCGGCTTCGACGCCGACCGCCTGCTCGGCGGCAGCGGCAACGACAGCATGGCTGGCGGCGAGGCGCGGGACACCCTGCACGGAGAGACCGGCGACGACAGGCTGAACGGCGACGCCGGCAACGACGTTCTCGGCGGCCAAAGCGGAGCCGACCTGCTGGATGGCGGCCGGGGCAGCGACCGGCTGCACGGCGGCGGCGGCAAAGATGTGATCAAGGGCGGCAGCGGCAAGGATCTGGTCGAGGGCGGCAAAGGCGGCGACCGCCTCTCCGGCGGCGGCGGCAATGACACCCTGTCCGGCGGCACTGGGCGCGACGTTCTGCTGGGCAAGAAGGGCGACGATCATCTTACCGGCGGCAGTCACGCCGACACCTTCGTATTCCACAAAGGACACGGTAACGACACGATCACCGATTTCACCGCAGGCGAGGACCTCATCGGGATCGGCCGCGGTGCATCCCGCCTGAGCCAGCTGGAGTTTGAGCAGCAAGGCGACGATGTGCTCGTCTCCTTTGCCGATGTCACCATCCTGGTGGAGGACATCAGCGTGGCGCAGCTGCAGGATGCGGACAACTTCCTGTTCTAAGGTGACTTTTTCCAAAATTGCAAAGGCGCGCCCTGCCCGGCGCGCCTTTCGCTATTTCAGCATCCACGTGCCGTCCGGCCAGAAGGCATGGAAGGCAAAGGCAAACATCACGTCATGCGCCACGTCGCGCCCCTGCCTGTCCCGCACCCGGACGGAGCCGATGTCGCGCCCCTTGGCAATTGTGCCCGCATCCAGCGCCGAGGCCTGCCCGGCCCGCCAGCTCAGCACTACACCGGACTCGCGGATCTCGCCTTCGCGCGCCAGCCGCGTCAGCGGCCACGCGCGGCTGCCCACGCGCACCACCCGCGCCATCGGTGCCAGCCCGTGCGGCGGCGGCGTGCCGTCATACAGGAACGGCCAGTCCGACCTGTCGTAATTCACATAAGGGTTCTGACCATAGCGCCGGTTCCAGCCCGGCTGCGCCATCACCAGCCCGTCCGGGTTGCGGGCGGTGAATTCCTGCCAGCTTTCCACCCAGCTGGGCAGGCTGGCCAGCCGCTGGCCGCTCATCCTGCCGACAATGGCGGTGCCGACCGCCTGCTGCCACCAGCTTTGGGTCTCGCGGTCGTACATCACAAGATCGGAATACCGCAGCTTGCCGGTGACCCCGAAACTCAGCACCCCGGCAGGCGTGCGCCGGTCAAAGGTCATCGCGGAGTTGCACAGCGGGCAATAAGTCACCGCCACCGGCACCCCCGCCACCACGTCGTTCACGATCTCATGCCAGGTCAGGTAGCGCAGCGGATAGGCCCGCGGCCGGGCGCCTGCCAGTTCCAGCGTGATCACCGGCTCGCGCGGCTTGATCCGGCGGTCCTTGGCGGCCTCCACGAACTGCGGCACATCCAGCGCCGGGATACCGTCCTTGGGCACCCCGCCAGAGCGGATCTGCTCCCAGTCCTTCACCAGCGATTGGCTGAAGTCGGTTTTCGGCCACTCCCGTTTCCACTCAGCAGGCCCGGCCAGGGCCATCCACGGAAACACCAACGCTGCACTCAGCAACAAGCGTTTCAGCATCGCACATCTCCCTTGCCATCAGTCATAAGGGGGCTGATGCGACCGGGACAGGGGCAGACACGCGCTTGTGACGGCAGTTCAACATGTGGTGCCCCCGCGCCAAAGCAAAGGCCCGCTTCCCTCGCGGGAAACGGGCCTCGCCAAAGCTGTTCAGGCTCGCGGCCTTAGTCGGTCACGCTCACCTTGGACATGGTGTCGGGCTGGCCGATCACCGCGCCATTGGGGCCATCGCCGCGCTTGATCGCGTCGACCACATCCATGCCCTCGGTCACCTTGCCGACAACCGTGTACTGGCCGTCCAGGAACGGGCCCGGCGCGAACATGATGAAGAACTGCGAGTTGGCGCTGTCCGGGTTCTGGGAGCGGGCCATGCCCACCACGCCGCGGTCATAGGTGATGTCCGAGAACTCAGCCGCCAGGTCGGGGCGGGCAGAACCGCCCTGCCCGGCCCGGCGCATGTCGCCGCCGGCCTTGCCGAACTCGACATCGCCGGTCTGCGCCATGAAGCCCTCGATCACGCGGTGGAACACCACGCCGTCATAGGCGCCTTCGGCGGCCAGCGCGGTGATCTGCTCGACATGCTTGGGCGCCACATCCTCGAACAGGTCGATCTGAATGGTGCCGTTGGCTTCGCCTTCGACCTGGATTTCCAGACCGGTGGCAAAGGCAGGCCCTGCCGCCAGCAGGGCCACCAGCGAAAGCGCCTTACGCATCCGCAGCCACCTTGACAGAGATCATCCGGTCCGGGTTCGCAGGCGGCTCGCCGCGGGTGATAGCGTCCACGTGCTCCATGCCCTCGATGACACGGCCGTACACGGTGTACTGGCCGTTCAGGAAGTGGTTGTCCTTGAAGTTGATGAAGAACTGCGAGTTTGCCGAGTCCGGGTTAGCGGAACGCGCCGCGCCCAGGGTGCCGCGGTCATGCGGCAGCTTGGAAAATTCGGCCGGCAGGTTCGGCAGGGAGGAGCCGCCAGTGCCCGCCATGCGGATGTTGAAGCCGTCTTCCATGTCGCCATTGGCCACGTCGCCGGTCTGCGCCATAAAGCCGTCGATCACGCGGTGGAAGCACACGTTGTCATATTCGCCGGCACGGGCCAGTTCCTTCATCCGCTCGGAATGCTTCGGCGCCACGTCGGGCAGCAGTTCGATAACAACATTGCCGTCTTTCAGCTCGATGATGACGGTGTTTTCGGGATCTTTAATCTCGGCCATCTGGCCCTCCTGTCGTCGAAATTTGCAACGATAGTTAAGGGTAGCGCTCGCAAATGCCAAGGGAGCATTGACTGATACGCAAAAACCCCCGAAACAGCCCGCGGATTTGACTGCACTTTCACCATAAGGGGTCTCGCAGATGGGCTGGAAAACTCTCGACGACATGGATCTGAACGGCAAGCGCGTGCTGGTGCGTGTGGATATCAACGTGCCGATCGTCGACGGCGTGGTGACCGACTCCACCCGCATCCGCCGCATCGCCCCCACCGTTCGCGACATTCTGGCGGCCGGCGGCAAGCCGATTCTGCTGGCCCACTTCGGCCGCCCCGGCGGCGAGCGCCGCGAGAACCTGTCGCTGAACCAGCTGGTGCCGACGCTGGAGCGCGCCTTTGAAACACGCGTGCTGTTTGCCGCCGACTGCGTTGGCGCAGGTGCGGAAGCCGCCGCAGACGCGCTGCAGCCGGGCGAAGTGCTCCTGCTGGAAAACACCCGCTTCCACGCGGCAGAAACCAAGAACGACCCGGACCTGGCCGCCGGCATGGCGCGCCTGGGCGAGGTCTACTGCAACGATGCCTTCTCCGCCGCCCACCGCGCGCACTCCTCGACCGAGGCGCTGGCCCGCCTGCTGCCCGCCTGCGCCGGCCGTCTGATGCAGGCAGAACTGGAAGCGCTGGAAAGCGCCCTGGGCCAGCCCCAGCGCCCGGTGACCGCGGTTGTCGGCGGCGCCAAGGTCTCCACCAAGCTGGAGCTGCTGGGCAACCTGATCGAGAAGGTCGATCACCTGGTGATCGGCGGCGGCATGGCCAACACCTTCCTGGTCGCCAAGGGCCTGCCGGTGGGCGTCTCGCTGGCCGAGCGCATCATGAAGGATACCGCAGCCGAGATCCTGGCCAAGGCCGAGGCCGCAGGCTGCGAGATCATCCTGCCCTCGGACATCGTGGTCGCCAAAAAGTTCGAGGCCCACGCCGAGCACCAGATCCTGGCCGCCGACCAGTGCCCCGAGGGCGGGATGATCCTGGACGCAGGCCCGGACAGCGTCGCCCGCATCATCGAGGTCTTTGCAAACAGCAAGACGCTGATCTGGAACGGCCCCCTCGGCGCCTTTGAGCTGGAGCCGTTTGACGCCGCCACCAACGCCGCAGCTCTCAAAGCCGCAGCGATGACCCGTTCCGGCCAGCTGATCTCGGTGGCCGGCGGCGGCGACACTGTCGCGGCCCTGAATGCTTCCGGCGCGGCCGGCGACTTCAGCTACATCTCCACCGCCGGCGGCGCTTTCCTGGAGTGGATGGAAGGCAAAACCCTGCCCGGCGTCGCGGCGCTGGAAAGCGCCTGAAGCGGCAAAGCCGCATCATAGAAACCAGCACCGGACCGCCGCAGAGTACCTGCGGCGGTTTTCATTTGAGCGGATCATTTTCGGAAATTTACTGCCCGTGCATTAACCGCACCCGCATTTTTGCCCCATTCCACTGTCAGTCAGGCGCCAGCACCGGAGAATTAGTTTATGAAACGTTTTAGATTTTTGTTGGCCATTCTTTTGCTCTTTTGCGCAGCCGCGCTTGCTCATGTCACGTCTCTTGGAAGATCAGTAGCACTGGAAGAACCCGCCCGCATGACAGCGATCGCCAACCGCTATTGCGCGCCGCAATGGCATGCCCTCCCGGATGCCGGCAAAGCCCAATGGCGGCTCTCGTCAGGTGAAAACAAGTTGGACTCCGCCAGCAATTTGCTCCCGGTTGAAAACGATGCACCGGACACCGAAAGCTTTGAGGCGTGGAACAAGCACGCTGCCTCCACTCTAGCGCTGAGAGAGTTCATCCTTTCATTTTTCACCCTGTATGAATCGTTGTCAGTGGACGGCACCGGCAAAACCGAGCAACTCGCCGGCGCCTTCGCGTCGTGGCAGGCGAAATACCGCCTCTGGTCCTGCCTCAGCCTCAACACCGACGAGCGTCGAATTCTTGCGGCAAAGTTCCAATCAATAGACGAGGCAAGTGATGCCGGGGAAATCTATCAGCTCGAAGAGAAGTACGAATGCATGGGCCTTGAACGCATCACCGAGGCCGCTCTCGACCTCAACCCGGCCGAACGCAGCTTTCCAGATCACTTCCGGGAAGTCGTGCAGAAACATCTGCGGGTTTGCTAGCAACCGCAGTTTCCCAGGCCCGCTCTATCACGCATTTTTTCCAAATTTCCCCGCGGCGGGCCGATTTGGGATTCACAAGCAGATTCGCTTGTGGCATTCTGACACCAGACGCCGGCAAACGGCGCTAATACAACTTGAGCAGTAACATACAGGCACTCCCAACGTGACCCGAAGCACCCGGCCGTCTTTTGGCGCCATCGCCTTCTTTGCCATCGCCTTCGCGCTCAGCGCGTACTTCACCTTCGCGGCGGTGCAAGGCGACTTCGGGCTGTTCCGGAGGGTCGAGATCCAAGCTGAGGCAGAAGACCTGCGGCTGGATCTCGGCCGCCTCCAGTCCCAGATCGGCGACATGGAAAACCTGACCCGCCGCCTCTCCGACGACTACCTCGACCTCGACCTGCTGGATGAACAGGCCCGCTCGGTCCTGGGCCTGGTCCGTGCCGACGAGATCGTGATCCGCTAACCGCGGTTCTCCTCCCGCCTCGGCATTTGGCCGAGCGCTGAAACCCGCTGCGGTTTTCCTCCAAGGGAACGGCCTGCCGCCAGCCAAACCGGAAACAGGCTTTCCCTTCTTCACGCAAACAGACATGATGCAGCCGCCCGCCGTGTGCGCCTCCGGGCAGCGTGGCATTTTTGCGCGCCCTCGGCGGTTTTTTACGCGGCGGAAACCCCGCGGCAGAATAACACTATTCAGCCGCGTCAAAACCGGTTATGAATTTGTTTAATGCTAAACTATCTAGCCTGCAGGGGGAGCCGACCACCATGGCCGCTAGAAAAACCACAAAGAAACCAAACGTTTCTGCCGAAGAACTTACCCACTACTACCGCGAGATGCTGCTGATCCGCCGATTCGAAGAGAAATCGGGCCAGCTCTACGGCATGGGGCTGATCGGGGGCTTCTGCCACCTGTACATCGGCCAGGAAGCCGTTGTCGTGGGCCTGGAGGCCGCCGCCGAGGAAGGCGACAAGCGCATCACCTCCTACCGCGACCACGGCCATATGCTGGCCTGCGGCATGGACCCCGATGGCGTCATGGCCGAGCTCACGGGCCGCGAAGGCGGCTACTCCAAGGGCAAGGGCGGCTCGATGCACATGTTCTCGAAAGAGAAGCATTTCTACGGCGGCCACGGCATCGTCGGCGCCCAGGTGCCGCTCGGTGCAGGCCTCGCCTTCGCCGACAAGTACAAGGGCAACGGCCGCGTCACCTTCACCTATTTCGGTGACGGTGCCGCCAACCAGGGCCAGGTCTACGAGACCTTCAACATGGCCGCCCTGTGGAAGCTGCCGGTGGTCTTCGTGATCGAAAACAACCAGTACGCCATGGGCACCTCGCAGCAGCGCTCCACCTCCAGCGCAGAGATCTGGGAACGCGGCAAGGCGTTCGGCATTCCGGGCGAAGCGGTGGACGGCATGAACGTCCTCTCCGTCAAGGAAGCGGGCGAGCGCGCCGTGGCCCACTGCCGCAGCGGCGACGGCCCCTACATCCTCGAGGTCAAGACCTACCGCTACCGCGGCCACTCGATGTCGGACCCGGCCAAGTACCGCACCCGCGAAGAGGTCCAGAAGATGCGCGAGGAGCGCGACCCGATCGAGCAGGTCCGCGACATGCTGCTGACCGGCAAGCACGCCACCGAAGAGGATCTCAAGGCGATCGACAAGGAAATCAAGGAAATCGTTTCCAAGTCCGCCGACTTCGCCAAGGAAAGCCCCGAGCCCGCCCTGGAAGAGCTCTGGACCGACATCTATGCGGATGAAGTGCCGCAGGAAAACGCCTGAGAGGGAAGACATAGACATGGCAACTGAAATTCTGATGCCCGCCCTGTCGCCGACCATGGAGGAAGGCACCCTGGCCAAATGGCTGGTCAAGGAAGGCGATACCGTGAACTCCGGCGATATTCTGGCCGAAATCGAAACCGACAAGGCAACGATGGAGTTCGAAGCCGTCGACGAAGGCACCGTCGGCAAGATCCTGATCGGTGAAGGCACCGAAGGCGTCAAAGTGAACACCCCTATCGCGGTGCTGGTCGAAGACGGCGAAAGCGCCGATGACTACGAGGCCTCCAGCGCCAAGGAAGAAGCCCCGGCCGAGGAAGCGCCCAGCGACGAACCCGCTGCCGCCGCGCCGCAGAAGGAACCCGCCATGCCGGCCAAGGTTCTGGAGCCCGACTACCCGGAAGGCACCGAAATGGTGCAGACCACCGTGCGCGAAGCCCTGCGCGACGCCATGGCCGAGGAAATGCGCCGCGACGAGGACGTGTTCCTGATGGGCGAGGAAGTCGCCGAGTACCAGGGCGCCTACAAGGTGTCCCAGGGCCTGCTGGATGAATTCGGCTCCAAGCGGGTGATCGACACCCCGATCACCGAGCACGGCTTTGCCGGCATCGCCACCGGCGCGGCCTTTGGCGGCCTGCGCCCGGTTGTCGAGTTCATGACCTTCAACTTCGCCATGCAGGCGATTGACCACATCATCAACTCGGCGGCCAAGACGCTGTACATGTCCGGCGGCCAGCTCGGCTGCCCGATCGTGTTCCGCGGCCCCAACGGCGCCGCCGCCCGCGTCGCCGCTCAGCACTCTCAGGACTACGCCGCCTGGTATATGCAGATCCCCGGCCTCAAGGTGGTGATGCCCTACTCCGCCGCCGACGCCAAAGGCCTGATGAAGACCGCGATCCGCGACAACAACCCGGTGATTTTCCTGGAGAACGAAATCCTCTACGGCCGCGCCTTCGACGTGCCGAAAATGGACGATTTCACCATTCCCTTCGGCAAGGCCCGGATCTGGCGCGAAGGCTCTGACGCCACCATCGTCTCCTTCGGCATCGGCATGCAATACGCGCTGGAAGCCGCCGACAAACTGGCCCAGGAGGGCATCTCGGCCGAGGTCATCGACCTGCGCACCATCCGCCCGATGGACCTGCCCACGGTAATTGAATCGGTCAAGAAGACCAACCGCCTGGTCACCGTCGAGGAAGGCTGGCCGCAGGGCTCCGTCGGCAGCTACATCGCCTCGGAAGTCCAGCGCGAAGCGTTCGACTATCTGGACGCGCCGGTTGTCACCTGCACCGGCAAGGACGTCCCGATGCCCTATGCCGCCAACCTGGAACGCCACGCGCTGATCACCACGGATGAGGTGGTCGAGGCCGTGAAACAAGTGTCCTACCGCTAGAGGCACCGATGGAGATCAGGGGCCGCGATCCCGAAACCGAATGCTACCGCGTCACGCTGACCGTCGACGGGCGCACAGTCACCGCACTGGTTCCCGAACGGCTTGCAGCAGACACACGGCTGATCGGTTCGCGGCCCTCCCATCAGGAGGCCTACGTCTGGATGGCCGAATACAAAGACAAGATCGAAGCCGCGATCACCCAGCTGGCCCGCGGCACCAGGCGCCCCAAGGCGCCCTATGACCAAATTGTTCTGATTGAGGAGCGCTGACATGCCCACCGAAATCCTGATGCCCGCGCTTTCTCCCACCATGGAGGAAGGCACCCTTGCCAAATGGCTGGTCAAGGAGGGCGACACCGTCTCCTCCGGCGACCTGATCGCCGAGATCGAAACCGACAAGGCCACCATGGAATTTGAAGCCGTGGACGAAGGCACCGTCGGCAAGATCCTGATCGCCGAAGGCTCCGAGGGCGTGAAGGTCAACACCCCCATCGCGGTGCTGCTGGAAGACGGCGAAAGCGCCGACGACATCCAGTCCTCCGGCACCTCCAGCGGTGGCGCCCCGGCCAAGGAAGAGGCCCCCGCGGTCAAATCTGAGGCCCCCGCAGCCGCGCCCAAGGAAGAAGCCAAAGCCGCCCCCGCTGCCCCTCAGGGCGCCGACGGCAGCCGCATCTTCGCCTCCCCCCTCGCGCGCCGCATCGCCGCCGACAAGGGCCTGGACCTGAGCCAAATCAAAGGCTCCGGCCCCAAGGGCCGCATCGTCAAGGCCGACGTGATCGACGCCAAGCCGCAGGCCGCCAAGGGCGAGGCTCCGAAAGCCGCCGCCAGCGCACCGGCTGCTGCCGCCGCGCCCGCGGCCGGCCCCTCTGCCGATCAGGTCGCCCGCATGTACGAGGGCCGCGAGTACGAAGAGGTCAAGCTGGACGGGATGCGCAAGACCATTGCCGCCCGCCTCACCGAGGCCAAGCAGCAGGTGCCGCATTTCTACCTGCGCCGCGACATCCAGCTGGACGCGCTGCTGAAATTCCGCGGCGAGCTGAACAAGCAGCTCGACGCCCGCGGCGTCAAGCTCTCGGTCAACGACTTCATCATCAAGGCCTGCGCCCTGGCGCTGCAATCGGTGCCGGACGCCAACGCGGTCTGGGCCGGTGACCGGGTCTTGAAGATGAAAGCCTCCGACGTGGCCGTTGCCGTCGCCATCGAGGGCGGGTTGTTCACCCCGGTCCTGCAGGACAGCGACACCAAATCCCTGTCGGCCCTGTCGGCGGAGATGAAGGACCTCGCCGCCCGCGCCCGCGACCGCAAGCTGGCACCGCATGAATACCAGGGCGGCAGCTTCGCGATCTCCAACCTCGGCATGTTCGGCATCGACAATTTCGACGCGGTGATCAACCCGCCGCATGGCGCAATCCTGGCCGTCGGCGCCGGCGTCAAGAAACCGGTGGTCGGCAAGGATGGCGAGCTGGCGGTGGCCACCATGATGTCCGTCACCCTCTCGGTCGACCACCGGGTGATCGACGGCGCGCTGGGGGCAGAGCTCCTGAACGCGATCAAGGACAACCTGGAAAACCCGATGGTGATGCTGGCCTGACAGGCCGCCACCGCGAACATCAAAAGCCCCGGCAAACACCGGGGCTTTTTCTTTGCCTGCCCGCGGGCGGCGACAGAAAAAGGGAGCGCAGCCGCCCCCTTCATCTTTCCAAAAATACTCACCTTCACCACAGCCGCCGCCTGCGAAACGCCAGCGGCGGCGCGCCGGTCAGTACTGATACCCGGGGGTCGAGGCCGACAGCGCGGCCTCACCCTCATCCATCTCCGCCGCAATACCGTCAAACAGCGGCGTCGACAGATAGCGTTCGCCGGTATCCGGCAGCATCGCCAGCAGCACCGAGCCCTCCGGCGCGGTTTCCGCCACCTTGATGGCCGCCGCCAGGCTGCCACCGCCAGAAACGCCGGTCAGGATGCCTTCTTCCGCCGCCAGCCGCTTGGACCAGGCAATGCTCTCGTCTCCGCTCACCGGCTCCAGCGCATCGAAATACCCCTCGTCCAGCGCCTCCTGCAGCACCAGCGGAATGAAGTCCGGAGTCCAGCCCTGAATCGGGTGCGGGTTGAAGGCCGGATGCGTCGCCGCAGGCTCGCCCTCATCATTGCGCTCCTGCGCTTCACCGGATTGCACCAGCGCCGCATTGGACGGCTCGCTGAGGGTGATCTTCAGATCCGGCCGCGCGCCCTTCAGCACCCGGCCCAGGCCGCTCACCGTGCCGCCGGTGCCATAGCCCAGCACCACATGATCCAGACGCTCGCCATTGAAATCACCCAGGATTTCCCGTGCGGTCGTGCTCTCGTGGATATCGGCGTTATCCTTGGTCTCAAACTGATGCGCCAGGAACCAGCCGTTCGCTTCTGCCAGCTCCTTGGCCTTCACCACCATACCGACCGCCTTGTCCTCCTTGCGGGTCAGCACCACCTTGGCGCCCAGCATCCGCATCAGCTTGCGCCGCTCGACCGAGAACCCGTCATGCATGGTGATCACCAGCGGATAGCCCTTGGCGGCGCAAACCATCGCCAGGCCAATCCCTGTATTGCCGCTGGTCGCCTCCACCACGGTCTGCCCGGGTTTCAAGCGCCCCTCGCGTTCGGCGGCCTCGATGATGTTCAGCGCCAGCCGGTCCTTGACCGAGCCTGCCGGATTGAAGGCCTCGAACTTCACATACATGGTGACATGATCCGGCGCGATGCGGTTCAGCCGGATCGCAGGCGTGTTGCCCACGGTCTCCAGGATCGAGCCATAAAGCCGCCCGCGGCCATCGGTTGTGTAAATCATCTTCTGTCCCCGTCTCCCAAGTGCAGTTAACTATCGCGTTCCGGGGGAAATATGCGCCCGCTGCTGCGCCGCCGCAAGCCGCGAGGCCCGCAGCCGCCCGGATTAAGACCAGCCTTCGCCAAAAAAGCGCCAAAGCGGAACCAAAGGCTCAGGTTCCCTCTCCAGATGGATCACAAACCGCCTTCAACGCTTTCATAAGAAACGGCTTTCCCGGGAAATCCGGACACAAGAAAGGGGCGGTAACCGCCCCTTCATCTTTCTCCAAATACTCAAGGTCCGGCCCCTGCGCCGCCCGGCTCACTCCGCTGCGGAAGAGCCCGCCGGCACCACCTGGTCCATGTTGACCGACGGCTGGTC
This sequence comes from Leisingera sp., assembly GCF_982940295.1. Lineage (NCBI taxonomy): Bacteria > Pseudomonadati > Pseudomonadota > Alphaproteobacteria > Rhodobacterales > Roseobacteraceae > Leisingera > Leisingera sp. The sequence continues at coordinate 236,977 of NZ_CEYXRG010000001.1, forward strand.
GCAGCCAGCCTCGCCGACGATCTTCGCAGGCACGCCCGCCACCGTGGTGCAGGGCGGAACCTCCGACAGCACCACCGACCCGGCAGCAATCCGGCTGCAGTGGCCGACCTTGATGTTGCCCAGAACCTTGGCGCCCGCCCCGATCAGCACGCCATCGCCGATCTTGGGATGCCGGTCCTGCTCCTCCTTGCCGGTGCCGCCCAGCGTCACCGAATGCAGCATTGAGACATTGTCGCCCACCACCGCTGTTTCACCGATCACGATGGAATGCGCATGGTCGATCATGATCCCCTTGCCGATGCGGGCGCCGGGGTGGATGTCGATCCCGAAGATCTCAGACGTGCGCATCTGGAAGAAATAGGCCAGATCCTTCTGCCCCTGCTTCCACAGGTAGTGGCTGACCCGGTAGGCCTGCACCGCCTGGAACCCCTTGAAATAGAGGATCGGCTGCAGCAGCCGGTGACTGGCCGGGTCGCGCTCGTTGATCGCCATCAGATCGGCCCGCGCCGCCTCAATCAGTTCGGGGCAGCTGTCATAGGCCTCGTCAACGATCTCGCGCAGGACCATCATCGACATCTCGTTGGAGCAGAGCTTGGCAGCGATCCGGTAGGACAGCGCCTTCTCCAGCGTCTTGTGATGCAGGATGCAGGCGTGAATCAGCCCACCCATCAGCGGCTGGGTGGCAACAGCCTCCTCCGCTTCGCGGGTGATCCGGTCCCATACGGGGTCCACCGGGGTGAGGGCTTGCTGGGTTTTGGCCATGGATCTCTCCCTTTCTCCGCTCAGACTACCCATCTAAGGGGGTTTTCCGCAAACGCAAACCCTTGATGGGGTATATTCCGGGAATGAATGAATCGGATCAACAGAAGTTGAAGCACCGGATTGACGCCCGGCTGGAGGAGCTGGCGGCAGAGGATGCCCTTGGCGAAGCCTCCCAGGGAGTGGTGGAACTGGACCAGCAGATGGTCGGCCGCCTGTCACGCATGGACGCCTTGCAGATGCAGGCCATGGCCAAGGCGCAAGCTGCCCGCCGCCAACTGGAAACCCAGCGCCTGCAAACGGCTCTTGCCCGGATGGAAGAGGGCGAATACGGGTATTGCGAGGACTGCGGCGAGGACATCGCCCTGAGGCGCCTTGAACTGAACCCGGCAGCGCTCAAGTGCATTTCTTGCGCGTCGGGGTAGCCCCGCAAATCGGGGTAGACCGGCAAAGAGGCATTTCGCTCCGGGCTGCGCCCGGAACGACCCGCGCCGCGCGCCTGCGGCGCGGCGCGGGGAAACGGTCCCAAATCTCTGGGATCAACCAGCGGCCCTGGAACCTGGAGCCTCCAAGAAGTTTTACTTTGCTGAGAAGCGCTTGAGGGCGCATTCTGCTTCCTCAAGACGCCCGCCCAAACATGTGAGCCAGCCTGACAGCCTCAAGGACAAGCCGCGCCGGGGCGCGGGGACCTGCGGTCCTCCTTGACCCCACGAGGCTGCCAGGGCGCGCAACCGCGCCGCCGCCAGGCGGCGCCCGGCCCAACGGCTGGCCGGGCAGGTTTCCTGCCCGGATCAGCGGGCGGGAGCCTTCCCGGCGGCGTCAAGCACGGCTTCCAGCTCTTCCAGCACCAGCCGGGTGCAGCGCAGGTATTCCGGATCATCCACGAACGGTTCATCCGCCAGCGAATAACGCCGTGCAGCAGCACTCAACGAGCCATCGCCCCACCGCCCATGCAGCCGGCCGAACAAACCCGCATAGGCCGCAGCCTCCGCCGCGCCGCCAAAGATCCTGCGGCACAGGCGCAACCGTTCGCGGTCCGGCACCGCCAGCAGCGCCCGCGCCGCGGCGGAGACGTCGCCGGGCAGCACCGGCCGCCTCATCCCAGCACAATCCGCGCCGCAGGCCCGGCGCCGAACCGGGCCGACCTTTGCGCCACCTCCAGCACGTCTCCGGCCTCGACGCCATCCGCAGCCTGGGCCGCCGCTGGATAACTCCACGCAGGCGTGCCGGACGTCTCCTCCCGCAGCACCGTGCCGCCGCGCATCACCCTGATGCGGTAGGCCTCAACCTCCTCGCCCAGCGGCACCTCGTCCAGGTCCCAGCTGTCGCCCTCGATCCGGGTCCGGCGGATCCAGGCCGCCGCGAAGTCATCGCCCAGCGCGCCGCTCAGCCGCAGATGCACCGGCGCATAGGGCCTCAGGCCATTGCCGTCGAAGCTCTCCTGCCGGTGCACATAGGACGGGTCATACAGCGCGCGGCGGGCAGGCCCGATCCGGTAGTGCCGCACCCGGCGGCGCTGTTCCGGCGCCAGCTCCATCTGTACCGGGGTGCCGTCCAGCAGCACCACGTATGAGTCCGCAGGCCAGACCTCCGGCATCAGCGCATCCGTCCCCTGCTGACCGCGCAAACGGCCGCGCAGCAGATAGGTCTGCGGCGCGATCAGCTCCGCCTCGCGGAACTGGAACAGCTCCCAATTACCGGATGTGCCGTCGCCGATAGCCGCCGCATTGGCCCCGTTCAGCACCGCCTCAACGGTGCGGCTTTCCAGTGTGCCGGAGATCAGCTTCACCTGCAGATCCGCACCCAGATCCCAGCGTCCCGCGCCTGCAGCAAACAGCGGCGTTTCGGTGACGCCCACCACCTGCCGCGCGGCGATCACCTGCTCCAGCGCGTAATTCTCATCCGCCTCGGAGCCATAGACCGCCACGCTGCCGGGCCAGGACTGCGCCGTCAGCGCCAGATGCGGTGCGTGCGGCACCTCATCACCCCGAATCAATGGCAGGTCCATAAACAACGGCAGCACCGGTCCGGGGGCGGCAAAGGCGTTGACCCCCGGCAGCTCTTCCGCCACCGCGGCCAGGTCATAGGTTCCGGGCTCGATCCGAACCGCCTCCACCATCTGCGCTTCGGCCTGTTCCACTCGGTCGATGCGATAGAGCTGATCGCCGCCCGCCAGCGGCAGCGACACCACATCCCCTGCCCCCAGATGCAGCATCGAGGGCGGCAGCTGGAACCGCAGCATATCGCGCGAGATCCGAGCCTCCGCCAGCCAGCGGCTGACAACCTGGCGCGCCTCGGCAGCGGTGAGCGCCAGCGGGAGCTCATTCTGGCTGACGGAATGGGTGGTCTCATCAGGCAGCACCGCCTCCACTGATCCGGCAGCATGGTCGCCGCCCCATTCGGTGAACCGCAGCCGCACCCGGCCCGCCAGCTCCGCCTCGCTGGCGCGGCTCAGTTCCGTCGTGCCCTCCAGCTCCTCGCTTTCGGCCAGATGCTCCAGCGCCAGCGCCTCGGCCCCGGTGCCCTTGCGCATCCGGAATTGCAGCAGCCCGTCGCGTTCCACCGCATCAAACCCATGCCGCAGCATCAAGGGCTGCAGCACCGCACGCGCGTCGCTCACATCCGGGTTCACATAGCCATGCACCACGCCGTAAAGCCGCGAGACATCGAAATCTTCCAGCCCCGCGCGCTCGCACACCTCTGCCACCACCGAGGCCAGCGTGCGCTGCCCGGCCCGCCCGTTCAGCCAATGGCCGCGCAGGTAGTTTTCACCGTCGTTCCAGATCTCCAGGCGGCTGGGGAAGGCCGGAAACGGCCGCGCGTCCCAGGCCCAGACATAGGCGTTGGACATATCCAGCATCGGTCCGCCGTATTCGTCCGAGACCGGGTTGTTCCCCTCCTCCCCCCAATAGCCCAGAATAGCGCGCAGATAGTGGATCTGGATCAGATCGTCGCGCAAGCTGCTGGAATACTTCGGGAGTTTGGATTCCGAGCTTTTCGGGTCCAGGAACTTGTTCGGCTGGTTGGTGCCCTTGTCGATAGCGGCGCAGCCCAGTTCGGTGAACCAGATCGGTTTGCTCTGCGGCACCCAGCCGGTCGGCGCCGCCTGGCGCACCCCGCCGATCCGCTCATGATGCTCATTGAGCCACCAAGAGCGAATATCCTTGTAACGCCAGATCCAAGGTTCATCATGCGCGCCGTCGGTGATCGGGGTACGGATCTGCGCCGCCTCGGCCTCGGGCGAGTGGTAATACCAGTCAAACCCCTCACCGCCCTCCACATTGCTGCGCAGGTAGTCCAGATCATAGATCGCGGGCACGCCTGAGCGCGCGTCCAGGTGATCCTCCCCCTCGCGCCAGTCGCTGAGCGGCATGTAGTTGTCGATGCCGATAAAGTCGATCTCAGGGTCCGCCCAAAGCGGGTCAAGGTGGAAATACCGGTCGCCCTCCGGCGACTGGTATCCCCAGTATTCGGACCAGTCTGCGGCATAGCCGATCCTGGCCTCCGCCCCCAGCAGCAGGCGCACCTCAGCCGCCAAGGCCCGCAGGGCTGCCACCGCGGGAAACCCAGCGGCGCCGCGGATCTGTGTCAGCGCCCGCATCTCCGAGCTGATGCAGAACGCCTCCACCCCGCCTGCCGCCGCACAGAGCGCCGCGTTGTGCAGGATAAACCGGCTGAGGCTCCATTCATCCGGCCCGCTGTAGGTGACAGTACCGTCGCCAACGGTGAAATCCGCCGCCGTGACGGTGCCAAAGAACGACGCCACCTCCGCGTCTGCGGCAGCCGTGCCATCGGGCGAGCCGGGCTGCCCCGGCGCGGCCGAAAGCGTTATCCTGCCACGCCACGGCAGATGCGGCTGGCTGGCGCCGCCGGTCCAGGGATCGGGCAGTTCGTTGCCCTCGGCCTGGTCCATCAGGATGAAGGGGTAAAACATCACCCTCAAACCCCGGCTCTGCATCTCCCGGATCGACTGGATCACCGAGGCATCGGCCGGGGTGCCGCCGTAAAGCGGCGTTGCCTCCTGGGTCAGTACCTGCTCCGCTGATGCCCGGGTCAGCCCGCTGACGCTCCAGGGCATACTGCCCTCGGCGTCTTTGTGTTCCACCTTGGGTTTCAGACTGCACTCTCCGCAACGCAGGTCATCCCCGAACCAGGAGACGATCAGCGAGGCCGCGCCGCAGGACGGCAGCTCCGCCTCCAGCGCGTTCAGAGAGGTCTTGAGGTCCGACAGCCCCGAGGGCGTATGCTCATTGGCCGGCTTGGCATCACCTGGCCCGCCGGAATACTGCACCGTCTCGGCGGCCAGCGCGTACTCGCCAGTGCCGGGCATCAGCGCGACGCCCTGCACCAGCTGGCCCAGATCCTGCGCATATGTGCTGCTGTCCGGCTGCTCCGGCCGCAGCACATCAAAGGAGAACTGCGGCACCCGGTTGCCGAACCGGGACAGCTCCAGGTTCTCGATCACCACGTAAGCCGTGCCGCGGTAGGCAGGCACCTGGCCTGCGCCCTCGATCGCCTCGATCACCGGGTCAGGCAGCTGGTCCTGTGTGCCGCGGTAAACGGTCATGTCCAGGTCTTTGGGCGCCACTTCCTCGCCATCGGCCCAGACGCGGGAGACATGGCCAATCTCCCCCTCGCACAGCGCAATCGCCAGCGACACGGAATAGCTGTAGCTGGTGACCTGCGGCTGGCTGGGACGGCCCTTGCCGCCACCGCCGGAGGTAGTGGAGGTTTCCAGGAACCGCGACGACCAGATCACCTGCCCGCCCAGCCGCATCCGGCCATAGACCTGCCCCACGGGGCTGCCCTCGCTGGACTGGGTCAGGCGGAAGCGGTCCACCTTGCCGGTTTCCACCGGGGCCGAGCCTGAACCCAGCAGGCGGTCGTCGATCATGCCGCCCAGCGTGGCGCCCACCGCCCGGCCGATCACCGCGGATGAGAGGCCCGCGACAGTGCCGCCGATTGCGCCGCCAACCGCCGCGCCCGCGGCCGAGAGAAGAATAGTTGCCATCAGATCAGCTCCTTCGGGAAGTGAAACCGCGCCACGATGCGGCGCTGCCAGGGCGGGCTCAGCGGGCTTTCCACCACCCCGTGGCCCGCATAGGCGTGGATGAAGGACGGTGTGCTGCGACCAGCAACCGCCCGGCCGGCAGGCCGGGCAGCGCCCGTCCCGCCCCCCACGGGGCGGGCGCTTCGCACCCTCCCCGCCGGGCCGGGCGCTGCCCTCAGTTCTGATAAAGACGCCTGCACCCCCAAATGCTTGGCCACCGATCCCTCGCGCATCCGGAACAGGATTACATCGCCGGGGGCGGCATCGCTCAGCGGCTTTGCCGCCAGATGCCGCGCAGCCGCTTGCCACAGTGCCTCGGCTCCCTGCGGCTCGGACCAGTCCATCGTATAGGCGGGCGGCAGCTCCGGCTCAGCCCCATACAGCTCCCGCCACAGGCCCCGGATCAGGCCAAGGCAATCGCAGCCCGCGCCCTTGCGCGAGGCCTGATGCACATAAGGCGTGCCGATCCAGCCGCGCGCGGCCTGCACCACCCGGCTCATCGCCGGCTGCCCCCTGTGTTCACGCCAGACTGGCGCGGCACCGCCATCACCCAGTCTTCGCCCGGAATGTCCGGGAAGCCCTGGAAGTTCAGCAGGTTGTTGAACTTCAGCCGGCAGGTCTCCATCCGCTTGTCACAACCCGCCTCCAGCCGCAGCATGTCACCCGGCTGTACATCGGCCCGGACCGGCTCCCACAGCGTAATCCTGCGGCCGTCAGCCTTGCTCTGATCGGCCTTCACCGGCGCCCACAGGCCCTCAGCCGCGCCGCTCAGGACCGTCAGCCGCCCGCCGGTGAACCAGTCGGGCTCAAACCCCGGCAAGGCATCCCAGCGGAACTCCTCGTTTCGCTCCACGTCTGCGGCGGCCAGCTCCACGGCATAGCCTGGTGTTGACAGTTCAAACCCGCAAGCGGCATCGCCCAGAACTGCGGTGCAAGGCTTCTGGTAGATCCGCCCAAGCGGCCTGTTCAGCGCCTCGGTCAGCCCGCGCAGTTCCGCCTCAAAGGCGCCGGCGGCGCGGCGGATCTCGCCGATGGAGCCGCGGAACTGCAGCCAGCGCATTGAGACATCCTGCCAGTTGACCAGCCAGCAGCGCACCTCGGCGCCGTCGAACCGGCCTGCCTCGATGTCCTCCTCGCGCACGGCAGCGTCGCTCAGCACCCCGAGCGCCTCGGTATTGTCGACCGAGAGTCCCGTGGCCTGCTGCACCGCCCGCGCCGTCAACCCGCTGCCGGGCTGAAACGCCAGCTCGTCGAACCGCAGCACACAGTCATGGTCGGTGAAACCCAGCACCACGCCGTCGCCCCGCGTCAGCGCCCAGCAGCGGCACAGGGTGGTGATGCCGCTTTGCACATGGGCGCGGAATGCTTCGGACAGCCCGCTCATACCCGCACCTCCACCACCGGCACAGCCGGCGCTTCACCCGCCTGAAAGGAGGCGACGCTGGTCTGGATGCTGCCAGTGTCAAAGCGCACCGGCACGTCGAACTCGAACCCCGCATTGATGCTGAGGCCCGCTTCGGGCGGATGTGCCAGAGTGATAAGGCCGGTGGCGGTGTCCAGTTCATAATCGACACTCTCGCGCAGCTCATCCTGTTCGATACCGACCCGCACCGTGCCCGCCACCGGTTTGGCAATCGGGCGCTGATAGGTGAATTCGCCTGAACGGTAGGTCTTGGCCAGCTGAAATGTCACCGTGCTGCCATCGCCGGTGGCGATCACCTGATCGCGGAAATCGGGGTCAGCGCTGGGCCGGGCGGATTTGTAATCGCTCCAGTCCTTCCAGCGGAAGCCGTAAAGCTGCCCCTGGCGGGCCTCGAAGAAGGCAATCAGCGTCTCGATATCCTCCAGCGCGCGCAGGCCGAGCCCGGCGTCATAGCGGCGGCGGGAGTGCGCCCAGGGCGTGTTGCGCTCCTCGAACCCGTTGGCGAGCGTCACCACATCGGTGCGCCGCTCAGGGCCGCCGACGGAGCCGAAGCTGAGCGAGGCGGGAAAGCGGACTTCGTGGAAATTCATGATGTTATCCTCCGTCCTTAACGGTTGCGCCCGCCGCGGGACAGCGCGCGGGACAGCTGCGCCGCAATCTGGCTGCGGCTGCGTTCAAAGCCTTTGCTGTCCGGTGTGGAGACATTCATCACCACATTGACCGCGCCGCCGCCCTGGCTGCGCACGCCAAGCGCGCCATCCGCGCCGCGGGTGAGCGGCAGGATCGCCTCCGGCCCGGCCTCGCCCATAAGGCCGGTGGCGCCGCGCATCGGAAACGTCACCGGCCCGGTCACGATCCCGCCCTTGGCAAAAGGCATCACTTTGCCCTGGCTGAAGGAGGCGCCGTCGGCAAAGGGCAGGATGCTGCCGATCAGCGAGGTGAACCCGTCGGTCATCATCCCGCTGATGTGATTGGTCACCGGTTTCATCGCCGCATTGTAAGTGGTGCGGACCATGCTTCGCGCCAGCGTGTCCATCGCTTCCGACAGGCTGTCCCCGTCAAAGGTCAGCCCCTCAAAAGCGCGACGTAAGCCTTTGGAAAGACTGCGATCAAGGATCTGAGCATCGCGGCCGGTTTCGGAAAACCCCTCTTTGACCCGCCCCAGCACGTCTGCAAAGGCAGCAGCCATTCCAGAGGCACCGTCCAGCGCTTCGCCCAAAGCCTCGCCCTGCAGTTCCAGTTCGGCCATCGCGGATGAGTCAGTCATCTGTTGTCTCCTTGTTCTTCGGCGGCGCGAAGTCCGGGAAGTCCCGCATGAGCGCCGCCAACCGGTCGCGCTGCATCGGCTGCGGTGCGGCGGCCTCGCCCAGCATCAGCCGCAGCTCTGCCGGCGTCAGCTCCCAGAAATCACGCGGCAGCAGTTTCAGCCCCGCCATCCCGGCGCGCATCAGGGCGGGCCAGTCGAGCCCGGTCATGGACTGTCCGGGACAGCAAAGCTGCGCACCAAAAGCTCCGCTGCTACCTTGGCGGCCTGCATCGGGCCGCCGGTGATGGTGGCAGACGCCAGGTCCTCGCGGCTCAGATCATGACCGCCGCCCTGCAGCCCGGCCGCCAGCAGCGCCAGCACGTCGCGGGCGGAAAACCGGCCCTGTTCGAACCGCTGCACCAGGTCCACCAGAGTGCCTTCTTCCAACGCCGCCTCCAGCCCCGCCAGCGCGCCGAGCGTCAACTTCAGCGCGTAAGGGGTTCCATTCACGAGCAATTCCGCCTCGCCTGCGTGCGGGTTCACCATCATCAGACCGCCGAAAAGCTAAGCTCGCCGGCGCTGGCGAGCGACAGCTCATAGGTGGCCTCGCCATTGTGGCTGCCCGCGTATTCAAGTGCTGTCACCTGGAACGGCCCCTGCACGATGCCGAAGTCGGGGATGATCACCTGAAACGCCGGCGTCAGCCCGTCAAAGAACAGTTGCCGGGCGCGTTCGTCCGTCGCCTCGTCCCGGAAGATGCCGGAGCCGGAAATGCTGGCGGAGCGCACGCCGGCCCCCGCCAGCAATTCACGCCAGCCGCCCTGGCTTTCGAGGCTGGTCACATCGACGCTTTCGGCGTTGAAGCTGATGCGGGTGGCACGCAGGCCGGCGATGGTTTCAAACAGGCCTGCGCCGTTCATGTCCACTTTGACCAAGAGGTCCTTGCCGTTTTGAACTGTCATGGGGATTCTCCATGTATTTCAACTGGTTTCACGAAAGTTCCGAGGTTCAAACGTCATCCACCCGCGCCCGGAAACGCAGGGTGATCTGCCTGCCGCCGGTCGTCAGCCGTTCAGCTTTGGCCCGGTCGAACCACAGGCCGGTGAGCTGGCCGCGCGGCAGCGGCACCGCGGCGCCGACCAAGGCGTCGCAGACCGCGGCGGCGGCGGATTTAGCGGTGGCGAAACCGGCGGTGTCGGTGGTAACGGTGACAAAAAACCGGTGCTCAGCCCCGCCCGCGGTCTTGTCGGAGCGGTCCAGTACCTCTTCGCTGCCAAGCGCCACATAGGTCTGCGGCAAGGGGCCTGCGGGGATGGCGTCATAGATCGCATTGCCGACCAGTGCAGTTAGTCCTGCGTCCCCGGTCAGATAGGTATAAACGGCGGATTGCAGCCCGCCTGCGATGGCATAAGTCATCCGCTCACCTCCTCTACCGCGAAACAGGTGAGGTAGCGGGCGTCCGGGCCGCTTTCCGCAACCGCATCAATGCGGTAGAGGCGACTATTGTCACGGAAGCGCTGGTCGGGGCGCGGTCGAGATGCAAAGCCATCAGGGGATGCACGCAAGGTAATCCGGTATTTTTGCAAAGACAGGTTGCCGCCGGCCAAGCGGCCTGAGAGAGACTTCACCTCGGCCCAAAGGGTGCCAAGCGCCACCCAGGTTTCGGTATAGCCGCCGGCGCCGTCGGGGGCGCGCTGGGGATCTTCCAGCACCAGCTTGCGGGTGAGTTTCGGGGGCTGTTTCATGCCAGGCCTCCCAGTGTCAGCCGCAGGCTGCGGTAGCGTTCGATCAGGCTGGTGACGCCAAAGGGCATGCAGCCGCCGTGCAGGCCGGTGTCGGCCCGGTATTCGTAGTAATGCGCGGCCAGGAGCATCACCGCCTGGGCCAGATCCGCGGGCAAGCCGCCCCAATCCGCGGCCATGCCGGCCTGCAAGGTGATCCGTGCCAGACCGCCCGTGGGAATCGCGGGCAGCAGGCTGCCGGTTGGGCGCAAGCGCGGGCGCTGGCTGTCGCGTTCCAGGCGGTAAAGCGCTGCGTTCAGAACCGTCTCCGCGCCGCTCGCATCGCGGATCGCAACCTCTGTCACGGCCTGCACCGGGGCGATCGGCAGCACCATGCGGGTACGGTCGCGCCAGTGGCGGACTTCCAGCTCAAAATCCCGGGTAATCAGTGCCTTGCCGGTCCTTCCTTCTATCGCGGCCAGGGCGGCGCGCAGGAAGCCAAACAGCACCTCGTCCTGCAGGCTGTCCTCGCCAAAGCCGGTGCCCAGGCGCAGATGCGCCTTGAAGGGGGCCAGCGGCAGGGCGGCCTCGGGCACGGGGGTCACTTCGCTCAGCATCATCATCTCACTCCTGCGGGCCTCCCCCTTGCCGGCCCTGATCTGCTGTCCGTTTCCAAGGTTCGGCCGGCACGCACCGGTCCCTGCCGCTCGGACGGAGGGGGAGCAGCTAGACGGCAGGGAAATATGGGGTGCGTGCCAGCCGGCGGACCGGGCTGCCGGTCCGCCATCAGCGCGGAGCGTTAGCTCGCGCCGAATTTCATCAGCTTGATGGCGGCAAAGTCGCTGACGTCGCCGCCGACGCGCTTGGTCGCGTAGAACAGCACATGCGGTTTGGCGCTGAAGGGGTCGCGCAGGACGCGCAGGTCCGGGCGTTCGGCGATGGTGTAGCCGGCGCGGAAGTCGCCAAAGGCAATCGGGTAGCTGTTGGAAGTCGGGTCCGGCATGTCCTCTGCAATCAGCACCGGGTAGCCCATAAGGCGCGCGGGCTCACCCGCGGCGAGGCCGTCAGACCACAGGAAGCGGCCGTCGGCGTCCTTCAACTTCCTGAGCATTCCCGCGGTTTTGGAGTTCATGATGAAGGTCGCATTGGCGCGGTATTCCGCCCCCAGCGCATAGACCAGGTCGATGATCGCGTCGCCATTGCCGACCTCACCATCCACGCCGGTTGCCTTGTAGCCGATGTTGCCCCAGGTCCAGCTGTCGTTGTCCGTGACCGGGTAGTTGAGAAAGCCGGTGGGCTTGTCGATGCCGTCGCCGTTGATGAAGGCATCGGCCTCGGACCGCGCGAATTTGCCGGCAATGCGGCCGGCCAGCCAGCCCTCGATATCAAAGGCGCTGTCATCGAGCAGCCGCTGCGACGCCTTGGGCAATGCGCTCAGCTCATGCAGCGGGATCGAGATGCGGTCGATGCTGCCGGTGGAGGTTTCCGCCGACGGGCCGGTTTCATTGGCCCAGCCGGCGCCCATTTCGCTGTGGTCGATCAGCACGTCATAGGACGTTGCCTCCACATGCACCACAGAGGCCACGGCGCGGATCGAGGCGGAGGCGTTCAGCACCGCCTTGACGGTGTCGGAGGTCTGCGGGTCGACCAGATAGCCGCCGTCGCTGCCCACGGCGGTGGACATGGATTTCCCTTCCAGTTCGAGGCCCCGCAGGCCATCGTCGTCGCCGCTGCGCAGGTAGGCGTTGAACGCCTTCTGGTGCGGCGCGCCCGCGTCCTGACTGGCTGCCAGATGGGGTCGGTTCTGAGAGATTGTCTTACGGTCCAGCATGTTCACTCGCTCTTCTGCCTGTTTCAGCCTTGATTGCACGTCGTCCTGAAACCCCTTGAATTCATGAAGAAAGCCCGTGATGGCCTGTTTCACTTCATGCGCCAGGGGCGCTGCATCCCCGGTTTGGGCCGGGAGGTCTTGGTTGCTCATGATGGGTGTCCTGTTTTGAGGTCGCGGGTGATCTGGCGCAGGCCGGCGGCCAACGCGCGGAGGGACTCTGCCTCGGCGTCCAAGGCGGAAGATTTCCCCGCCACCCGCGCCGCGGGCAGCATCGGGAAAGTGACCAGCGACACCTCCCAAAGCTCCACCTGGGTCAGGCGGCGGGTACCGTCCTGGGCACGGGTGGCTTTCTGGGTGCGGTAGCCGATGGAGAGGCCGTCAATCGCGCCCGCCTCAATCAGCGCGGCCGCCTCGGCGCCCTTGGGCGTGGCGGTGAGGATTCGGCCTTTGACGTACAGACCGCGCTTGTCCTCGCGCACGTCATCCCAGACGCCGATGGGCTGGGCCGGATCGTGCTGCCAGAGCATCTTGACCGTGCGGCCCTGATCCCGGAGCGCCTTGAGCGAGGCCGCATAAGCGCCGCGCATAACCACATCGCCGCCCTGGTCGGTCTGGCCGAACAGACTGGCGTAGCCCTTGATTTCTGTTGCGTCCTTCAGCGAGAGATCCTCGCCGAAGCGCGCGAATTTATGTTCAAGCTGGGGCGTTCCCTGCATGATATCTGCCTCGCAAGTTATTGGTGTTACGGCAATTGCACCGCCAGAAAGGATTGGAAGGCCTGCGCCAGGATCACCGCGGCGACGCCGTAGACGGTGAGCCAGAGGCGTTTCTCCAGCCGCTCCATCATCTGCTCGATCCGGTCGAGGCGGCGGTTCACGGCCTCGTTCTGGATCTGGGCAACCCGCTCATGGGCGGACAGGCGCAATCCCGGTGAACAATCGAATGCGTGTATCGGGTGCTCAGTCATCCTGTCCGCCCTCCGCCTGCGGCGCGGCCGGGGCTTCTGCGGGCAACCCCAGCAGCTGCCGCTTTTCCGCGGGTGTGAGGAAATCCGCGGAAGCGACCCGCCGCCATTGCGCCTCGCGCTCTGCCGCCAGTGCGGGCAGCTGGTCGAGATCGGGCTTCAGGGTCAGTTCTTCACCGGTCCAGCCTGCAAGCCAGCCGGACAGCGCGGCGGTCACCTTGGCCGCCAGAGGCAGCACGGTCAGCCGGTAGAAGGCGCGGTTGGCCTCCTGATAGTTGGCATAGGTCGCATCGCCGGGGATGCCGATCAGCATTGGCGGCACCCCGAAGGCCAGCGCGATTTCGCGGGCGGCGGTGTCCTTGGTCTTCTGGAACTCCATGTCGGAGGGCGAAAAGCCCATCGGCTTCCAGTCCAATCCGCCCTCCAGCACCATCGGGCGGCCGGCATTCTGGGCGCCCTGGAAATTTGATTGAATCTCTTCACTTAGATGGCGGAATTGATCTTCCGACATCTGGCCCTGGCCGTCGGAGCCGGTCCAGACCAGCGCACCGGAGGGGCGGGCTGCGTTGTCCAAAAGCGCCTTGGACCAGCGGGAGGCGGCGTTGTGGACGTCTATCGCCATCGCCGCCGATTGCAGGGCTGACAGGCCATAGTGGTCATCCTGCGGGTGGAAGCTCTTGATATGGCAGACCGGCGGCTGGCCGGGCTCGTTGGCGAAGCGGCGCTTGCGCCCGCCGGCAACATAGTCGAAGGCTGCCGGCCAGCCATCCGGACCGGGCACCACGTTCATCCGGTCGGAGCGCAGCACATGCAGCTCTGCGGGGTTTGCGTCCTCAGCCGCGACCATCTCGATATAGGCGTTGCCGGACAGCAGAAGGTGGCCGTAGAGCGCCTCCAAGAGCTCCGCCTGGGTCTGGACCGGGTTGGGACGCGCCAGCAGCGCCAGCCAGGGGTGGGTGTCATAGCGCTGGCGGCTGTCCTGAAGCACCAGCGGCACGGCGGCGGCAGCCTCGGCGATCAGGCGGATCACCCTGTGCGTGACCGGATTGCCGGCAAAGCCGCTGCGGGTCAGGGAGACGGTGTCGCGCGGGCTCCAGGCGATGCGCCCCGAGTTGTGCCAGGAGACCACGCGGGCGGTCTGGCTGGCCTTCTGTTCCAGGCCCGGATTTTTGGGGCCGGGTTTCCGGGGGTCCGGCGTTTTGCGCCGCAGCAGGTCAAAGACCATGGTCCGCTCCTCAGCTTGTTCCTGTCCGGCGCTGGACCCCTTGGGGCTGGTGCGCCTTTGCTGAGGATCATTAGTGGCAGAAAGAGCTGAAGATCCCGGAAGCGGTGCGTACGCAGGGGGCGCAACACCATACCTCAACCGTCTGATTAAAAACAAAAACCGCCCGTTGCGCAGAGGGCGGCTTGCGGAGGTCACGAAGGGCCGCGCCGGTTCGCGGGCGGGCGGGAAGCACCCGCCCGCGGGCGCGGACGGGCGCTGCCCGGCCTGCGGCCAGGCTGTAGCTTACAACACTCGCACTTGCGGCCTGCGCAGGTTTGCGGCGGGCTGGATGATCAGCTCATGCAAGGCCCAGACCAGCGCATCGACCCGGTCGGGAGAGCCGCTGCCGCGGTAGCCCTGCGGGGTCATCTGGCACATCTGGTCCTCGAGTTCCCCAAGGCCGGGCTTGTGAAACACCCGGCCCTGCTCATAGAGCGCCGCGACGGGTTCGGCGCGGGCGGATTTGCCCTTGCGCGCGTGCAAGGCCCGGAACGGCACCAGCGGGTCGGCCTGGCGCAGGACGGTTTCCACCAGGGCGCCGCCCTGGTTGACCTCTGCCACCACCCGTTCAGCGCCAAACCTGTCGCGGGCGGCAATCACCGCCTGTGCCCAGGCCAGGGGGCCAGCCCCCTGCACGGTGCAATCGGCCAGCACATAGGCCTGCCACTCCTGCGGCGGGCCGTGGGTGATCGCGCCCGCCACCACGATGCCGCAGGCGTCGGAGTCCTTGCCGGCGCTCACCGCCGGGTCGACGGCGACCACAACCCGGTCTAATGGCGGTGCCTCAGACACCTGCGCGTCCACCAGCGCCGCTGTGGTCCAGAGCGCGCCCTGGATGTCCGACAGCATCACCCCGTCCAGCTCCTGCCGCCCCAGCCGGGTGCCTGCATAGCGCGCCCGCACCTCCGCCAGAAAGGAGGGCGCGAGGTTGGCGCGGTTGGCCTCTGTCGGTGCATGGGTGGTGACGGTGCTGGGTGAGGCCAAGAGCCGTTTCAGCACGGGCGCGTTGCGGGGCGTGGTGGTGACGCAGACGCGCGGGTCCTGGCCCAGCCTGAGCGCGAATTGCAGCATGTCCCAGCCCTCCTGGCCCTTGCGCCACTTGGCCAGTTCATCCGCCCAGGCGGCGTCGAACTGGGGGCCGCGCAGGGCTTCGGGGTCGTGGGCGGAGAACGCCTGCGCTTCGGCACCGTTGGGCCAAGTGAGCTTGCGCTCCGAGGCTTTCCACTTGGGCCGCCGGTCGGGTGGCGAACAGGCCAGGATGCCGCTGTCGCCGTGGATCATCACGTCGCGCACCTGGTCATAGGTCTCTGCCACCAGCGCGATGCGCCGGGCGGTTCCGGGGTCATGCGGGCATGGGCCCTCGGCCAGCGAGCGGACCCATTCGGCCCCTGCCCGCGTCTTGCCCGCGCCGCGGCCGCCCAGGATCACCCAGGCACGCCAGTCCCCCGGAGGCGGGCGCTGGTGGTCCAGCGCCCAGATATCAAAGAGATGCGGCAGTGCGCAGAGCGTTTTGCGGTCCAGCTCATCCAAGAAGAAGCTCAGGAGCGATGGCGGCACGCAGGCAAGCAAGTCCGCGCTCGACAGCTGCGCGCGCCGCGACGAGATCGAGCTCGTGCTCGGATTTGAGCATACGGGTGAATTCGGTGCTTTGTTCTGCAATGACTTTCTCCACTTTCTGGCAATCCCGGATCAGGCCCTCAAGCTTGCTGATCTGCGCCTTGGCGCCGGTAACTTCATCGGCGCCGGCGGTTTCGAGCTGCTCCCGGAGCTCTTCCGCCTCGTTCCGCAGACGGTGAATGCTGTCCTGCAGCGAACGCAGGAGATCGGCGGTGTAATGCACCTGCCGGGTCAGAACGGCAGCGCCGTCCTGGTCTGGTGTGTTGTCTGTCATGGGTTGCTCTGCCTCATGCGTTATTGTCCGCACGAGAGAAAGACAGGACGGCCACCGGTGGAGGGATCCGGGGCCGTCCATGTTTCTTCCAGCTGCACCACAACCTATACGCGATTATATCGTAAAAGTCAAGGGTTATGAGGCGGGGTGCGTACGGCGGGTCCGCAACGCCCCGCCCGCAAGGAACCGACGGAGGCGCGCCGCAGCGGCAGGCTGCCACAGAATAGCGGCAGCCCTGGGGTCACGTGGACGGGCTGGCCGGCTCTTCGCGCAGCATGGCCAGCGCACCGCCTGGATCGCGCAGGATTAAGCTGTGCGCCGCGCCGCTGCCCACTGCGCCGCGGTCCCAGAGGCACGCCCCATTGGCCTCTGCAACGCGCTGCGCATCCGCCAGCGCGGCGATCCGGATGCTTGGCACCCAGATTGCTTGCGCGCCTGTCGCCAAGTCCGCCGGTTGCAGGACTGCGGTCAGGCCGCCCGTGGGCCCGGTGATGGCAAGGCCGCCTTGCCCTTGTGTCCGGGGGCCGGCAGCCTGCCACCCCAGAACCTCCCTGTAGAATGCCCCGGGAAAGACTCCGGTGTCCGACAGGTAGACTTCAGGTCCGAACTGCCGGCGCGGAACAGGAAAGCTGTGGCGCGAAAGAGAGACCCCGATCAGCGCGCCCTGCGGGTCACGGATGACCGCGTTGCGCCCGACGCCTGGAACTTCGAAGGGGTGCCTGACGACAGCGCCGCCATGCACCTCCGCCTTGTCCAGCGCGGCGTCCACATCGGGGACTTCGACATAGGCGAGCCAGCCCTCTGCCAGACCGCGCGGCGCCGGTAGAATACCAGCGCCAGCCTCATCGCCGGATAGGGCGAGAATGAAATCCTTTTCGCCGCCGCCCCACGCGAAGTCCGTGGCGTGTTCGGTCACATAGCTCCAGCCCGCGACGCTTTTGTAGAACGCCATTGCGCGGTCCGTGTCTTGCGTAAACAGGTCGTGCCAGACGACCTGGCCGGTTTTTGACTTGCTCATCGGTTCACCTCCAGCTCTCTTTCAGTTTCTTAACGCCGCGCACCATCTTTCCAAAAGCCTTGTCCTTGGACCTGCGTTCGGCAAGGCTGGCTGAATTGAAGGCGTTTTCGGCCTTGAGCTTGCGCCAACGGGCAAGCCGGGAGGCGTCGATATCGCCCTGTTCAATGGCTTGCGCCACCGCGCAGCCCGGTTCCGTGTCGTGCTTGCAGTCCTTGAACCGGCATCCAAGCGACACCTGCTGGATATCAGCGAACACGTCATCAATCCCTGTATCCGCATCGGTAAGCTGCAGTTCCCGCATACCGGGAGTATCGAGGATCATGCAGCCATTCGGCATGGAATGGAGCTCGCGGCGCGTCGTGGTGTGCCGGCCCTTGGAGTCGTCTTCACGGATCCCTTGCGTTTCAATCGACTGGCTGTTCAACAGCGCGTTGGCAAGCGTGGACTTGCCGACGCCCGATGACCCCAGGAACGCAACCGTCTTCCCCGGCTTGCACCAGGGCGCCAGCGCGCTTCGGGGCTCGGATCCGCGAGCGTCGAGCGTTACGACTTCAACCGTTTGCGAAATGGCCCGGGCCGCATCTGTGTAGTCCTGCGGGTCCGCAAGCAGGTCGGCCTTGGTCAAAACTATGACCGGCGTGATCTGCGCCTCAAATGCCAGGGCGATGTAACGTTCGAGCCGCGGCACGTTGAAATCCTGGTTGCAGGACGAAACGATAAAGGCCGTGTCGATGTTTGCGGCGATGAGCTGCTCGAACCGGCCGGTGCCGGCCGCGCGCCGCTTGATCAGGCTGATGCGATCCAGAACCTGGCTGGACTGCGGCCGTTCGCGATCCAGCAACAGCCAGTCGCCGACCGTAACATCCTGCCGGGGCGGAAGGGTGGTTTCGATGCTGTCACCGAGAACATGCAGCGCATTGCGATGCACCTGGACGACGCGGACCGGCGGTGTTGCGCGCAGGTCTTCAACGCTGATCTGCTGGGAAAAGAACGGCTGCCAGCCTAAGGCCTGAAGCGGCGTCATGCGGTCGTTTGATCCGCCGTCACGGCGGCTGTTCGGAAGAAATTGGGAGTAGTCCCGTACCATTGCGGGTAAACTTTCATGTCTGGGCTGCGGGCGGGGCCCGGCCGGAAAAGTAAGGAAAAGATACAAGGCGTCATTCACCGGCCGAACTTAGCGGTGATGTTTTCCGTGACGGGTCTTGCGCTGGGAGGCTTGCTGCCTCCCCTCCTTACCGGGACATGAAATCTCCATTTATCCTGAACATCATTTAGGAGGACGCCTGGGCGGATGCAACTGCAAACGAGCGAAAGCGTGATTTGCGATGGCGGCAATGGAGCTGGCTGGTTCGGCACCGGAACGGCCGCGCCTGGCCGCGCTGTTGCGTATGGGTTCAACAAAAAAGGGCGCCGTCCAGCGCCCTTTCCTACCCGATCCAGCCTCGCAGCACTCAATTGTTCTGCTGCTGCTGGGCTTCGATCTCGCGCCATTTGGCGACGTTCCTGTTGTGCTCGTCCAGCGTCTCGGCAAAGGCGTGGCCGCCGGTGCCGTCGGCGACGAAGAACACATAGTCCGTGGTCTCCGGGTTCACCGCCGCCTCAAGGCTCGCAAGCCCCGGGTTAGCGATGGGTGTGGGCGGCAGGCCCTCGATCACATAGGTGTTCCAGGGGGTGGGCTTGCGCAGCTCGCTTTGGCGCAGGCCGCGGCCCAGGATGCCTTCGCCCTTGGTGACGCCGTAGATCACGGTCGGGTCGGTCTGCAGGCGCATGCCGCGGTTCAGGCGGTTGGTGAAGACCGAGGCGACCACACCGCGCTCGGAGGCGACGCCGGTTTCCTTCTCGATGATCGAGGCGAGGATCAGCATCTCCTCGGGCGTCTTGACCGCAGCGTCGTCTGCGCCGCTTTCCCAAGCGGCGTTGATGCGCAGCGTCTGGCGCTCCTGCATCTCGGCCAGCACAGCGGCGCGTTGAGTGCCTGGTGTGACCTCATAGCTGTCGGGCGCCAGCAGGCCCTCGGCCGGACGCTCGCCCGGGTCGCCGTCCAGCACATCCATCGCCTTCAGCGCCTCGACCACCTGCCAGCTGGTCACGCCTTCGGCCAGCGCGATGCGGTAGCGGGTGTCAGCGTCCTGGCGGGTCTCGGTGTATTCCGCAGGCACCTCATCGACGCCAAGGACGAATTCCGCCTTTTCCTCGAATTTGTTGGTCGCCGGATCCAGCTCGCGCACCTCAGCCTGGGTGCGGGTCACGCCGATGCGGTAGACGATCTCTGTGCCGCAGGTGGAGGCGCCGGAATGGGTGATCTCATCGACGATGCGTTCCATAGACGACCCCGGCTCCACCAGGAAGCTGCCGGCCTTCAGCTGGCCGGTCTTCTCGCTGTACTTCGCGCCAAGGCGGAAGATGGTGCCGGAGGAGACTGCGCCCTGCTCTTCCAGGTCGCGGCTGACGCGGGCCATGTTGGAGCCGCGCTCCACCCGAAGGCAGATGGCGGTGTCCAATGGACCTTCAGCCGTGTACTGCGACTGGCCCCACAGGATGAGGCCGCCCAGCAGGAACAGGGCGGCGATCAGGACCGTCAGCATATTAGAGGCGAGGCTGCGCCACATCAGTCAGGTTTCCCGAAGATCACCGATGCGTTGGTGCCGCCGAAGCCAAAGGAGTTCGACAGCGCCACTTTGATTTCCCGCTCACGCTTGGCGTTGGGGGCCAGGTCGACCGGGGTTTCAACCGCGGGGTTGTCCAGGTTGATGGTCGGCGGTGCCACCTGGTCGCGGATCGCCAGGATCGAGAAGATCGCCTCGATCGCGCCGGCCGCGCCCAAGAGGTGGCCGGTGGCGGATTTGGTCGACGACATGGTGACATTGGCAGCATGATTGCCCAGCAGCCGTTCCACCGCGCCCAGTTCAATGGTGTCGGCCATGGTGGAGGTGCCATGCGCGTTGATATAGTCAACCGCCGACGGCTCCAGGCCCGCATTGTTCAGGGCCGCGCGCATGGAGCGCTCGCCGCCTTCGCCATCCTCGGACGGTGCGGTGATGTGATAGGCGTCGCCGGACAGGCCATACCCCAGCACCTCGGCATAGATCTTGGCGCCGCGGGCCTTGGCGTGCTCGTAGTCTTCCAGAACCACGATGCCGGCACCCTCGCCCATGACAAAGCCGTCGCGGTCGGCGTCATAGGGACGCGAGGCTTTCTTGGGGTCGTCGGCGTATTTGGTCGACAGCGCCTTGCAGGCGTTGAAGCCCGCGATGCCGATTTCGCAGATTGCCGCCTCGGCGCCGCCTGCGATCATCACGTCGGCGTCGCCCGATTTGATCAGCCGGGCTGCGTCGCCGATGGCGTGGGCGCCGGTCGAGCAGGCGGTCACGACAGAGTGGTTCGGCCCCTTGAAGCCGAAGCGGATCGAGACCTGGCCGGAGATCAGGTTGATCAGCGCGCCGGGGATAAAGAACGGCGACACCCGGCGGGGGCCTTTTTCCTTGATCATCACCGCGGTGTCGGCAATCGACGACAGGCCGCCGATGCCGGAGCCGATCATCACGCCGGTGCGCAGGCGGCTTTCCTCGTCCTCGGGCGTCCAGCCGGCGTCGCGCACGGCCATGTCGGCGGCGGCGATGCCATAGAGGATGAAATCATCAATTTTCTTCTGGTCTTTCTTGGCAACCCAGTCATCCGGGTTGAACGTGCCGCCGCTGCCATCGCCGCGCGGAACCTCGCAGGCATAGGTCGTGGTCACGCCGCTTGCTTCGGCGTCAAACTGGGTGATGGGGCCCGCGCCCGACTGGCCGTCCAGCAACCGGGTCCAGCTTTCCTCGACTCCGCTGGCCAGAGGGGTAACCAGGCCCAGACCGGTGACAACTACTCGACGCATTCCTTGCTCTCCTTTGCCTCGGCAATCCGTCTGTCCAAATAGCTTGGAATGCCCGGCAGGTGCAAGAGCGGGTGCGGCCGCGGATTCCCTTGCGGAAGTCCGATTTTTATGCAGAGATGCCGAAACGGGAATGGCCGATTAACTATTCTCTCATAGGTTGCTCGTATACCGATCAATAGAACTTGGCATCCGTCCTCAAGGATTGCCACAGCGGGCTGGAGCTCTGGGCCTTTTTGTCTCCAGCCCGCATTTTTTTCCGGTGCTTGCAGCCCCCCGTTTTCGCGGCAAGCGGCCTTGGGCGAAGCGGGAAAACAGTCCTCCCCCTTGTTCGTCTTCACGCGCTTGGCTGCTGTACCGCACGGCGGTGCGCGCCTTGGCTGCGGCTGCTGCAAGGTTTTCTTCCGCTGCGGCCGCTGCGTTAACCGGGCATTCGCTTCTTTAGGGCATTCTTCTGTTCTCGAAGGATTTGAGGAACGACCCCGCCATGCGCCAATGGCTCTCCATAGCTGCTACCCTGCTGGTGATCGGCCTGCTCCCCGGGCATGCAAGCGCCAGTTGTGCCGTGCACCGCGACCTGTCGGATCTGCACCGGGCCAGCAAGGGATTTCTGTCTTATCTCAGTACCGGCCAGGGCGTCTACAGCGTGCAGCATCTGCGCAGCTGGATCAGCGCAAATCCGCCGGCTCCGCTGCGGCAGCGGATGAGGGCCGTGGGAATTCAAACCGTTGAGGCCGGAACGATGGAGCTGTTGAAGCAGCAAACCGTCGTCCTGCAGATTCTTGCGACCCAGGGCCGCGCTGCCGCCTTTGAAACCGCCCGCCACATGGGTCTCCAGGATCTGGCGGCGGAATTCGGCACGCAAGTCGAGGCTCTGCCCTGCGATCAGGTCAAGGACGACGGTTACGGCAGTAAGCTGGTTGCGGTGAATGCAGCGGACGCGCGCCAGCGCCAGCAGATCATCAATGCCGCCATTGCCTGGGTGTCCTTCCTGGTGCTGGGCGGCAGCGTTCTGTATTTTCTCGACCGGATCGGCATCCGCAAGATCCGCCGCACCAAGCGTTACCCCTGCTCGGTGCCTTGCGTTCTGCAGGCGGGCGGGCGAACGGTGCCTGCCCATCTGGTCGACCTCAGCCGGGCCGGCGCCAAAGTGCGCCCTGACGCGGCTTGCGAGATTCCGGGCCGGGTGACCCTCGCCTTCGGCGGCTATACGGTGGACTCGAATGTGCGCTGGCAGACGGCTGATTACTTCGGTGTGAAGTTCTCCAAGGATTTCAATTTCCTCCAGCTGCACCGGCTGCTGGAAGCCTTCCCGATGGAGGATGAGGACGGCAGACCACGGGCGGCGCGCATGCCGCCCGGCCTCGGAATCTAGCTTATGGTTCCCCGCGGCAGCGCCTTAAGCTCCGCCGGATAGCCACTTCCGCTGTCCCTGGCCTTTCTGGCCGCCCCGCAGACACACGGCGGTCCGGCCGCACGTCCGCCCCCGTCTGCCAGACCTGCGAAGCGCTGCTGAGATTTAACGGAGATTTGCTGCGTCCGCTTGCAGTGCGTTAAGGCGGCCTATTTAGAACTTGGGGTGATCTGTGCACAGCTTCGCGAGTCCCCCGGCATGGTTTTCAAGCCTTTTGCTCTTTCCGCCGCCGCAGCCCTGACCCTTGCCGCAGCCGGACCGGCGGCAGCCGCAACACCGTCGCCTTCCCGCGCCACATGCGAGCTTTTGTCGGACCTTGTGTTCATGCAGCATCAGATGCGCGAGTATCACCAGGTGCTTCGGACCGGAAAGGGCAGCGGCGAGGCGCAAAGACTGCGCAATTGGCTGGCTGACCATCCGCAAGTGGATCTTCGCATCCGGCTGCGCCGGGCCGGGATGCATCGCTATGAGCGGCTCACTCTGAACCTGATCACCCGTTACAAGGGCCTATTGGAAATCCACCGCAGGCACGGCGCCGAAGCGGCGGCGGCAAATGCCAAGCGCCGCCGCACCGCTGCGCTGCTGGAAACCTATGCCGCGCGCATCGTTCCCCTGCCCTGCAACTATGTGCCGCCGCAGGACACCGAAGGCGTTTCGCTGAGCGGCATCGGGAAACTGAAGCAGCTGCCGCAGGAGGCGGTCATCGCAGGTTCCCTGCTGACGCTGATTCTCGGTGCGGCAGCGGCGGTCCTGCTGGAGCGCCTGGCCCGGCGGCGCCTGCGGCTGTCCCGCCGCCACCCCTGCGCGCTGCCTTGTATCCTTAAAAGCGGAGATTTCCGCTTTGAGGCACGGATTGTCGATATCAGCCGGCTGGGGGCCAAGGTGCGTGTCGGGCTGGAGGACGGCCAGCCCGCGCCTCTCATCGAAGGCGAAGTTGCGGCCGAGGCGGCCGGCCTCCTGCTGATAGAGGCCCAAGCGACCTGGCAGAACAACGACTATGTCGGGATAAAGTTCAGCAAACGGCTGTCCCGCGGGCACCTTAAGAAGCTACTCAAACTCAATGCCGCGCAGGTCAACGAGCCGGAGACAGCCGCCAACTCAGCCTGACCGCGCCCCGTTTGGCTGGATCTGCGCGCCGGCCGCGATAAGCAAGCCGCCGCGCGGCTGCAGGCTGCCTGCGGATGTTAGCCGCAGGCAGCAGCCCGATTGCTTGGGGTTACTGGAATTCCGCCACCGGTTCCGGCTCCGGCCGCGCAACGGCCAGCGCATCCTCGACCGACAGTGTCTTGCGGAACAGCGCCCGGCCCACCATCGCGCCGGCGATATTGTGAATGTACTTCAGCCGCGAGATATCATCGGCATTGCGCACCACGCCATTGGCAATCACCGGCAGCTTCACCGTGGACGCCAGGTGCGACATCAGCCCCATCTGCGCTTCCGTGTCGGCAACATCAGAGTCGATGTCGGTGATGATGATGCCGGCAAATGGCGCGCCCTCAAACGCCTCCAGATAGGCTTCGGGGGTAAATGCGCCGGACTTGCGCCAGCCGTCGGTCATCACCTGGCCTTGCCAGATATCAACGGCAAGCACGATCTGGTCCGGATGGTGTTCCGCCAGCTCGCGCACCAGATGCGGGTCGCGGGCAGCCAGGGTGCCGATCACGATGCGGCCTGCACCCTTGTCGATCCAGCTCTCGACCTGCTCGCGCGAGCGGATGCCGCCGCCCAGCTGCACCGGAATGCCGGCGCCGCGGATGATGTCGGTGACCAGGTCCTCGTTGCTGTAATCGCCCTCAATGGCGCTGAAGTCGGTCAGGTGCATCCATTCCGCCCCTGCGGCGGCAAAGCCCTTGGCGGTTTCCACCGGGTCCACGTGCCAGATCTGCGGCTCGTCCAGGCGGCCTTTTTCCAGGCTCACGCAGCGGCCGTTCTGAATCTCCATCGTGGGGTAAATCATCATAGTGCCAGTCTCCTCTGTGCTCTGCCTGTCGCGGAAATATTAGCACGGATCGCTCCCTGAGATACGCCGTATCCTGACCTTTTGTGGAACAATTGCGGCACCCGCGCCCGGCTGCGTGATAGCGCCAACAGGAATGGGGCCGGATTGCCGCAGGCGCAGATTCGGCAAGCGCTGGACGGCACCGGAAAGACAAAAGAAAACGGCGCCCTCCGCACGGGAGAGCGCCGTTCAATCCGGTCATCCGGAAGCGTGGCTTAGGACGCTTCGGAGATGAACTTGACCGCGTCGCCGAAGGTCTGGATGGTTTCGGCTGCGTCGTCCGGGATCTCGATGCCGAACTCTTCTTCAAACGCCATCACCAGTTCCACGGTGTCCAGGCTGTCTGCGCCCAGATCGTCGATGAAGGAGGCGTTTTCGGTGACCTTGTCCTCTTCAACACCCAGGTGCTCAACAACGATCTTCTTTACGCGATCTGCGACGTCGCTCATGTCTCTTCCTCGTAATTCAGGGCACTCTGCCCGGTTCTGCCCTTGCCCGTGCGGGCGGCGTGGTTATTGCCCGGAGCGGGCGGTGTGATCCCCGCGGGACGGGGACAGTGCGGCGTTTCCCTTAGGAAATACCTGCGGATATGGGCCGCCTATAGCATAGACCGCGGCCAAGGCAAACGGTTTCGCTTGGTAACGATTCCCGCGGCAGCCGGTATCGTGCGGGTATGAAGCCGTGCAGATGGCCCCGCAATCAAGTGGTTGCAAGAGTGTTAACGGGTTTTTTTGGCAATTCCGCCGTTTTTCAACCGCTTGACGGCAACGGCAGGACTGGCTGCGCCGCCGGCTTGGCGCGATACGGCATGAAAAAGCCCCGCAGACGGGCTGCGGGGCTTGGCAATTCAGCGGCCGGCACGGGGCTCAGATCATCGCCATGCCGCCATTCACATGCAGGGTTGTGCCGGTGACATAGCCGGCTTCCTGGCTGGCCAGGTAGAGAACGGCAGAGGCGATTTCTTTCGAATCCCCCATGCGGCCCGCCGGAATCTGGCTCAGAATCGCGTCTTTCTGCGAGTCGTTCAGCTTGTCGGTCATCGCCGTGGCGATAAAGCCCGGGGCGACCGCATTCACGGTAATGCCGCGGTTGGCGACTTCATAGGCCAGCGATTTGGACATGCCGACCATGCCTGCCTTGGAGGCGGCATAGTTGCCCTGGCCCGGGTTGCCGGTGGCGCCCACGACCGAGGAGATGTTGATGATGCGGCCCCAGCGCGCCTTCATCATGCCGCGAAGAACGCCGCGGCACAGCCGCATGGTCGAGGTCAGGTTCACGTTCAGCACGCTTTCCCATTCCTCGTCTTTCATCCGCATGAACAGGTTGTCGCGGGTGATGCCCGCGTTGTTGACCAGGATATCGACCGCGCCCATTGCCTCGGCGGCCTGTTTCGGCAGCGCCTCGACCGCTTCGGCGTCGGACAGGTTGCAGGGCAGCACGTGGGCGCGCTCGCCCAGCTCTTCGGCCAGCGCCTTGAGCGGCTCTTCGCGGGTGCCCGACAGCGCCACGGTTGCGCCAGCCGCGTGCAGCGCGCGGGCGATGTCGCCGCCGATGCCGCCGGAGGCGCCGGTGACGAGGGCATTCTTGCCAGTCAGATCAAACATGTTTGTGTCCTTTGTATGCGGTCCCCGGCGCTGCATGGGCGCGCCGGGATATATTGTTACGCTTCAGCTGCGGCCTTGGCTTCCTCGGGGGTGCCGATCTGGCGGCTCGAGAGCGCGCGGTCGATCTTGCGGATCATGCCGGACAGCGCCTTGCCCGCGCCGATCTCCCAGAACTCGGTCACGCCCTTTGCGGCCATCGCCTGCACGCTTTCGCGCCAGCGCACAGAACCGGTCACCTGTTCAACCAGAAGCTGGCGGATCTCATCCGGGCTGGTCACTGCATCGGCGCGCACATTGGCGATCAGCGGCACCGCGGGGGATTTGATTTCAACGCCGGCCAGCGCCTCGGCCATGGCGTCAGCTGCGGGCTGCATCAGCGCGCAATGGAAGGGGGCGGACACCGGCAGCATCACCGCGCGTTTGGCGCCCTTTTCCTTGGCGATCACGGCGGCGCGTTCAACCGCGGCCTTGGCGCCGGAGACCACCACCTGGGTAGGGTCGTTGTCATTGGCAGCCTGACAGACTTCACCCTGCGCGGCTTCCTCGGCCACCGCGCGCACGGCGTCGAGGTCGAGGCCGAGGATCGCGGCCATGGCGCCCTCACCCACCGGCACGGCGCTTTGCATTGCCTGGCCGCGGGTGCGCAGCAGGCGGGCGGTGTCGGTGACCGAGATCGCACCGGCGGCGGCCAGAGCGGAGTATTCACCCAAGCTGTGGCCGGCCACAAAAGCGGCCTTCTCAATCGTCACGCCTTCGGCTTCGAGCGCGCGCATGGCGGCCATCGAAGTGGCCATCAGCGCGGGCTGCGCGTTCTGGGTGAGGGTCAGTGTTTCAATGTCGCCCTCCCAGATCAGCTGGCTCAGGCTTTCCCCCAGCGCTTCATCGACCTCGTCAAAGATGGCCTTGGCCGCCGGATAAGCATCGGCCAATGCCTTGCCCATCCCAATGGTCTGGGCACCCTGCCCGGGAAACACGAATGCGATCGTCATTGAAGACCTCGTCTGTTTTAGCGTTTGGCCTGATGTAACGGCCCTTGACGCAACGCACAAGCAAAGCTGCAGTCTGCGCACCGGCCCTGTGCGCGGATGAAGGGGGCGCGGATGTTGCGCGGGGCTGCGGTGTTGCTACCTTGAAGGCAGCCCCGACTAAAAAAGGACCCCAAGCCCCATGTCCGGCCAAAACACCTTTCAAAGCTATGGCAGCGTTGCCAAGACCTTTCACTGGCTGACGGCCCTGCTGATCTTCTCCGCCTTCCCGCTTGGCTATTTCGCCAATGAACTGGCGCATGAAATCCAGGGCCCGGCGTTTGACGGCAGCCAGGAGGTGATCGAGCGCGCCACGCTGCTGTTCTCGCTGCACAAGACCGTTGGGGTGGCGGTGTTCTTCACCGCGCTGCTGCGCATCCTGTGGGCGCTGAGCCAGCCCAAGCCGGGGCTGCTGCATCCGGACCGCAAGGCCGAGGCGCTGGCAGCGGAGATGGTGCACTGGCTGCTGTACGGCTCGCTGGTGGCGGTGCCGCTGACCGGCTGGATCCACCATGCCGCGACCACCGGTTTTGCCCCGATCTGGTGGCCGTTCGGGCAGACACTGCCGTTTGTGCCGCAGTCCGAGCCGCTGGCAGAGCTGACGGCGGGGCTGCACTGGGTGCTGGTCTGGACCCTGGCGGGCGCGCTGGGCCTGCATATTGCCGGTGCGCTGAAGCATCATGTGATCGACCGGGACGCCACCCTGCGCCGGATGCTGCCGGGCCGCGCCAGCCTGCCGCAGCCGCCCGCGCAGAGCCACAGCTTGCTGCCGCTGCTGGCCGCACTGCTGGTCTGGGCCGGCGCGCTGGGCGGCGGTGCAGCAATCGGCGTCTTTGGCGGCAAGCAGACCACAGGGACGGCTGCGCCGGTTGTGGCTTCGGAACCGGGCAGCGGTGCCGCAGGCAGCTGGGCGGTGCAGTCGGGCACACTGGGTATCTCTGTCGTCCAGATGGGCAGCGCGGTCACCGGCAGCTTTGGCGAGTGGAATGCGGTGATCAATTTCGAGGAGCCGGCCGCCCCAGGACCGGCGGGCGATGTGGAGGTCACCATCGCCATCCCCTCGCTGGAATTGGGCTCGGTGACCGGTCAGGCGATGGGCGCCGATTACTTTGACAGCGCCAATTTCCCCACCGCTGTGTTCCAGGCGGAGATCGAAAAGCTGGAGGAGGGCTACCAGGCCGAAGGCACCCTGACAATCAAGGATCAGACGGTTCCTGCCACCCTGCCCTTCGATCTGGATCTGGAGGGAGACACCGCAAGAATGACCGGTGCCCTGACCCTGAACCGGCTGGACTTTGGTATCGGCAAGAGCCTGCCGGACGAAAGCTCGCTGGGGTTTGCGGTGGACGTGTCTGTGTCGCTGGAAGCCCAAAGGGTGCAGTGACACAGGAAGCGGCGCCCTCCCGCGCCTGCGGGTGCCCCGGCTGCGCCGCCCCCCCCTGACAGCCTTGGACCCGGCGCCGCGCTGACGCGCGGCGCTTTGCCGTTCCGGGCGCCGCTCTGCCTGCGAGGTATCAAGCGCAGCTACTGGAGAGGTCCAGCTTTTGCAGGACCGTCAATTGCAGTTGCAGGGGCGTCAGCCTAGTGGCTGTGCCGGTAATAGCCGCCGTGGCGGGTGCGGTGGCGGTGGATGCCGCGGTTGTGATGCCGGTGCCGTTTGACATGATGGCGGCCGCCGCGGGGCTTGTAGTAGGTGCGCGGGTAGTAATGCGTACGCGGCTGGTAGCTGTAGTTATACCCGTGATGGCGGTGCTTCCGGTCGTCCAGGCTTTTGACGATAAGGCCCAAGGCAATCAGCCCGGCAATGGCGCGGGCCGCATCATGGCCTGAATCATGGGCGGCGGCGGGCGCTGTAAATGCCAGGTTGGCAGCGAGGGCCAATGCCGCACCGGCTGAAGCGATATAGCCTAAGCGGAACATGGGTGCCTCCTTTCCGATGTGGCCGGAGAGGCCGGCACCAGACTGCCGCAGGGCGGTGGAAAACGCCAGTGAACTCCGGTCACGCTTTGGGGAGGCCCGCAGCAGCAGGCACGAAAAAACCGCCAGCCCGGAGGGAGCTGGCGGCCAAAAGGTCTCAGGTCAGCGGATCAGGGTCAGCTGTCGGCCTTCATTGCCTCGATCGAAATCTTGATGTTGACCTCGTCGCTCACGAAGGGGGCGAACTGGCCCAGGTTGTAGTCAGAGCGCAGGACCTGGGTTGTTGCGTCAAAACCGGCCCAGGGCTTCTTGGCCATCGGGTGCTCACCTTTCTGGTTCAGCTTGGCATCCAGCACAACCGACTTGGTCACGCCGTTGAGGGTCAGATCGCCGGTGATCTTGGCGGTGTCCTCGCCGGTCACTTCGATGGCGGTGGAGGTGAAGCTGACGGTTTCATCCTCGGTGGCGTCGAAGAAATCCTTGGTCATGAAGTGGTCGAACCGCGCCTGCCAGCCGGTGAACATCATGCTGAGCGGCATGGTCACGGACACGCTGGAGGCCGCCGGGTCTTCCTGGTCGAACATGATTTCGCCCTCGAAGCCGGAGAACAGGCCATAGGTGGTCGAGTAGCCCAGGTGGTTGTAATCGAACAGAATCTGGCTGTGGCCGGGATCCAGGACGTATTTTTCGGGGGCGGCGGCAGCGCCGGTTGCAGTGGCAGCGGCCAGGGCGGCGGCAAGCAGGGTCTTCTTCATGGGAAAGGCTCCGTCTGAACAAATCTTGTGGCAACAGATGCGGCGAAAGTCTCCTGAAAAGGAAGCCGGCAAAAACCAACACTAGCTGTGAGCGGGCGAACACAAAACCCGGCTGCGGTGCAGCCGGGCCTGTCTCGCGAAAACGTGATGGGCTGTCAGGTCAGGAACCGCACCGCTCCGCTGAACTGGTCGCGCAGCTGGCTGCGCATCGCAGCGGACCCGACCGGCAGTTCGATCAGCAGGCTGCCGTCCACCTCGTACATCTGCACCGAAGCCGCTGTCAGCCGGACCCCGCCCAGGCTCTCGTAGCTGCGGCGCAGCACAGTGCAGGGGCGGCCCTGGCTGTCACGCTGCAGCACCCGCAACTCACGGCGCACCGGATCAAAGCACGCCTCGGGCCGGTTGCCGGGTTCATGCGCGGTCATCAGCACCAGCCCGGCAAGCAGAAAGGCCACGGAGATCCCCATCCGGATCAGGTTCATCTCCGGGTCCGCCCCGGCCCCGGGCACCAGCCACAGGCCGGTGGAGCCGAGGATCATCGCGCCCCCCAACAGCCGGAACAGAACCACACGCAGTTTCCAGTTTGCCTCCAGCCGCAGGCTCAGCGGCACCGCTCTGACTGCGGCACCAAACGCCGTGCCGCCAGAAGCCCTGGAAACTTCCGGCGGAGTTTGATCTGTTACTGCCATCCGACTGCCCTTTCTCAAGCTGCCCCTGCCGGCGCGGAGCCGGCATCACGGCTCCCCGCCGCGTTAAGACTTCGTTAATCAGAGAAGACCGGCATTGAGGCCGCAATGCGGCGCGCTTGCGGTTTTGCAGAGGCGGCCCGGCACTGGCGGCGGCAGAGGCCGCTTTTGCCTTGCTCTTTGCGCCTCAGCCTGTATAGGGGGCCTGCTTCCGCGACACTTTCGATCCGCGCAGCCTCTCGTGACCGGGCAGCGGAAGCATCAGATGCCCCGTCTATGAAATGCGCCTAGACACAAACAGGAGTTCGCATGCCACTCTATGAGCATGTCATGATTGCGCGTCAGGACCTGTCCAACTCGCAAGCAGAAGGCCTCATCGAACACTTCGGTGCTGTTCTGTCCGACAACGGCGGCAAGCTGGTCGACCAGGAGTACTGGGGCGTCAAGACCATGGCCTACAAGATCAACAAGAACCGCAAGGGCCACTATGCCTTCCTGCGCACCGACGCACCCGCGTCTGCCGTTCAGGAAATGGAGCGCCTGATGCGTCTGCATGATGACGTGATGCGCGTCCTGACCATCAAGGTCGACGAGCACGCCGAGGGCCCCTCGGTCCAGATGCAGAAGCGCGACGAACGCGACGGCCGTCGCGAGCGCCGCTGATCAACGCTTGAGAAAAGGACGCTAAATCATGGCAGCCAAACCGTTTTTCCGCCGCCGCAAGGTTTGCCCGTTCTCGGGCGACAACGCGCCGAAGATCGACTACAAAGACACCCGTCTGCTGCAGCGCTACATCTCTGAGCGCGGCAAGATCGTGCCTTCGCGCATCACCGCCGTTTCGGCCAAGAAGCAGCGTGAGCTGGCCCGTGCAATCAAGCGCGCCCGCTTCCTCGCCCTGCTGCCCTACGCCGTGAAGTAAGGAGATAAGCAGATGCAAGTTATCCTTCTTGAGCGCGTTGCAAAACTGGGCCAGATGGGCGACGTCGTCGACGTGAAGCCCGGTTACGCCCGCAACTTCCTGCTGCCGCAGGGCAAGGCAAAGACCGCATCCGAAGCCAACATCGCTTCCTTCGAAGCCCAGAAAGCGCAGCTGGAAGCGCGCAACCTGGAGACCAAGAAAGAAGCCGAGGCTCTGGCAGAGAAGCTGGACGGCCAGCAGTTCATCGTGATTCGCTCCGCATCGGACGCGGGCGCGCTGTACGGCTCGGTCACCCCGCGCGACGCGGCTGACGCTGCAACTGCGGACGGCTTCTCGGTCGACAAGAAACAGGTCGCCCTGATCCACCCGATCAAGGAACTGGGCCTGCATTCCGTCGCCGTGAAACTGCACCCGGAAGTGGAAGTCGAAATCAAGCTGAACGTGGCCCGCTCCCAAGAGGAAGCCGAGCTGCAGGCATCGGGCAAATCGATCCAGGAGCTGGCCGCCGAAGAGGAAGCCGCTGCTGAATTCGAGATCTCCGAGCTGTTCGACGACATCGGCTCCGCGGCGTCCGACGAGGACGAAGCACCGGCAGCCGAAGCCGCTGGCGACGAAGAAACCAACTGATCCCTTCTCGGGTCAGAGGAAATCGGGAAAGGCCGTCCTTCGGGGCGGCCTTTTCTGTTTCAGGCGGCCACGCCTAAAAGCCGCGCTAAGTTTTATGGATATGCACAACCGCCATAAACCTCCCGTTTGCCGTTCCTTGCCAGCATGGCAACGGGATCAGAATGGAGGGGACAGACGTGGATGACGACCTGGAGCGTGAGGAGCTGGCGCTGCGCCGGCGGCTGCTGTTCCGGCTGCTGCGCGGGCACCGGTTCGACCGGCCGGACTTCAGAACCGAGGCGATAGCGGAGATCGTGCCCAAGGGCCTGATTGCGCCGGGCAGCGGCCTGTTTGAGGCGTTGAACAAGCCCAGCCGCGCGTCCGGCTGATTTCGCGGAAACCGGAGGCGGGCTAAGCTGCGAAGCCTGAACTGCCCCCTGCCAGGTCCCCGCCGAAACCGCTGCTGCCGGGGTGGACGGAGGTGAGATCCACATGCCTTGCGCCGCGCCAAACATAGGTCGGTTTCTTGCTTTCAAAGACAGGCCGGCCTGCGCTTGCCGGGGGTTATCGGGACCGCGGAAAATTGGGAAACAGCCGCGGTCCCTTCTGCCCGATGCGGTCAGATGCCCCACAGGCGTGAGGGGCGATCTGCCTGAGGGTCGTGTTGCCTCAGTGCGCATACCCAATATGTAGTGGATAACCATATTTAACAAATGTCTAATATTTAAAGTTTGATGAACCCGGCCGAAATTCGCAAAAACCGTCAGAAGCCGGCGGAAACCCCCTCCTGATCTGGCGATTCCCCGCCGGTTGCGCCGGGCTATGCCACAGCCCGTCTTGCAGCCCGGGGCCGTGCGGCTAGGCTGGCCGCGTGTAACAATATGCGGAGGCCGCATGTCGCGCCGGACCACACTGATCTTATTTTTTGCAGCCGCAGTTCTGGCTGCCTGCGGAAGTACCGCCTCAACGCCCGAGGTCACGAGATACAATCCGCCGCTCCATCCCAATGAAACGCCTGAACTGCGGCAGCAGATCAACTATTGGGCAGACCACTACGAGGTCCCGCGCAGCCTGGTGCACCGGCTGGCGGTGCGCGAAAGCACCCACCGCCCGCACGCGGTGAACCGGCCATATTACGGGCTGCTGCAGATCCTTCCCGCCACGGCCCGCTCGATGGGTTTCGAGGGCCAGCCCAAGGAACTGCTGGACGCGGACACCAACCTGCAGTTTTCCGTCAAATACCTGCGCGGCGCCTGGCTGCTCGCCGATGGCAGCCAGGACATGGCCGTCAAGCATTACTCCCGCGGCTATTATTTTGAGGCCAAACGGCGCGGCATGCTCAAGGAAACCGGCCTGCGCCCCTGAGACAGTTGAGCCGAAGCCCGCAGCGCCCCGCAGGGGCGCTGCGCGGCCCAACGGGACGCCGGCGGCTTCCGCAGGAAGGCGTCAAGAACGGGCGGGAGCACTTCGCTTTCGATCTGGTGGCATTTTAGCAAAATTCTAACCAGCGCCAGCTTTACTGGCGTGATGCTGACCCTGTTCAAACTGCTGCTGCCAGCGCTGATCCCCTCCTGGCGCTTTTTCAAATCGGTGGACCCCTCGCCCCGGGTCGAATGGCGGCTGCTGGACAGCGCGTCCAGCGCTCCCCAGCCATGGCGCGAATTCCGGCCGCGCCCGCAGCGGCTGAGCCTGCTGGCGGTGACCGGGCGGATGCTTTGGAATGCGCGCTGGAACGAAAGCCTGTTCCTGGTCAGCTGTGCCGAACGGCTGACGCTGGCGCCAACCGAACACAGCCAGCAGGAAATCCTGCGGCGGATTGCGGCTGACCTGCAGCGTGCGCTGCCGCCCGGCGCGCTCCTGCCCTATCTGCAGTTCCGCCTCGTCTTTCTGGATCGCGGTGAGGACGGCCGGCTGGTCAAGGCAGTCACCTATCAGTCCGAACCGCATCTGATGGCCGACCTCTCCGCCCAAGCCGCACCGGCCGCCGCATGAGCCTGGAGCTGGCCCTGCGCGCGACCGAAGTCCTGCTGGCGCTCGCCTTCCTGCAGCAAAGCGCTGAACATCTGGCGGGCTTCCGCGATGAGCAGATCCTGCACGGCCCCCGCCTGCTGCTGGCCGGGCTGCTGCTGTTCGGGATCGCCACGCCCTGGGTGCTGCTGGGACTGGTGATCCTGGGGCTGTTGCTGCTGCAGCGGTTTCAGGGGCCGTATAATGGCGGCAGCGACAAGATGAGCCTGCTGATCCTCTGCTGCCTGACTGCGGCCCGCTGGCTGCCGTCAGAGCAATGGCAGGAGTATGCCTTTGCCTATCTCGCCGGGCAGCTGGTGATCTGCTACTTCATTTCCGGCCAGGTGAAGATTGTGAACCCGGAGTGGCGCTCTGGACGCGCGCTGCAGGACGTGTTCCGTTTTTCAGCCTACCCCGTTAGCGAGGGCCTCCGCAGCCTTGCAGACCGCCCCAGGCTGCTGTGGATGATGGGCTGGGCGGTGATGCTGTTCGAGGTTCTGTTCCCGCTGGCCCTGTTCAGCCAAGAGGCGCTGGTGGTGGCGCTGTTCACCGCGGCGCTGTTCCATCTCGCCAATGCCTGCCTGTTCGGACTGAACCGGTTTTTCTGGATCTGGCTGGCGGCCTACCCGTCGCTGCTGTGGCTGCAGGAACGCGTCGTTCTGTGACCGGGCCAAGCACGAAAAAGGCCGCCCAGGGGGCGGCCTTTCCGTAATCTAGCTAGAGGGAGAGGATTACTCCTCTTCCAGCTCCTCAACCGCCTTCTGCAGCTCGCCCTTGGAGACTTCCTTCTCCTCGACTTTGGCTTGCTCGACGATGTGGTCGACAACCTTGTCTTCGAAGATGGGCGCGCGCAGCTGCTGCTGCATCTGGGCGTTCTGCTGGATGAACTCGAAGAACTGGCGTTCCTGGCCGGGGTACTGGCGTGCTTGCTGCATGATCGCCTGGGTCATCTCGGCGTCGGTCACTTCGACCTCGGCTTTCTGGCCCAGCTCGGCCAGCAGCAGGCCCAGGCGCACGCGGCGCTCGGCCAGCTTGACGTGCTCTTCGGTCGGCTCGATCTCGCCGTGGTCGTGGCCCTGCACTTCCGGGTTGTCCTCGTGCCACAGCTGATGCGCGATCTGCTTGGCTTCGGCGTCGACCAGCGACGGCGGCAGGTCGAAGGAGACCAGGCCGTCCAGCTTGTCCAGCAGCGCGCGCTTCATCACGGCGCGGGCGGCGCCGGCGTATTCGGCTTCCAGACGCTCAGAGATCTGCGCCTTCAGACCATCCAGGTCTTCGGCGCCGAATTTCTTGGCCAGCTCGTCGTCGATCTCAGCCGCTTTCGGAGCTTTCACTTCCTTGACGGTGCAGGAGAACACGGCTTCCTTACCGGCCAGGTGCTCGGCCTGGTACTCTTCCGGGAAGGAGACGGTCACGTCTTTTTCTTCACCGGCTTTGGTGCCGACCAGCTGCTCTTCGAAGCCGGGGATGAAGGAGTTGGAGCCCAGCACCAGCGGGTAGTCGTCGCCTGCGCCGCCGTCAAAGGCTTCGCCGTCGATCTTGCCGACGAAGTCGATCACGACCTGGTCGCCGTCTTCGGCTGCTGCGCCCTCTTCACGGGCTTCGAATTCCTTGGCAGTTTCCGCCAGGTTGTTCAGTGCTTCGGTGACGGCTTCGTCTTCAGCCTTCACAACCAGCTTTTCCAGCTCGACGCCGGAGAAGTCGACTTCGGGGATTTCCGGCAGTGCCTCATAGGACATCTCGACGTTGACGTCGTCGCCTTCTTTCCAGTCTTCGTTGGTCATCTTGACGTCGGGCTGCAGCGCCGGACGGTCGCCGCTGTCCTCGAAATGCTTGTTCATGGCGCCGTCGACGGCTTCCTGCATGGCTTCGCCCATCAGGCGCTGGCCGAACTGCTTTTTCAGCAGCGCCATCGGGACCTTGCCCTTGCGGAAACCCTTCATTTCGATTTCCGGCTGCGCTTCGACCAGCTTTTCGTTGACCTTCTCGTCCAGCTCAGCAGCGGTGACGGTAATGGCGTAGCCGCGTTTCAGACCTTCGTTCAGCGTCTCGGTGACCTGCATCCTATTCCCCATAGAGATTCGGGGCGCGTGCGCGCAGGCGCCCCCAGACAATTTGCGGTCTTCTATTTCCCCCGGCGCGGCGGCGCAAGGGGGATTGCCCCTTTCCTGCGTAATCCCGCGGATTTCCGGGGCCGCAAACGAAAAACACGCCCGCAAAGGGGCGTGTTTCCGTTCCAGAAACCGAGGGAGTCGCGGTTCAGAACTTCCAGCGGGCACCGGCCAGGATGACGTTTGCGTCCTGGTAGCTGGTGGCGCTGGTGTCGGCGTAGGAGTAGTCGCGGTAGGCCAGGTAGGTTTCGACGTTGTAGGCGTCGATCTTCTGGACCGCAGCCACGCCCCAGGACTCGGCGCTGTCGCCGGCGGTGACCATGTCGGAACCGTCATAGTAGTCCACCGAGAAGGAGGTGGAACCGGCCGCGATCAGATCCGCCGAATAGCCCAGCTTGGCGTAGGCATAGCTGCCCGCAATGTCGCGCTCGCCTGCGGCCACGTTCAGCGACAGGCCGGTGGCCTTGTGCAGAACCGCAAAGGAGCCGGAGATGTCGCGAGTGTCTTCCTCGCCGGCTTCTTCGGTCCAGGAGGCGCCGATGCCGGTGTCGATGGCAAAGCCTGCGGCATCGTCGTTGGCCCAACGCACCGCCACGTCATAGCTTTCCCGGTCGTTTGCGTCCTTCAGCACGTCGGTGCCCCAGGAAGTCGACAGGGTGAAGCCCCCGAATTCCGGGGAGTCGTAGCGGATGCGGCCCAGGCGGCTGCCGTCGAGGTCGGTGAAGGCATCGCCGATATCGACGGAGCTGAGTGCGCCCGCGCCGGTGCGGAAGGCATAGCCGCCCGCGGAGTCGGCCACCGAGTTGGAGGCGCCGAGACCGGTGCCCGAGAAATCCGCGCCGGTGATGCCGTCAGTGGCCATCGACCCCTGACCGGCAGAGAAGCGGCCATAGCTCGCGGTATCGAACTGGAAGTCGACATGGCGGATATTGGTCCGGTCCCAGCTGAGGTTGTCGCCGGTCGAAAGCTGGCTCACCCCGTCCGAGCCGCGGAAGCCAAACGCGGTTTCAAACCGGAACCGCAGGGTGTTTTCGCCGTATTCCTGCTCCAGCTCAAAGCCGATGCGCGAGTTGGAAGCTTCGCTATCGACCAGACGGTTGAAGTCCTGCTGGCCGTCGTCAAACG
Source organism: Leisingera sp. (assembly GCF_982940295.1). Classification (NCBI taxonomy): domain Bacteria; kingdom Pseudomonadati; phylum Pseudomonadota; class Alphaproteobacteria; order Rhodobacterales; family Roseobacteraceae; genus Leisingera; species Leisingera sp. The sequence goes on from NZ_CEYXRG010000001.1 coordinate 274,183, forward strand.
ACTGGTAGGCTGGATTGAACTGTCCGTACCAGCGGAAGCTGCCGCCGGTGTCGTTGGTGTACGTGGGGCCTGCAAATGCCGGGGCTGCCAGGGCCGCTGCCAGCGACGCCGCGCCGGCACGTGCTGCAAATTTTGTGCTCATTATTCTGAGTCTCCTGTTCCGTCGGCGGCGTGCCTCTCCATCCCTGAGACCGCTGCCGGGGGACTGGGTATCATGCAGATTTCGGCAGCTTCAGGGTTGAAAAACCGGGTTGTTGCCCAGCAAATCATATAGGCGGAAATCCGCTCATCAAGATCCTGCCCAGACGATAAACCGCCTTCTTTCAACGCTTTGAGTGAAGCGTTTCACATTCACCCGGCTTGTTTCGTCAGAGGTGCCATGCGGTTTACGCAACCCTGCGCCGGCGCGCAGAAACCCATTCATTCCTGCACAGCCCAATACGCCGCCGGGCACAAAAAAACGCCCGGGAGATCCAGGGCGTTTTCGAGGTCTGACTCCGGCGCCGTCAGAATTTCCAGCGCGCGCCCAGAATCCAGGTCGTCAGATCCTGGTAGGTCGCCGCGGCATCCTCGTATTCATACTCCTGATAGGTCAGGTAGATGTCGGTATTGAGGGTCTCGACCTTCTGCACCGCGCCAATCCCCCAGCCTTTGGCAGTCGAACCGGTGACATTGAAATCCTCACCGTCATAGTAGTGCACCCCAATGCCGGTTTTGCCCCAGGCCAGCCATTCGTCCTCATACGCGATCTTGGCATAGTAATAGCTCGGGTCGCTGGCGCCTGCCGCGTCGTTGTCCCGGGTGCCGCCCGCAACCGTGAAGCTGATGCCGTTGTCCAGCAGCACCGAGGCCGCCCCCAGCACGTCCGACCGGTCGGTGCCGGCATCTTCACGCACCTGATAGGCCAGGGATGCGCTGAATTCGGCAGAGCCCAGCTCCTGCCCGTAAAACAGGCCGATGTCATAATAGTCGGCATCATCCGAAGAGGAGAGCACGTTCTGCCCCCAGGCGATCCCAGCGGAAAACCCGTTGAAATCCGGCGTGTCATAGCGGATGCGGCCGCGCCGGGAGCCATCGAGATTGTCGAAAGCATTGACCAGTGCAGGCCCGGTCAGCGCCCCCGTGGTGTCGCGGAACAGAAATCCGGCGCTGGAATCCACGGTATAGGAATAAAGCGCAGCGCCCACATAGGAGAGATCCGTCTCAGCCGCGCCATCCGCCGCCATGCTGCCCTGCCCCGCTGAGAATTTGCCCCAGCTCCCTTCCAGCCAGAAGTCCACATGACGCAGATCCGCACGCGTCCAGCCGCTGTAGGTCGACCCGAACTGATTGACTTCGGTCGAATTCGGAAAGCCCAGCCCGGTTTCGAAGCGGAAACCGAAGGTGTTGCTGCCAAACGGCTGGATCAGCCGCAGCCCCACCCGGGAGCGGGACAGGTCATTGTCCAGCACATTCGTCTCTGTATGCTGCCCGTCATCGACCGAGATGATGGCCGGGTTAAACTGACCGTAGATCTCGACGTAGCCGCCGGAATTGTTGGTGTATTTCAGTTCAGCTGCCGCAGGCTGCCCTAGGACAAAAAACCCCGCCGCCGCGCCGAGAAAATGATGAAGACGTGGCATGGCTATCTCCCTCAGCAGAATATTCGGAAAATCTCACCCGGCAGGTAGCCCGCTGATCATTCCGGGCAAGGATCTGTCAATGGCCTCAAGGCCGCGAACGCCCCTGCCCGCGCGCCATCCGCGACCAGCCTTGCCACCGCGGCGAAGAAAACAAAATCTGCATTCTTTAGAGAGATGGTGCGGGTGAAGGGACTTGAACCCCCACGCCTTGCGGCGCCAGAACCTAAATCTGGTGCGTCTACCAATTCCGCCACACCCGCACGTGCGCCGGGACAGGCCCGCCGCGTGACGCGCTGAATAGCAAAGCTTGGCGGGGGATGCGAGCGGAAAACGCGGCCCGGATGCCGATGTGCAGATCGGCAACAATCCGTCCGCATAATTGCAACAATGAGCGGATTTTTGCCGCGGAAGGCTGGGCCTGGAATCCGGTTCTGCCGTAGTTTGGCAAAAAAGTCTGAGGCAGACAAAGCGAGCAATAATATGAAACCGTTTGGAAATGCGGCCCTGCGCGCGCAACTGGCGGCGCGCGGCCAGACGCAGCCCCGGCGCCTGTTTCAAGGCAGCCAGAACATCAGCCTGCTGCGCGGAACCATCGTGCTGACCCGGGAGGGCGAGCGTCCCGCAGAGGACATCAAAGCAGGCGACAGCCTGATCACCCGAACCCAAGGCATGGCCCAGGTCGAAGCCGTGCGAACCCGCCGTGCCATGCTGCAGGCTGTTTGCATCGCCGCAGGGTCATTGGGCGACACCCGGTGTGAAGATGATCTGACCGTGCCCTGGGACCAGCGCATTCTGATCCGCGACTGGCGCGCCAAGGCGATGTTCGGCCAGCCGCAGGCGGTGGTGCCGGCTTATGAGCTGGTGGACGGCGAATTCATCCGCGACCTGGGCCTGCAGATGATGGAGCTGACGGTGCTGGAGTTCTCCCGTCCGCATGTGATCTATGCAGGCGGCCTTGAGCTGGCGGCAGCCGCCGCGCCGCAAGAGAACCTGCGCCCGGCGGCTTGAGCCTGCTTACATCCCAAGCTTGCGGAACACCGCGGGGATCTGCTCCGGCAGGTCCTCGGCAATCAGGCCGGGGCCGAATTCCAGCGCGCATTCGACGTGGAGATAGGCGGCGGTTTCCGCTGCCTGCATCGGATCGAACCCGCGCGCCATCAATCCGGTGATGAACCCCGCCAGCACGTCTCCAGATCCGGCTGTGGCAAGCCAGGGCGCGGAGCGCTCGTAATGGGCGGAATTGACTGAGCAGCGCCCGTCCGGCGCGGCGATTACCGTATCCGGCCCCTTGAACAGCACCGCGCAGCCCGCGCGCTTCGCCGCCTCGCGGGTGGCGTCGACCTTGGAATAGGCCGGGCCTGAGGTGGCGGGCGAGTTCAGCTTGTCCGCCAGGTCCGGGAACAGTTTGGCGAATTCGCCGCCATGCGGGGTCAGCACACAATTCTCGTGCAGGATCTCAAACAGCGCCTCGGGTTTCAGCTCGAACCTCGTGAGCGCGTCGGCGTCCAGCACGGTGGCGCGCTTTTCCTTCAGCACCGCCATAACCAGCGCCTGGGTATCGGCGCCGCGGCCCAGGCCAGGGCCGAGGCAGACCGCATTGAAACGCGTGTCCTCCAGGAGCTCGCTGACCCCATGCGCGCCGTCGATCTGTTTTAGCATGATGGCGGTCAGATTGGCGGCGTTTTCAAACATCGCCGAGCGCGGCGAGCCGACGGTGACCAGCCCCGCCCCGACCCGAAGCGCGCCGCGGGCAGCCAGCCGAGCAGCGCCGGTTTTGCCATGACCGCCAGAGAGGACGAGGGCGTGGCCGTGGGTGTACTTATGCCCCGCCGCCTTGCCGCCGGCAGATGGCGCCGCAAGCGTCACCACTTCGCCCGGCACCGCGGGGCTGCCCCTGTCAGCAAGGCCAATGTCCTTCACAACAACTTTGCCGCACCCTTCCGCGCCGTCAGACAGGAATTGCCCAAGCTTTGCCCGGTGGAAGCTTACCGTGAGATTTGCCATCACAGCTGCATCGAACGGGTTTTCACCCGCGCACCCCAGGTACAGCCCGCTATCCGCGCACGCGCCGCTGGGCATATCGACTGCCACAACCCGCGGGGCCGCGCCACGGCTGGAAGCGGCCTGCCACAGGTTCAGCTCGCTTTGAACCTCGCCGTGATCCAGAAACGGCCGCGCCAGCCCTGTGCCGAAGACCGCATCAACCACCAGATCTGCATCCTCTCCAGCATCAATCACTTCCTCACAAAGCGGCCGCACCGCGTCAAACTCCCGCCACCGCTCATAATTCACCTTCGCATCCGGCGGCAGCTTGGCCGGGTCTCCATACAGGAACACTTCCACCTCCCAGCCGCGCTCCTTCAGCAACCGCGCCACCACAAAGCCGTCACCGCCATTGTTGCCCGGCCCGCACAGAACCACCGCCCGGCGCGCCCCTTCATCTTTCCCCAAATACTCCGGGGAGCGCGAGGGGCCGGCCCCGCGCGCTTATGCCAGCACCCGCCCATACACAAAGATGGCCTCAACCACCCCCTGCCCGGCGCGCTCCATCAGTTCCAGCCCGGTCACCACGCCGGACTCTATGGCGGCCTGCTCAATGGCCCGCATTTGGGCTGCGGTCAGCAGTTCGGTCATGTTTTGCCCTTCCCCGATTCAATTCTGCGCAATTTCCGGGCGCAGTGCTTAATTTTTAGGCAGTCACGATCAAATCCTGCCCACAATTGCCGCAGCCGCACAGCTGTGCATTGCTGCCTTCATTTAGAAGTGAAATGACACCTCCAACAAGCTTGCGAGGAGCCAAAGCCGATGAAAAAGATCGAAGCCATCATCAAGCCTTTTAAACTGGATGAGGTGAAGGAAGCGTTGCAGGACGTTGGCGTCCAAGGCCTTTCGGTGATCGAGGTCAAGGGCTTTGGCCGTCAGAAGGGCCACACCGAGCTCTATCGCGGCGCCGAATATGTGGTCGACTTCCTGCCCAAGGTGAAGGTCGAGGTTGTGCTGGACGACGATCAGGTCGACCAGGCGATTGAAGCCATTGTCGATGCTGCCAAGACCGACAAGATCGGCGACGGCAAGATCTTTGTCTCGCCTGTCGAGCAAGCGATCCGCATCCGTACCGGCGAGACCGGCCCGGACGCACTCTAAAGACTTCAACGAAAATCCTTACATATCTACAAAAAGGACCGAGGGAATGAGCGTAGACGCAGTTCTCAAGACACTTAAGGACGAGGACGTCGCCTATGTCGACATCCGCTTCACCGATGTGCGCGGCAAGCTGCAGCACGTGACCGTGGATGTGGACCTGGTCGACGAAGACTTCCTGGAAGAAGGCTTCATGTTCGACGGCTCGTCGATCGCCGGCTGGAAGTCGATCGAAAACTCCGACATGAAACTGGTCGCCGACACCGAGTCCGCCTACATCGACCCGTTCTATGCGGAAAAGACCCTGTGCCTGCACTGCTCCATCGTGGAGCCGGACACCGGCGAAGCCTATGAGCGCGACCCGCGCGGCACCGCCCAGAAGGCCGAGGCCTACCTGAAGTCCTCCGGCATCGGCGACGTCGCCTATATGGGCCCGGAAGCGGAATTCTTCCTATTCGACGACGTGCGCTACTCCAACACCATCAACAAGGTGTCCTACGAGGTTGACGCAACCGACGGCTCCTGGAACACCGACGCCGAATTCGAAATGGGCAACATGGGCCACCGCCCGGGCCTGAAAGGCGGCTACTTCCCGGTCAACCCGACCGACGAAGCGCAGGACCTGCGGTCTGAGATGCTGTCGACCATGAAGCGCCTGGGCATGAAGGTGGACAAGCACCACCACGAAGTGGCCTCCTGCCAGCACGAGCTGGGCCTGATCTTTGACTCGCTGACCAAACAGGCCGACGAGCTGCAGAAATACAAATACGTGATCCACAACGTGGCGCACGCATATGGCAAGTCGGCAACCTTCATGCCGAAGCCGATCTATGGCGACAACGGTTCCGGCATGCACGTGAACATGTCGATCTGGAAAGACGGCAAGCCGCTGTTTGCAGGCGACAAATATGCCGACCTGTCGCAGGAAGCGCTGTACTTCATCGGCGGCATCCTGAAGCATGCGAAGACGCTGAATGCCTTCACCAACCCGTCCACCAACTCCTACAAGCGCCTGATCCCGGGCTTCGAGGCACCGGTTCTGCGCGCCTACTCCGCCCGCAACCGCTCCGGCTGTGTGCGTATTCCGTGGACCGAAAGCCCGAAAGCCAAGCGCGTCGAGGCCCGCTTCCCCGATCCGGCTGCAAACCCCTACCTGTGCTTTGCAGCACTGCTGATGGCCGGTCTGGACGGCATCCGCAACAAGATCGATCCGGGCGAAGCCATGGACAAGAACCTGTACGATCTGCCGGCCGAAGAGCTGGAAGGCATCCCGACCGTCTGCGGCTCGCTGCGTGAAGCCGTCGACGCGCTGGCCGCCGACCACGACTTCCTGCTGCAGGGCGACGTGTTCACCAAGGACCAGATCGACGGCTACATTGAGCTGAAGATGGAAGAGGTCCACAAGTACGAACACACCCCGCACCCGGTTGAGTTCGGCATGTACTACAGCTGCTAAGCTGCTGAAATTACGAAGGAAGAGGCGCCCCAAGGGGCGCCTTTTTCTGTCTGTGCCGCTGGGATACGGCGGATCACCGCATCAGCCGGCCAGACGCAGGCTGCCGCCAGCGTCCCCGTCTCCGGCGGCAATCGGGCCGGCTGTCTGCCCGACATCGAAGGATTTGACCAGGTCAGCAAGCGACTGCGCATCCTGGCGCATTGTCACCGTGGCGGCCGTCGTCTGCTCAACCATGGCCGCGTTCTGCTGGGTGACCCCGTCCAGATGCGAAACCCCTGTGTTGATCTCAGTCAGTCCGGTGGTCTGCTCGCCCGCCGAGGCCGAGACCGACGCCGACAATTCCGACACTTTCTTAACGTCAGTCACAATCCGGTTCAGCACCTCGCCTGCCCGGTCGACAAGCGAAACGCCCTCGTCCACGTGGCCTGAGCTGATATTGATCAGTTCCTTGATCTCCTTGGCCGATACAGCGGCGCGCTGCGCAAGCCCGCGCACCTCAGAAGCGACAACCGCAAAGCCGCGCCCCGCTTCGCCCGCACGGGCGGCCTCGACCCCGGCGTTCAGCGCCAGCAGGTTGGTCTGGAAGGAAATGTCGTCAATCACGCCGATGATCTGTGAAATTCTTTCAGAGGAGTCGGCGATTTCCTTCATCTTCTTCACCGCATCGGTCACCACGGAAAAGCCGTCTTCTGCGCAGGCTTGCGCGGTGGCGGCCACGCTGCTGGTTTCCTGGGTCGCGTCGGCCGACGTCCGCATGCTGGCGGTTATCTCCTCCACGGCCGCCGCTGTCTGCTCGAGCGTTGCTGCCTGGGTTTCGGTCCGCTGGGACAATTCCTGCGCAGCGTCGGAAATTTCGCCGGCTGTGCTGTTCAGACCCGTTGCCGAGTCCTGGATGCTGCCAATAACGCCTGCCAGGCTTCCCATCAGCCGGTTGAAGGTCACCCGCACCTGATCATAACGCTGGGGGTAATCGCTCTCGCCGGGCGCTGGGATCTTCTGGGACAGGTCACGGGCCTCCATCCGCTCGATCCCGGCGGTGATATAGTCAAAGGCTGTGTCCTGTTCGGCGCGCTGCGCCGCAAAATAGGCGTCGATGACGAAATAGGTATCCAGCGCAAAGACGCGGTTCAGAGCCCCCAGCATCGCAAACAGCTTGCGCCGCCCACCGGGGGTTACTACGGCGCCGAACTTTTCGCCGAGAACCTGCTGGATATGCGATGTTGCCCGTGAATAGGCAGACAGGTACAGCTCGAAGGGAAGCTGGATCTTAAAATGAACACTGCCGACGCGTTCGGCCGAAGCAAAATACTCCTCCGGGAAGTCGCCCCGCAGCAGAAGTTCCCAATGCCGCTTTTGCGCGGTTCTGGCATGGGTAAGGATCTGCTCGTCGGGAAAGAACTTGCTGGCTTCGCTGTCAGCCCGGGCAAAATCATAGAATCTGTCGAGGATTACATCGAAGTAAGGCACTAGCATTTTGCTCGCCCGTGCCAGGTCTTTCTGATGGTCTCCATCAAGCGCAAATTTTGAGATGATGCGCTGGTAATCAGTTTTACTCATCTTCCGAACTCCAAACAACCTGCTCTGGGCGGCAGGCGTTTAAACGGTGACATTCAGGAATTAAGATCTTTTTACGCAGGCTTTACTGTAGGGTTTTGAAGGACTTGCGCCTCCTGCGGCAATCCGCCCAAGTGCATCTTTCAGCCGCATGAAGGGATGATTCGCCTTGATCGCGGTTGTCTTATGCTATAGCCGGGCCCGCTCCGGTTTGCGTACAGGATCTCCCTCATGACCGCCCCCAGCACCCTTGGTATCGACTTCGGCACCTCCAACTCCGCAGCCGGCATCGCCGTCTCAGGGCGCCCTTGGCTGGTGGAGATGGAACCTGGCGAACAGACCTTGCCCACAGCGGTGTTCTTCGCAGAGGACTCCCGGCAGATGCGGATCGGCCACAGCGCCACGCGAGCGCTGATCAGCGGCGAGGAAGGCCGGTTCATGCGCGCGCTCAAGAGCCTTCTCGGCACTTCCCTGTTGCATGAGGAGCGGCGGCTGGGCGGCGAGCGGATAAGCTTTGCCACGATCATCGCCCGTTTCCTGGCAGAGTTGAAACGGCGCGCCGAGGCGGCCACCCGCATGCAGTTCACCCATGCGCTGTCCGGGCGGCCGGTGCGGTTTCACTCCAAAGATGCAGACCGAGAGACACAGGCGGAAAAGGACCTGCGCGCCTGCTATCTTGAGGCCGGTTTTCAAGACGTGATGTTCATGTACGAACCCGAAGCCGCCCTGCGCGCCGCTGCCCCATCGCCGGGGCTGGGGCTGATCGTCGATATTGGCGGCGGCACGTCGGACTTTACTGCGTTCGAGCTGGGCGCGGATGGCTCGGCGCGTATCCTGGCCTCGCACGGGGTTCGTCTGGGCGGCACCGATTTCGACAGGCAGCTGAGCATTCATCATGTGATGCCGCTCCTGGGCCGCGGCAGCCAGATCCGCAACACCTTCGGCGGCGGCAGCCTGCCCGCGCCGAACCGGCTGTTCAACGATCTGGCCACCTGGCAGCTGATCCCCTTCCTTTACAGTCCCGAAAACCGCCGCGCCGCGCAGGACCTGGCCGCGAATGCGGTTGAGCCCGAAAAGCTCGCCCGGCTGGTGGCCGTGCTGGAAGATGAGCTGGGGCACGAACTGGCTTTTGCGGTGGAGCGCGGCAAGATCCGCGCCAATGGCGCTGAGAACACGGCAGCAATCGACCTCAAGCTGTTGCAGCGCGGATTGTCGGTTCCGATGCCCGCCGCGGACATGAACCAAACGCTGGCGGAACAGACCCGGTCCATCGGCCTCTGTGCCGCAGAGACCCTGGATCTGGCAGGTCTCGAGGGGGCGCAAGTTGACCGGATTGTCATGGTCGGCGGCTCTTCGCTGCTGGCGGCGGTGCAGGCTGAGATGCGGTCTTTGTGTCCAAATGCGCGTGTCGAGACGGAAAATGCCATGACAGCGGTTGCCGACGGTCTGGCACTGGCAGCGGGGACAGCCTTTACCTAGGCGGATGGGAACCAATGGCAGGATTTCCCGTTAGACATGGGGCACAGTCACGCTAGGCTGCAGGGACACGAGTCACATTTCGAGAGTTCTATTCATGCGCCGGCTGATTGCCCCTGCCCTGATTTCCGCCTTTCTTGCTTCTCCCGCCGTGGCTGCGACCTGCGGCAATACCTCTGCCGGGTTTGATGCCTGGAAACAGGCGTTCAGCCGCGAGGCCAAACGTGCCGGGGTGCGCAAAGCCGGGCTGCAAGCACTGGCAGATGCGCAATACGCCCGCCGCACCATCGCCGCCGACCGCAACCAGAAGAGCTTCAAATACTCTTTGGAGAAGTTCATGCAGGTCCGCGGCTCTGCCACCATCGTGGCGCAGGGCCGCAAGCGCAAGGCGCGCAATCCCGACTTCTACGCTGCACTGGAACGAAAGTACGGCGTGCCCGCGGGTGTGCTGATTGCCATCCACGGTATGGAGACAGCCTTTGGCAATTACATGGGCGACAGCCAGGTGGTCTCAGCAATCGTGACGCTGACCTACGACTGCCGCCGCTCCGATTTCTTCCGCCCGCACGCGCTGGGAGCGCTGAAGCTGGTGGATCAGGGCGCCATCACCCCCGGCACGCTTGGTGCCAAGCACGGCGAGCTGGGCCACACCCAGTTTCTTCCCGGAAATGCCCTGCAATACGGCCAGGACTGGGACGGTAACGGCCGGGTGGATTTCTACAACATGGGTGATGCCCTGGCCTCCACCGCCTATTACTTGCGCAAGAAGGGCTGGAAGCCCGGCAAAGGCTATCAGCCAGGCGAGCCGAATTACCCCGTTCTGAAACAATGGAATGCCGCCACTGTTTATCAGCAATCGCTGGCGATCATGGGACGCCAGATCGACGGCTGACCGCGGCTGCGATCGTTTATCGCTGCACTTGCCGCCGCCCCCGGCGCGGCCGGGAGGTGCAGTTGTGAATCACGCTAGGAACAGTGCTGGCGATTCCCGCTTCATTGTAAGCTCTAGGGCATCAATGTGTTCCGCAGATGCCACAGTTGAGCCGCATTTGGGCTCCTATTTTCGGCAAGACCAGCGCTAAACCGTTTAAATTCAAAGTCTTAGAAACTGCCTCATTTGCCCTTTTTCTGTTTGCACAGTTTCCCGCACGGCCTAATCTTCTGCCCCACTTTGAACCCCTTCAATTTTTATTCTTCTTTTATCGGCACCCTGAATGGAGGATCCGGACGGTGGCAAAGAACGTGCAATTTACGGGCAGGCTTGGGCTGGAAAGCCGCGATCAAGAAACCCTTTCCGCTGCGGTTTCCGCGGTGGTGGACACGCTCGACGACTTTGGCCATTCCGCGGAAACCATCGAGGCCCGCGCCGAGAATGCCGCCCGGCTTCAATGCGATCATTACTTTGTGACTGTACGCCTGCGCCGGGTTCCGCTGCGGCGCTCCAGCCGGCTCACCGGAAGCATGCTGCAGCCCTCGGCACTGCTGGAAGTGTCGCTGTCCCCGGTTCATCCGGAGCATTGCGACCGCGAGATCACCGAGATGCTGCTGGCTGAGGTACTGCGGCGGCTGCTTTCCGCTGTCGAAGCCACCTCCGTCGAGTGGCTTGATACTGAGGTCGCTTTGACCTGCGACCAGTTCCTGAGCGTGTTCGCACCTCAGCCCGCGGTATCCGGCCAGGCAGAAACCCCTGTTGAAGCCAGCCAGCCAAGGCAGCCCCGACCGGAGCGTCCCCGCGGCCGCGCTTGCTTTGCGCCGGTAGACCAAGCCGCGCTTGCACTTGAGGCCCACTGCGAACGCGCTTTTCAAGATGCAGTAAACCGTGCAGCAGGACCCGGTGCCTCGGCGGCAGCCGAACGAGCACGCGCCCGAAGCCGCAGGCCGCTGCAGGCCGGACCGCAGCCAAGCGGCTGGAGCAGCCAGTTGCAGGTCCCGGCTCTGGCCGCTTTCAGCATCGCGCCGCGCCGCCGGCTGCGTTTCGTCAGCCATCTGCTTCTGCTGGCCGCTCTGTTCCTGTTCCTGGACAGCGCAGGCATGGTGCAGGCCGCACGCCCGCTGTTCCCCTAAGGCCGCGCCGCAGGGTTCTCTTGACGGGGACCCCACTGGCGCATCACATCCGCCCGCGCAAGCACATGGGTGTGGATGGCAAACACCACAGCACGGGTCTGCGGCAGCCGCAGGATCACCTGCTTTTCGCTTCGCAGATACCCGGCCCTGCTGGCGTCCGGTTTTTCACGCGGAGCGTACTGGCTGCGCGGCTGGTATAGCGCCGGGTCCCGGTACCACAGCGCGTTGAACCGCCACAGCGGCCGACCCGCCTGCACCCCGTCAAACAACCGCTGTACCCGCGCAGCGATGCCCGCGTCATAGCTATCCACCGGCACATGAATGCCGGTCAATGGCCGCATGAATTTCTCCGCCAGCGTCCAGCTTGCCGGAAAACACAAAACCGCACCGGTCAGAACATGTTCCTCCGCCCCGTCCGGTTTCTGCAGGATGCAGAAATCCTGCTGCGCTATCCGGCCCAAGGTTCCCAAGGGATCCTCCCAGTCGACCGCGACCCGCACGCGATCCGGCCGCAGCGCGGTATCTTCAGCCCCGGAATCCAGCGCATCCAGCGCCATCTGCAGCAGCTCTTGCGCCGCTGCCATCGCGCTGGCGTCCAGCCGCAGGACCTCGTCCCGCCGGGTGGACAGCAGCCGCTCCCGCTCTGCCATCTGGCCCGCATAGGCATCATCCGCCGCGAGCCAGCCATCAGGCGCAAGCGGCTGAATACCGGGGAGTTTCTTCTCCTCAAGCGGGTTGTAGGGAATGGTCTTCTGCAGAATCGCTTTCATCCCTCTGCGATAGCATTCCAACAGCCGGGAATCAGCCGCAACGTTGCATCTTAGGTCAGAAACGACCGGAAAACCCGTCGCTTTCTGCCGCGATTCCCCCGGCCGCAAGCGGCACATTGGACAGGACTGTGCAGCGACGGAGGCCACGCATGAACGAGCACTACCGCGACATCCGCAAAATCGACCCAACTCGCGGTGACAGGCTGGGCGACAACACCCCGAACGACAACGACCGTGTCGAGATCGGCCCGACCCAGCTGGCTTTCGGCGAATGGGCAGAGGCCGGGCTGCAGTTGCCGGACCTGCAGGCCATGCGCAGATTCCGCTGGGAGCGGCTGACACGTTTCATCAACGACCGCGGCTATGGCGGCCTTCTGGTGTTCGACCCGCTCAATATCCGCTATGCGACCGACTCCACCAACATGCAGCTGTGGAACACCCACAACCCGTTCCGCGCCCTGCTGATCTGTGCTGACGGCTACATGGTGCTGTGGGATTACAAGCAGTCGCCTTTCTTGAGCGAATTCAACCCGCTGGTGCGGGAACAGCGCGCGGGCGCGGACCTGTTCTATTTTGACCGCGGCGACAAGATCGACGTGGCCGCCGATAAGTTCTCCAACGAGGTGCGCATCCTGCTGGAGGAGCACAGCGGCAGCAACAAGCGGCTGGCGGTGGACAAGGTGATGCTGCACGGGCTCCGGGCGCTGGAAGCACAGGGGCTGGAGATCTTCCCCGGCGAAGAGCTGACCGAGAAATGCCGCGCGGTGAAAGGCCCGGACGAGATTCTGGCGATGCGATGCGCCCATCACGCCTGCGAAACCGCAGTGGCAGCGATGGAAACATTCGCCCGTGAGCAGATCCCGGGCGGCAATATCTCCGAGGATGACGTCTGGGCGGTACTGCACGCGGAAAACATCCGCCGCGGCGGCGAATGGATCGAAACCCGCCTTCTCGCCTCTGGTCCGCGCACCAACCCCTGGTTCCAGGAATGCGGGCCGCGCATCATCAAAAACAACGAGATGATCAGCTTCGACACCGATCTGGTCGGCTCCTACGGGATTTGCATCGACATCTCCCGCAGCTGGTGGATCGGCGACCGGAAACCGCGCCCCGACATGATCTATGCCATGCAGCACGGGCTGGAGCACATCCGGTACAACATGGAAATGCTGAAACCGGGCGTGAACATCCAGGAGCTCTCCAAGGGCTGCCACGCGCTGGACGCAGAGTTCCAGAAACAGAAATACGGCTGCATGATGCACGGCGTCGGCCTCTGCGATGAGTGGCCGCTGGTCGCCTATCCGGACCAGATGGTCGAGGGCGCCTTTGACTATGTGCTTGAGCCGGGCATGGTGCTTTGTGTCGAAGCGCTGGTGTCGCCCGAGGGCGGCGACTTCTCGATCAAACTGGAAGACCAGGTGCTGATCACCGAGGACGGCTACGAGAACCTGACCACCTACCCGTTCGACAAGGCACTGCTGGGAGAAGCGTAACGCCCAACTGCCGGTCCCTCCCGCAAGGAGGGGCCGGGACAGCCTGCGGCGCCGTCAGGCGCCACGCCTTAACAATAGCGGCTCAGGAACCGCGCCAGCTTCTCCCGCAGGACCAGCACACCGGGCGAATCCGTCACCTCTTCCAGCTGATCGAGCGGCACCCAGGCCAGAGCGTGGGATTCATCGCTGGCGGCAATTTCCCCCGCCGCGGCCTGAAACAGGTATCGCACATCGTAATGCAGATGCGCGCAGTCGCGGGTACTTGCAGGGATCCCGTGGATATCGACATCGAACACCTGCTTGGACAAGAGCCTGATCCGCGACAGACCGCTTTCCTCATAGGCTTCCTTCAGCGCCACGAAGGGCACGTCGGCAATGCCGTCGCAATGGCCGCCCAGCTGGAGCCAGCGGTTAAGCTTCTTGTGATGGGTCAGCAGCACGCTCTTCCTGTCTGGCGACAGCACAAAAGCGGATCCGGTCACGTGGCCGGTTTCCGGATTGCGGCCGAAGGCCTGGCGTTCGCTGGCGCAGAAGTCCGCCAACCGCTGCCACATCTGCCGGTCCCGCCCGCACTGCGGCCTGAAACATCCGATGCCCTCTATGGTACTGCTGCTCATCTGGCTTCACCTTCCCGTGACGTTGGGGGCTGCTGCCTTGTTCAGGCCACGTTGCGCGCTCAATCTATGCGGATCACCCAATAAAGGCCACGCCAATGCCCATGGAACGGATTTCATTCACCGGCCACGCCGGAAATACCCTTGCTGCCCGTCTCGACCTGCCCGACGGGCCGGTGCTGGCGACCGCCCTCTTTGCCCATTGCTTCACCTGCTCCAAGGACATTCCCGCCGCGCGGCGGATTGCCGGGCGTCTGGCGGCGATGGGGATTGCAGTGCTGCGCTTCGACTTCACCGGCCTCGGCCACTCCGAAGGTGAGTTTGCCAACACCACTTTCACCTCCAACGTGGCAGACCTGATCCTGGCGGCGCAGTATCTGGCCTCGCGCAACATGGCGCCTTCGCTGCTGATCGGCCATTCGCTGGGCGGTGCCGCCGTGCTGCGCGCGCGTGCCGGGATCCCTTCGGCCAAAGGCGTGGTGACATTGGGGGCGCCGTTTGATCCAGGCCATGTCTCGCACCATTTCGATGCAGCCCTGCCGGAGATCGAGGCCAAGGGCCGCGCAGAGGTCTGTCTCGCCGGGCGGCCCTTTGTGATCGGCAAGGAGTTTGTCGAGGATATCAAAGCCGAGGCGCTGGCGCCCGCGATTGCAGAACTGAAGGCGGCGCTTCTGGTTCTCCACGCGCCGAGGGATGAGACGGTGAGCATCGACAATGCCGGTTCGATCTTCACCGCCGCCAAGCATCCCAAGAGCTTTGTTACTCTGGACGATGCTGACCACCTGATCTCGCGCCCTGCGGACGCGGAGTATGCTTCAGAAGTGATCGCGGCCTGGGCCGGGCGCTATATCGGCATGACCCCGCCCGCGCCGCCACCCGGTGCACCGGAAGGTATCCTGCGGGTGACGGAGGCGGACCCGGACGGGTTTCTGCAGGATGTGCAATCCGGCCCCTATCATCACGCTTTGGCTGACGAGCCGCTGGCCTATGGCGGCACCAACCGCGGCATGTCGCCCTACGGGTTCGTGGCTGCGGGCCTGGGCGCCTGCACGTCGATGACGCTCAGGATGTATGCCCGGCGCAAGGGCTGGCCGCTGGAAGGGATCAGCGTTGATGTCAGCCACGATAAAGTGCACGCCCAGGACGCCCAGCCCTCCGGGCCAGCCAAGATCGACCAATTCACCCGGGTGGTGCGGCTGTGCGGCCCCTTGCGCGAGGAGCAGCGCAGCCGGCTGCTGGAGATTGCCGACAAATGCCCGGTGCACCGCACCCTGGAAAGCGGCGCCAGGGTTGTGACCCGGCTGGAGGCAACGGAACGGGCTGAAGCCTGACACCCGGCAATTTCCGGCGGTGCTCCCGCGCCCGGGCCGTGCAGTAAACCTGCACCGCCAGCGGCCTTGGGCCCCGCCCCCCCCCACGCGCCGCCCCCCGCCCCACAACC